>NZ_JAHCAP010000029.1 GCF_019634815.1 Dokdonella sp. | reverse complement strand
GCTATCTGTTTTTCCTCGCCGGGTTCTTGCTCGCCTGCGCGGTGCAGGCGTGGCGCCTGCTGTCGTCGTGAGCGAGTGCGAGCCGCGCTCGGTCCGCGCCCTGATCGAAGCTGCGAGCACTCGGTTGGTGGGCGAGGAGGCGCGCAGCGAGGCCGAGATCCTGCTGGCCCATGTGCTCGCTCGCCCGCGTGGCTGGTTGTTCGCCTGGCCCGAGCACGAACCCACTGCCGACCAGCGCGCCGCGTATGTGCAGTTGATCGACGCACGCTGGCGCGGCGAGCCGATCGCCTATCTCACCGGCCGGCGCGGATTCTGGACATTGGAACTCGATGTCACGCCTGCGGTGCTGATCCCGCGCCCGGAAACCGAATTGCTGGTTGAACTCGCGCTTGCGCGACTGCCGCTCGATCGCGAGGTCCGCGTGGCCGACCTTGGTACCGGTTCGGGCGCGATCGCGCTGGCGCTTGCGAGCGAACGGCCGCAGGCGCGCGTGCTCGCGACCGACGCGAGCGAAGCCGCACTCGAGGTCGCGCGCGGCAATGCGCGGCGGCTCGACCTGCGCAACGTCGAATTCGCGCAAGGCGACTGGTGCGTGGCGCTCGGCGGCGCGATGTTCGACCTGATTGCCTCCAATCCGCCCTACATCGTGTCCGGCGATCCACATCTTGCGCAAGGCGACCTGCGTTTCGAGCCGCCGGACGCGCTTGCTTCCGGCAGAGACGGTCTCGATGCCATCCGCACGATCATTGCGCAGGCGCCCACCCACCTGCGCGCAGGGGGCTGGGTGCTGCTCGAACATGGCTACGACCAGGCAGCTGCGGTGCGCAATCTTTTCGCCGGATGCGGCTTCGAGTCGATCGACAGTGCGCGCGACGCCGCCGGCCACGAGCGCGTGAGCTTCGGGCGGCATCCACCCGCCAAAGTGTGAGGCAGTTGGCAGTCCGGTCGTGAAGCCGCCCGCAGGGGGCGCGTCGCCCATTGCGCGGAATCGAGTCCCCGGTCCCGGCAAGATGCCGTCCCAGATGAGGACGCGATTGAAGACGTAACCGCGGACCTCGCGATGAAGCTACTGAACCCCGAACTGCGTCGCGCGTGAGCGCCACGCTCCGGACCTCGCCAATCAGGCCCGGAAATTCCGCCGCGTAGGACGCGGACAAGGTTTGGCCAGGGATGGCCACGTCTCCGGGCGCGACGCGCCCAGGTCACAGCGCAACCCACTCACCGATTCCCCTGACTTCGGTCACGCTGACAGCCGCGCGATGCTCGGGCACCATGCACGGAACCATCATGCGAGACATGCCATGACCGAACAGGAAACCCGCGCCATCCTTGCGATCAGCCTGATTGCCGCATCGGCCGACGGCGCCACCAGCGACAGCGAGCGCGAGGAGATTCGCCGCGTCGCCGCGGGTCTGGGCAGTGGCGGCCTCGATGTCGCCATGCTCTATCAGGATGTGCTGCTCAAGCGCATCGATCTCGATGGCGCGATTGCGGTGCTGACGACACCGGAAGCGCGCCAGCTTGCCTATGAGATGGCGGTGTGCGTGTGCCATGCCGATGGCGGCAGCAGCGACGCCGAGCGCGCCTTTCTCGGCGATTTGTCGAAGCGCCTTGGTCTCGATGCCGGCAGCAGCGCCGCGCATGCGCAAGCGGCGCAGGCGATCGCCACCGCGCCGCTTGCGACCATTGGCGCAGCAGCTGTCGGCGAGACAAGCACAGGTGGCGGCGCAGGCGCGCAAGCATCGAGCCTGAGCGAAGCCGAACTCGACAAGCTGATCCTCGACGCCTCGATTCTCAACGGCGGCCTCGAACTCCTGCCCGAGTCGCTGGCGACGATGGCGATCATTCCCTTGCAGATGCGCATGGTCTATCGCATCGGGCAGTCGTATGGCTACGAACTCGACACCAGCCACATCAAGGACTTCCTCGCCACGCTCGGCGTCGGACTCACCGCGCAATATCTCGAACAGGCCGGCCGGAAACTCCTCGGCGGCCTGCTCGGCGCGATCGGCGGCAGCCTGCTCGGCGGCCTCGGTCGTCAGGCGGTGAGTTCGGGGATGAGCTTTGCGAGCACCTACGCGCTCGGTCAGGTTGCCCGCCGCTACTACGCCAGCGGTCGCACGTTCTCCACCGACATGCTGCGCGAGACCTTCCAGCAGATGCTCGGCCAGGCCAAGGGCCTGCAGGCGAACTACCTGCCGCAGATGCGCGAACGCGCCGGTTCGCTGAGCCCGTCGAAGATCGTCGAGATGGTGCGGGGTGGGTGATGGGCGAGCTTGCCCCTGGGCAATAGAAAGTGCTCATGCGCCGGACTGAACGATGGCGCCAAATCGGAAGCAAGGCTGCGACGATTGCTCCGCACACGCGGGCCTCAACGGTGTAACGGCACCATGTTGGCATGTCTGGCGGCATTGCGATCGAAGGTCACGGTGCGGCTGCAACCGGCTGCTGCAGCACAGCGTTCGATCAGGCAGTCGGCAAAATCGCCCTTTCCGCTGACAAACGCGCGCTGCGCCTGCCAGACCACGGCAGCGCGTTCGATGAGCAATTCCCGTGTGCGCAGCAGCCGTTCCAGGACATCGGCTTGTTGGCTGCGATCGAGTTGATAGCAAGCATCGAGAACCCAGACCAGCTCCACCAGGGCCACCAGCGTGATCAGGCCGGGTTCGTCGATCGTGAGTGCTTCGATGACTCGACTGGCTTGTGCAGCTTGCTCCCTGTCGTCCTGCATGATGTAGCGAACCAGGACGTTGGTATCCAGGCCGATCATCGTGCTGCTGCACCACGCTTGGCGATTGCTTGATTCATCTGTTCGATCGCTACCGCCTTGCGCGGCTTGCCAAACATGCCCTTGAGGTCTCGGACGGATGCCGTCGCCGCCATGAATTCGTAACGTCCGGGCGCCACTTCGACGAACTCGACGCGATCGCCGGTGGAGACCTTCAATGCTTCGCGGATTGCAACGGGGATGGTGATCTGACCCTTGCTCGTCAAGGTGGCGGTGCTCATGATGTACTCCTTACCATGAAGTAAGGCTAATCGATGGAGTGGATTCGAGCAAGCCGGCTCAGGCCTCCAGCGAGGCCAGATCACCCTTGGTTTCCAGCCACTGCTTGCGGTCGGCGGCGCGCTTCTTGGACAGCAGCATGTCCATGAGCCTGGCGGTGCCGTCGTCGGTTTCGACGGTGAGCTGGACGAGGCGGCGGGTATCGGGGTGGATGGTCGATTCGCGCAACTGGCTCGGGTTCATTTCGCCCAGTCCCTTGAAGCGCGTCACGCTCACCGCGCCCTTGATTTTCTCGCGTTCGATGCGCTCGAGCAGGCCATCGCGCTCGGCTTCGTCGAGGCAGTAGAACATCTGCTTGCCGACATCGACGCGGAACAGCGGCGGCATCGCCACGAACACATGGCCGTCGCGCACCAGACGCGGGAAGTGGCGCAGGAACAATGCACTGAGCAGGGTGGCGATGTGCAGGCCATCGGAGTCGGCGTCGGCAAGGATGATGACCTTGCCGTAGCGCAGGCCGCTGATGTCGTCCTTGCCGGGGTCGCAGCCGATCGCAACCGCGAGGTCGTGGACTTCCTGCGAGGACAGCACCTGGCCGGATTCGACTTCCCAGGTGTTGAGGATCTTGCCGCGCAGCGGCAGGATCGCCTGGAAATCCTTGTCGCGTGCCTGCCGCGCGCTACCGCCGGCGGAGTCGCCTTCGACGAGGAACAGTTCGGTGCGCGACAGATCGCTCGATGCGCAGTCGGCGAGCTTGCCGGGCAGGGCGGGGCCTTGCGTGATCTTCTTGCGCACCACCTGCTTTTCGGCCTTCAGGCGCAAGGTGGCGCGTTCGATGGCGATTTGCGCGATCTTCTCGCCGATCTCCACGTGCTGGTTGAGATACAGCGAAAAGCCGTCATGCACGGCGTTCTCGACGAAGCCCGCGGCATCGCGCGAGGACAGGCGTTCCTTGGTCTGGCCCGAGAACTGCGGATCGCTCATCTTCAGCGACAGCACGAAGCAGAGCCGGTCCCAGACGTCCTCGGGCGCGAGCTTGATACCGCGCGGCAGCAGATTCCTGAACTCGCAGAACTCGCGCAGTGCATTGGTCAGGCCAGAGCGTAGGCCGTTGACGTGGGTGCCGCCCTGCGCAGTGGGGATGAGGTTGACGTAACTCTCCTGCGTGAGTTCGCCCTCGGGCAGCCAGGCGACGACGAAGTCGACCGCGCCGTTGTCCTTGGCGTGCTGGCCCAGATAGAGCTCGGCGGGAATGCGTTCGGCATCGCCGAGCAGCGAGCGCAGGTAATCGCGCAGGCCGTCTTGGTAGAACCACTCGATCTTTTCGCCGGAAACCTCGTCACTCAGGCGCACGGTCAGGCCGGCGCACAGCACCGCCTTGGCGCGCAGCACGTGCTTGAGGCGCGGCAACGAGATTTTCGGTGAATCGAAATACTTCGGGTCGGGCCAGAAGTGCACGGTGGTGCCGGTTTGCCGCTTGGGCACGCTGCCGATCACGGCGAGCGCACTGGCGCGATCGCCGTCCTTGAAGTCCATGCGATGGATCTGGCCTTCGCGGCGGATCGTGACTTCCACGCGCTGCGACAACGCGTTCACCACCGACACGCCGACGCCGTGCAGGCCGCCGGAGAACTGGTAGTTGCGGTTGGAGAATTTGCCGCCCGCATGCAGGCGCGTGAGGATCAGCTCGACGCCGGGGATTTTTTCCTCGGGGTGGATGTCGACCGGCATGCCACGGCCGTCGTCGGTGACTTCGATCGAGCCATCGGCGTGCAACGTGACTTCGATGGTCTTCGCATGTCCGGCCAGCGCCTCGTCGACCGAGTTGTCGACCACTTCCTGCACCAGGTGGTTGGGACGCGCGGTGTCGGTGTACATGCCCGGTCGGCGCTTGACCGGATCCAGGCCCGACAGCACTTCGATGTCGGCGGCGTTGTATCTGCTGCTCATTGCGGATAGGTGATTGTGTTGCCAGGCAAGCCGCACAGCATGGCGATTAGGTGAACGCCGATCAAGAGGCGCGGTCGGCACGGCATCGGAGAGGCTCGCCCGTTGTGCGGTGGGGTCCGCGGCTGACAGGATGCATGAGGATCGCGCCACTGTCGGCATCGACCAGCGGCCGCGTCGGCCGAGTGTTCGTGAGACTGCTAACCTTCACCAGCGGCAAGCTGGCGTGCGAACAGTTGTCGCATTCGCAAGCATTGGCGAGAAGGTGCGAGGCGCACTCGATGAACGGGCGCGATGACCGCGAGCGATGGCTGCGTTTGCCTGCGATCCTTGCAGTGGAGAAATCATGATCGAGCGTGCCTTGTGCGTGCACTTGCCCCTTGGTCCCGGGCATGAATGACGCGGCTGTGTCTCCGCCCGCGCAGGCAGCGAATTCGCGCGCCTTGTTGTGGCTGGTGGCGCTGGGCGTATTCATGCAAATGCTCGATTCGACCATCGTCAACACCGCCTTGCCGGCGATGGCGGCGAGTCTGGGCGAAAGCGCGCTGCGCATGCAGTCGGTGGTGGTGGCTTATGCACTCACGATGGCCCTGCTCATTCCCGCCTCGGGCTGGCTCGCGGATCGCTTCGGTACGCGGCGCCTCTTTCTGTTTGCGCTGAGCTTGTTCACGCTGGGTTCCCTGCTGTGCGCGGCTGCCTGGAGTTTGCATTTCCTGGTGATCGCGCGTGTGGTGCAGGGTGTTGGCGGGGCGATGCTGCTGCCGGTGGGCCGGCTTGCGATCATGCGCTCATGGCCGCGAGAGGAGTTTCTCGAGGCGATGAGCTTCGTCGCCTTGCCCGGGCTGATCGGCCCGCTGGTCGGTCCCACGCTCGGCGGCTGGCTGGTCGAAGCGATTTCCTGGCACTGGATCTTCCTCATCAACCTGCCGGTCGGTGTGATTGCGGTGCTGGCGACCTTGCGCTTCATGCCCGATGCACGCGGCGTGGTGGGGCGCTTCGATCTTGCCGGCTACCTGATGCTTGCCGTGAGCATGCTGGCGATTTCGCTGTCGCTGGATGGCGTGTCTGAACTCGGGCTGCGCCATGCCACAGCAGCGGGTCTGTTTTTGCTGGGAATGGCGCTGTTCGTGACCTACTGGCTGCATGCGCTGCGCCTGCCCAAGCCGCTGTTCCCGCAGGCGCTGTTTGGCGTGGCCAGTTATCGCGTGGGCATCCTCGGCAACCTGTTCGCGCGCATCGGCAGCAGCGCGATGCCCTTCCTGATCCCGCTGTTGCTGCAGGTGGGCCTGGGATTCACGCCCTTGCAGGCGGGTATGGCAATGATTCCGGTTGCGGCGGCGGGCATGGCTTCCAAGCGCGCGGTGGTGCCGATCGTGCAGCGTTTCGGCTACCGCCGCGTGCTGATCGTCAACACGGTGCTGGTCGGCCTGATGATGGCGAGCTTCGCTCTGATCGGTCCGGGGCAGCCTGCGTGGTTGCGCATAGCCCAGCTGGCAATGTTCGGCTTCGTGAATTCGCTGCAGTTCACCGCGATGAACACGGTGACACTGCGCGATCTTGATGCTGAACTGGCGAGCAGTGGCAACAGTCTGCTGTCGATGGTGATGATGTTGGCAATGAGCCTGGGCGTGGCCGCTGCCGGCGGGGCGCTGTCGGCGTTTTCCGAGGCCTTCGGTGTCGAGGGCGGCGCAGCGGCGCTGCCCGCATTTCAGGCGACCTTCGTCGGCGTGGGTGTCATCACCGCGATGTCGGCTTGGATGTTCTGGCAGCTCGAGTCAAAACGCCGTTTCCCGGTCACCCGTCCAGTCGATCCGATCTAGGACGACGCTGATCAATCAGCCCTGAAAGCGGCGCCCGGATTGCCATCTGCGGTCTATTCATCATCGGCACCTTGACGTCAAACGCCGACACGGCTCTAATACGCGGCCCGCTGTTGACCGTTCGCGTCAGCACGCATGCAGATCCGGCCAGGTAGCTCAGTTGGTAGAGCAGGGGACTGAAAATCCCCGTGTCGGCGGTTCGATTCCGTCCCTGGCCACCACTTTGGTCTGCTGGTCCCCGATCTGTCGGTTAGCCAGGCCAATCCGCTGCGGCAACCGGAACGCGTGGCCGCTTCGATGCGTGAGCTCAAGCGCAGCAACCAGGCGGCGCTCACGTTCGGCCCGCTCGCTGCCGCCGACATGGCGCCGGTGCCCTGGCGGCGCATGGCGCCGTGTCTGTTCAGCCGCAAGGCGACGACGATCGCGACCAATGTGCCCAGTCCGAAGAGGCCGATGTTCCTGGCCGGCGTGGAAGTGACCGACTTGATGTTCCGGGCGCCGCAAAGTGATCGAGCACCACGTACATCGAAAAACCGAAGTACGCGCACTCGGCGTAGTCCTCGAGCGAATTTGCTCGAAGCTGGTTTGCAGGTTCGCGCGGGACAACGGAGTGTGTCCAGGCATGTCGCTGGAAAGCGCGCTCAATGTGGTGGCGCACGAGTATCCGCGCGTTGTACGCGACCGCCAACCGCCCTAGACTCACCCGACGTGCCGGGAGGGAAAAGGGGCGTCCATGAAGATGCGCACGTGGCACGGTTTCGGGCTCGACAGGTTTGCGCTGGCGCCACTGTTGCTTGTGGGCGCGCTGGTTGGCAATGGTAAGTGTGCCGCGGTGTGCCGCGTTGCGGTGGACGGGCAGGCTGGCAATGACGGCATCAGTTGGACGACGCCCAAGGACCTGCACAGTGCGTTGGCCGATACCGGTTGCGACGAGCTGTGGCTGAAGCAGGGCGTGTATCGACCGGTCACGACGACCGGCACACCGACCACCGCCGAGCGCGCCGTCACCTTTCAGATTTCGCGCGACCTGCTGTTGTACGGCGGATATGCCGGCAGCGGGACTGTGCGCGATCCGGTTTTGTATCCCACGATTCTTTCCGGCGACATCCAGGGCGATGACACCGATCCCGACAGCAACGGCATTATCGAAACCACCGGCGACATCGTCGGCAACAACAGTTTCCACGTGATGACGATGGGCGGTCAGGACGGCTCATCGGTCACCGCGGCGACCCTGCTCGACGGCATCACCATCACCGCCGCAAACACCCTCGGCGCCCCGGTCTACTATGGCGGCGGCCTGTTGTGCTGGGCCGATGTGCCCAACGCGGTGTGCAGTCCGCGCCTGAACGACGTGGACTTTCGCGGCAACTCCTCGTCGCAATACGGCGGCGGCATGATGGCCTGGGCCCGAGGCAAGGACAGCGACAGCAGCCCGAGCCTGACTCGTGTGCGCTTCAGCGGAAACTACGCGAGGCAAGGCGGCGGCCTGGCCAACATGACGAGCGGCGCCAACAACAGCTCGAACCACCTCAACCGCAGCAGCCCCAGCCTCGTGGATGTCAGCTTTACCGGCAACTCGGGCTCCCAGGGCGCAGGGATGTACAGCCAGACCCTTGGCGATTACTCGACGGCAAGCCCCGCGCTGAGCCGCGTCACCTTCAGCAGCAACTCCACCGCGACCGACGGCGAGTCCGGCGGTGCGATGTACGTCCGAGCCAGTGGACTGCATGCGATCATCGACCCGGTGCTGAGCGAGGTCACCTTCAGCAACAACAGCGCTTTCCAAAACGGCGGCGCCATGTACTTTGAAGCCACCAACGCGGCGACGGGCTATCTTGAGATGCGCCCCGTTCTGTACCACGTCACGTTCGCGAACAATTCCGCGATTATAGGCGGCGCCGTTGCCAATGATGGCACGGGTGGCATGAACAATTTTGCCCCCAGTTTCAGCCATGTGATTTTTTGGGGGAATCACGCCACCATCGCCGACAACGATATCGATTTCACTCACGTCAGCAATGCGTTTTTCGAATATACGATCATGGCGAACGGCTGCGTGCCGACGCACGACGGCCACCGCAACATCCTCTGTGGCGACGGCAACTTGACGGCCGACCCGCTGCTCGGCCCGCTGCAAGACAACGGCGGCTTCACGCTCACGCAAGCGCCCGGGCCCGGCAGTCCCGCGATCGACGCCGGCGATCCGGCCAATTGCAGCGGCGTCGATCAACGCGGCGTCGCGCGCCCGCAGGGTCCGCGTTGCGATATCGGTGCGGTCGAAGTCATCCAAGGCGACGCGATCTTCGCCAACGGTTTCGAGAATTGACGGCGCGGAACATCCGGTCTTGGAGAACGCCAATGAAGCGTGATGTGAGCGTAATGGGTTTGGTGTTGTTGCTTGCCTTGGCCAGCAGCGCGCGAGCGGTCGGATTCAGCGCCACCGATTCGCTCGCGACCGCGCGCCGTCTGCACGCTGCGGTTACGCTGACGACCGGCAAGGTGCTGGTGGTGGGCGGCTACAACGGCAGCGTGCTCGACAGCGCCGAGTCGTATGACCCGGTGACCGGGCTGTGGTCGACAGCGGGCGCGTTCACAGGAGCGCGCTACTGGCATGCGCTGGTGGCGCTGGCTTCCGGCAAGGCCTTGGTGATCGGCGGGCATGGCAATACGCAATTCGGGGCCTTGGACAGCGTCGATGTTTACGATTCGGCGCAAAGCGTGCAGAACGCATGGAGCCCGAGTGGATCGCTGGGCACCGCGCGTTTCTACTTCACTGCAACCGTGCTGCCCTCGGGCAAGGTGCTGGTGGCCGGTGGCGTGGATTCCAACGGCAACGCCTTGAACAGCTCCGAGCTTTACGATCCCGCGCTGGGTCAGTGGACCGCCACGACCGGATCGCTGGGCACGGCGCGCTATCTGCACACGGCGACGTTGCTGGCCTCGGGCAAGGTGCTGGTGGTTGGCGGAAACACCGGTAGTGGCTTGCTATTGAAGTCTGCCGAGGTGTACGACCCGGTTGCCGATTCCTGGACCGCGACAAGCAATGGCCTTGCGAATGCGCGTGACCATCATGCCGCTACGCGGTTGCCATCCGGCAAGGTGCTGGTAACCGGCGGATACGGTGGGCAGTTTGACTACAATTACGCGCCGCTCGCCGGCGCGGAGGTGTACGACCCGGCGCTGAATTCCTGGTCGTCCACGTCCGCGAGTTCGATGACGACGGCGCGGCAGGATCACACCGCGACGCTGCTGCCCATCGGTTTGGTGCTGGTGGCGGGCGGGAACAACGGCAGCGTTCTGGACAGCGCCGAGTTGTACGATCCGGTGTCCAATACCTGGTCGGATGCCGGCAATCTGGTGACTGGCCGCACAGATCACACCGCCAATTTGTTGCCATCCGGCCAAGTGCTGATCGCGGGTGGTGCAAGCTCGGCCGTCAACGGCGGTACCGCTTTGGCCAGCGCCGAGTTGTACACCGCCGACCGCATTTTCGCCGACAACTTCGACGGCACACAGACGAAGTATCCGTAACGTGGCGATGCACCAGCTCACCGCGCGTGCCGCGGTGTGGGTATGGGAAGCCCAAACGCCCGTTGCGGGTGGCCTGGCGGGGAGGCCGAGGTCGTAAAAGTGCCGGGCTTGAGACCGATCAGACGATCGCTGCGCGGGATTTCGGTTTTTGCGGGGTGCGCAGCGGCGTTGTGCTTTGCCATTTGTCACCGATTTCCGGACGCAGGCCGTGCGCAGCCCAGTGGTGTCGTAGCTGCATCGGATGCGTTTGAGGATTTCTCTTCGTCGACGTGGCTGGTTTCGCGATCACGCAGTCGCGGCGCCGCAGTGGAAGCTGGCTTGCGCGGCGACGCCAAACACGCGCTTTCGCCTGCGATCCCCGCTCCGATTCCCGGGCGATTGGCACTTGCATGGTCACTGCATCCTGCACAGGCTCCGCGAACCATTCGACAGGAATTTTCCATGGACCGCTCGCTCGCTTTGGGTCGTCTCGTCCTCGGCATCGCATTCGCGCTCGCCGCGCCGCAGGTGTTTGCAACGGACGGCCTGCGAAGGTGGTTTCGGCTTGTCCGGCTAACCTTTTGCCGAAGATTTCGATTGACCGATCAGCGGGCTCCTGGCGGCGCGTTGGCTCAGATCTGCTGCCGTGCGTCGCGCGCGATCAAGATCCAGGCCCTTGCCTTGCAACAAGGGCAAGGCCTCCGCGATGTCCTGCTTTGCATCGGCCAGATCGCCGGCATTCAAGCGGATTTCCGCGCGCACCAACAAGGCCACACCCAGGTCCGGTTTGCCCGCTTTGGATTTCTCCACGATGGGCATGGCTTGCCCGATCAATGTGCTGGCTTCGATCCGACTGTCCGCATCATCCAGGGCCAGCAGACTGCGTGCCAGGGCTACCCGCAGGCCGGCGGAATCCGGGTGGTTTTCACCATACACGATGATCAGGATGCGCAAGGCTTCGCGCAAATCGGCAACCGATTCCACCATGCGTCCCTGGCGCCAGCGCAAGGTGCCGCGGGTGTGGGCCAGAAAGGAACGCTCGAAGCTGTTCTCGTTGCTTATGCCTTCAATCGCATGGCTTGCCTCGATAGCCAATTGCTCAGCCTCGGCAAGATGGCCGGATTGGCCAAGGCTTCCCACCAACAGCAAATTGGTCAACCAGGTGAACGTGCTTTCACCAGTTGCCAGGCGGAACACTTCGGCTGACTTGCGGAAGCGTTCGCTGGCCAGTGCATGCTCTCCGCGCGCTGCGGCCAAGGTGCCGTACACCTGCAGCATCTGGGCATATTCGCCAGTCTTGGCCCCCTCCAGCATGGCTACACCTTCGGCGAACACCTGCTCGGCTTCATCGTAGCGTTGCATGCGACGCAACAAATCACCGTAACGCACCAGTACACCCGCGAGCACGGGATGCCTGGCCGGCAACTGCTGCCGGGCAATGCGCACTGCCTCCTGCATTTCGTGCATTGCTTCGGGGTATTTCTGCTGGTAACGCAAGGCATCGGCCAATTGCGCGTGCGGAACGATGGCCCGCACGTGGTCGGCGCCATTGTTCCTTTCAATGATTCTCAGGGCCCACCGACTGATCTCGTTGGATTTCTCGAATTGCGACATTTCCACGTATTGCGCAGACAAGGCAGACAATCGCGGTATCAGTTCGGAGGCATCCTCACCATATTTCTTGACGTACACATCCAGACCATGATTGAGCGCCTTCAGCGCTGCTTCGTTGCGCGATTGCATCATGTCCACGCGTGCCAGCGAGGTCTCGGCATCCACCGTTTTCAGATCGTCCGGTCCCAGCGTGATTCGCAGGCGGTCCAGCGCACTTCGCAGCAGGGCCTCGGCCTGGGGCAGGTCACCGGCTTGAAGCAGCGCGGTCGCGTACCATGCCTGGGCATCGGCGCTGTCCGAGCTGTCAGCACCGGACAGTGTTTTTTGCTGCTCCCACGCATTTTTCAGGGTGGTCACGGCTGCGGCGCGATCGCCAAGACTGATCTGAATCTCTCCCAGGTCCCTGCGCAATGAGGCCTGCAATGCCGGATCACCGGACAGGGTGGCGTCCACCTGGCTAACGGCGTCGGCAATCATCTGACTGGCATTGCGACCCTGCGCCTTGGCCCGGCTGAACGGGTCCTGCTCACGAAACAGCGTGAGCATGAAATCCTTGACCTTCTGCGTACGCTCCAGCTGCACCTCGGCATTGACACGTTCGCTGTCCGCGCGCATCGCCTCGCCGCGCGCAACACTGGCTTGCCACAGCGCCGCGCCCAGTCCGCCGACCAGCGACAGCAGAACCAGCGCGGCTGCCGCCACGCCGAGGCGGTGGCGGCGTGCGAAACGACGCATTCGGTACCAACCCGAGTCCGCGCGGGCGCTGATCGGCATGCCGCGCAGCCAGTTGCGCAGGTCGCGCGCAAGGGCGGTGGCGGTGGCGTAGCGTCGCGTGGGGTCCACCTGCAGCGCGGTGGCGATGATGATGTCGAGGTCGCCACCAATGCGACGCGAGAGTTTGGCCGGATCCATCAGCGCGCCATACAGTTCGCGCACGCGTTCCGCCGAAAGCCGTTCCGCCAAGGTGCTCGCGCGCACGGCTTCCACGCTGGCGTCCTCGCTGAGTCGTGCCGGGCCGCTGCCGCGCTTGTGTGGAAGGGCGTCAACCAGCAGCTCGCACAACAACAGGCCGAGCGCGTAGACGTCCGTTGCGGTACCGATGATGCCGCCGAGGATCTGCTCGGGCGCGGCATAGGCGGGAGACAGCACGCGCATGCCGGTTTGCGTCATGGTCTGGTTGCCGCTCTCCTCGATCAGTTTGGCAATGCCGAAATCGAGTACGCGTGGCTCACCGCGCGCGTCCACCAGCACGTTGGAGGGCTTGAGATCACGGTGCACGATGAGCTGGGTATGCGCATGCGCAACGGCGTCTGCCAGCTTGGCGATCAGTTCCACCCGCGCGGCCAATGACAGCTGCTGCTGCTGGGCGTGCAGGGTGATCGAATCACCCTCGACGAAATCCATCACGTAATACGGCCGACCATCGGCACTCATGCCGCCATCCAGAAGGTGCACGATGTTCGGATGTTGCAGACGAGCCAGGATGCGGCGCTCCTGCAGGAATCGGCGCAGGATGGCTTGGCTGTCCATGCCACGCTTGAGCAGTTTCACGGCAACGCGCTGTTCGTACGCGCCATCGGTGCGCTCGGCCAGCCAGACCACGCCCATGCCGCCCTCGCCAAGAATGCGCAGCAAGCGGTAGGGCCCGATCAGGGCGCCTTCGCCGGATCGGCCCCGCTCATCGCTGATGATGTCCGGCAATGCATCGGCAGCATCACCATCCAGCAGCGGATGCGAATTGTCGTCGGCGGCCAAGAGGGTCGCTACTTCGCGCGCCAACTCCACATCGACTTCGCGCAGCGCTTGCAAGCGTGCATGGCGTTGCCCGGCATCCAGCTCGACCAATTCGTCGAACAACTCAGCGATGCGTCGCCACTGTTCACTGGTGGTCATGTTGCGGCGTGTCCCAATTCGCGCTGCAGGAATGCGCGTGCGCGACGCCAGTCGCGCTTGAGCGATCGTTCCGAGCGGTCGATCACGCTCGAGATCTCGGCCAGTTCCAATCCGGCGTAGAAGCGCATCTCGACCAGCGATGCGAGTGCGGGATCCACGTCGCCCAGGCGTTGCAGCGCATCGTCAAGAGCCAGCACATCCCCGTCGTGCCCTTGTCCGGCAACCTGCATGGCCGTGGTATCCAGCGATTCCAGATGGATATCGCCACCACGACGCTTCGCACCACGCGCGCGTACATGATCGATCACGATCTGGCGCATGACCCGCGCGGCAATCGCGAAATAGTGACTGCGATCGGTGATTTCGAGACTGCCGTGGTTGGCCAGCTTGAGCCAGGTCTCATGCACCAGTGAGGTGGAACGCATCAGGTTGTCGCCGCGCAACTGTCCGGCAGCCAGGCGGCGCAGTTCGTCATACAGCGCCGTGAACAGGCGCTCCGAAGCCTGCGCGTCTCCCGCGCGCGCTCTGCCGATCAGTTCGGTGATATCCGACATGCTTCCCTCCGACGTGTTGCGGACAGTGCCACGCGCGCAGGCGGCCCGCAATTGGCCGGATTCGCAACGCCCGAAACCGCCGCCCGGCATGCTCGGTTCTGCAAAACCCACCACCCGTAGAGCGGAGCTTGCTCCGCTCCCATATGCTTCAAGCCGAGCAAGCTCGGCTCTACAAATCCGCCGCCGCCGTAGAGCGGAGCTTGCTCCGCTGCGTCTTTCGCCTCGTTGCCACGCCGCATGCCGAGCACGCTCGGCTCTACAAATCCGACACCGCCGTAGAGCGGAGCTTGCTCCGCTCCCATATGCTTCAAGCCGAGCGAGCTCGGCTCTACAGGAGCACACCGCCGCCGTTGTAGAGCGGAGCTTGCTCCGCTCCCATATGCTTCAAGCCGAGCGAGCTCGGCTCTACAAGAGCACACACCACCGCCGTAGAGCGGAGCTTGCTCCGCTGCTCTTGCTTGCGCCGAGATCGTGCGCCGCGAGCCGAGCGAGCTCGGCTCTACAAGAGCGCTTCGAGCCGAGGGAGCTCGGCTCTACAGGAGCCCACCACCGCCGTCGTAGAGCGGAGCGCCTTCCCCGCGTACACCCCTGCGGGGTCGGTTGCGCCATTCGCTCGCTGGTCGGGTCCGGGGGAATCGGTGCGTCTCCAGGGGGACGCTCAGAACCCATCAATGAACAGGATGTCCAGCATTTTCGGGAACAGGTCGTGGGTCGGCCACTGCGACGGCGATATTGTCTGGCGCACGTTCCACATCATGGTGTCGATCTCGCAGGAGTAGCAGGCGTTGCCGCTCTCGGCGCGGCGGTTGAGGATGACCACGAAATCCCAGCCGTCCTGAATGCGCGCCATGTACGAGGTAGTGCCTGGCAGGCTGCCGTCATGCCAGGTGTTGTAGTGACCGTTGCCGTAGTCGCGCACCGACCAGCCGGACGCATAGTACGGGTCGCCCGGGGTGTATGGGCCTGCGTAGTTTTGTGGTCGCGCGAGCATGCGTGCGAGTGAGGCATGGTTGAGAACCGCCGTCGGCGCCGCGGGCTTGTCGAGGTTGCTGGCGATGCGGACCAGTTCCACCGCGGACATGATCCAACCGCCGTGGCTGTCCATGTTCTCCAGATTGAAGGCGCCGTATTCGTAGGGCACCAGCGTGCCGGAGTCGTCGAATACGGTGGCGCGCTGGATGCCGGAGTAATAGCCGGTCTCGAATCCGATCGAATCGGAGCGGCGCGAATGGCCCAGACGCATGAGATGGATGCCCAGTGGTTGGAAGATGCTCTTGGCATAGGCCTCGTAACTCATGCCGCTTGCCACCTCGATGATGCGCCCAAGCAGGAGATAGCCGTAGTTGCTGTATTGGAAAGTGGTGCCGGGATTGGAGTTGAGCGCCACGCCATTCATCGCGCGGATGATGTCATCCTGATGGATCGGCAGGCTGGTGCCGACGGCCGCTGCGATCTGCGGATCGGCGAACATGGGATCGCGGATGCCGTAGTTGCCGAATCCGGCCAGGTGTTCGAGCAGGTTGCGCACCGTGACTTTCGCCAGCCGCGGATCCGCGCTTTCGCCCGGCAGGGGTGTCAGATCGACGAACTGCGACAGCGTGTCGTTGAGTGACAGCGCGCCGTCCTGAATCAGTCGATTCACGAGGATCGAGGTGATCTGCTTGCTGTTGCTGGCGATGCGCATGCGCGTCACCGGTTGCACGCCGACATCGTTGGGTCCGCGATTGCGGGTATAGCCGTGCGCAAGGACTAGACGGCCCTGCCAGGTGATGGCCATTTCGGCCTGAGTGATGTCGTGCTGGTTCATGAGGTTCACCAGCGCGGTGTCGAAGGCGGCCAACTGCGGCACCGGATCGCCGCTGATGATCGTCTGCGCTGCAAGCGCCGGGGCGAAGAGGACCAGAAGCAGGGCGGGCAGGCGTGTGCTCGGGCGCCGCCAACGGCGCGAACCGAACGAGATTATCGTGTGCATGGCTGGAACCTCCGCTGGGAAGGGGGCGTCCCTGCCCGTGGTCGGAGTCCCTTGTCAGCCAATGCGCAATCGCGGTGAAAACCGGCTCACGCGCGTCGGGAGCGCTGGCGGCGGCCTTGCTCAGTGCGATGCGGCGTGGGGAAGCTTTGCCGGCGCGGAAGCCTTGCTCGAGGCGTATTGCGCCTCGAGCGCTTCGAGACGGGCGCGGATCGAGGGTGGCGTATTCTCGAGGCCGGCAAACATGCGGCGCCCTTCAGCCAGCAACGCGCCGGCATCGGCGCTGCGGCCTTGCGCCATGCGCACCGCGGCCAGTCGCAGGATCGCGTTGAGGCGATAGGCATGGCCGCCAGGGTAGAGGCGGGCGGCCATCGCAACGGCGTCTTCGGCGGTGCTTGCGGCCAGGTCTACTTGCCCAACTTCCAGCGCCGAGGCGGCCAGATTGGTGAGCGGTACCAGCACCATCGCATGGTCGCCGTGAAAGGACGCGCGATGCATCGCCACGGCCTGCTTCTGCAGGTCGAATGAAAGTGCGTCGTCGCCGCGCATGTGGGCGAGCTTGGCGCGGTTGTTGAGGATCACCGCCAGATGCGGGCCGCCATCGGGGTACAGGGCCTCGAGGATCGGTTGTGCCTGGCGATAGAGCGCATCGGCACGGTCGAGATGGCCGAGTCCGCGCTCGGCATGGGCGAGGTTGCCCAGCGTGCGCGCGTGTTCTTCGCGCGACTCGCGCCCGGCGAGCTTGCGGTCCAGCGCCAGTGCACGTTCGAACAAGGGTTTCGCCTGGTCGAATTCTTCGCGCACCAGATGCAGCACGCCCAGATCATTGAGCAGGTCCGCATAAAGCGGGATCGACGTCTGTCCGCTGCGCTCCAGGCGCCGCATCGCATCGCCGAACAAGTTCATCGCCTCGTCGTCGCGCTCCTGTTCCTTGCGGACGTTGGCGAGGGTGGCCAGCGCCATCACCGTGCGCTTGTCATCGCTGCCGAACAGCCGGGTGGCATCGTCACGCGCACGCTGCGCGACTTTTTCGGCATTGTCGAGCCGGCCGCGGGCAAACAGGCTCTCGGCGAGGCTGTTGCGCACCGCTACCGCGAGGTCGGGGCGGTGGCCGAAGTGCGCATCGATCTTGCCGATTGCATCGTCCAGCGCCTGACCGAGCGTGAGCTCGGTCCCGCTTTCGTAGGGGCTGGATGCGTTGAGGACTTCGAGCAGGAACGCGTTGACCTGTTCGGTGTCGAGCGCTGAGCGCTGTGCTTGCCGCGCCTGCACCACCGCGACGCCGGCCGCGCCCAACACGGCAGCGAGGGCCAGACTTGCGGCCACGCTGCCGAAACGATGTCGACGCAGGAACTTGCGTGCGCGATAGCTGATCGAGTCGGCGTGGGCGAGCACCGGCCAGCCGGTGAGATGTCGCTGCAGGTCATCGGCCATGCCCTCGGCCGAGCCGTAACGCCGCCCGGGATCGAGATCCAGGGCCTTGGCGACGATGCATTCCAGGTCGGGGTCGACGGCCTTTGCATGTGCGGGGCGCCTTCGATCAGGCGCGTTGGGCGTGGCAGGTCCTCGCCGCAAACTGATCGGCTGCGCCCGGGTAATCACCTGTGCGGCCAGATCGGGGTCGGTGCCGACGAGCACGTAGGGTCGCCCACCGCTGATGAGTTCGTACAGCATCACGCCCAGCGAATAGACATCCGATGAAGTCGTGAGCGCTTGCAGGCGAAACTGCTCGGGGCTGGCGTAGGCGGGCGTCATGATTGCATCGCGTGCGCGCGCGGTCTTGCCCGTGCCATCTGCCTCGAGGCTGCGCGCGATGCCGAAATCGAGCAACTTGGGCTCGCCTTGGGCGTCGACCAGCACGTTGTTCGGCTTGAGATCGCCGTGCACGATCAAGTGTTGATGGGCTGCCTGCACGGCATGGCAGAGTTTGACGAACAGCCGCAGTCGCCCGTCGAGATCGAGGTCCTTGCTGGCGCAATACGCGTCCAGTGGCTGACCGTCGATGAACTCCACGGCCAGCCACGGCAGGCCATTGCGTGTGCTGCCGCCATCGAGGATCCGCGCGATGTTGGGGTGTTCCAGCCTCGCCAGCAGGTGGCGCTCGTTCTCGAAGTGTGCGGTCAAGGCAGCACGCGCAGCGGGTTCGAGCAGCAGGAAAGCGCCGCGCATCAGCTTGATCGCGACCTGTTGCTGATAGATGCCGTCGTCGCGTCGGGCCAGAAACACCACCGACATGCCGCCTGAACCGAGCCCGCGCTCGAGTCGCCAGATGCCCAGACGATCGCCGACGGCCGGCAATTCGAGTCTGTCGGCAGACAGGGGCGAAAAATCGGCCGCTTCGCCCAGGAAGGCCTCGGTGAGCTGGGTCTCACGCAGCAGATGACGCAGCCGCGCAGTCACTGCGGGCCGGGCGTCGAGCGTATCGAGCCATGCCTGCCGTTGCCGCGGCGGCATCTCCAATGCCGTCTCCAGCAATCGCAGCACTTCACCTTCGTCGGCAGGCTCCATGCTCACCCTCACGCACCAGAACCGGCTGGCAGTATAGACCACGGCTCACGCCATCGGCCGCGCAGCCGAGCAAGGGCAGCGCCTATACTTGCGCCATGAGCGAGCATGATGTCACGCGTTTGCTGGGCGCTTGGCGTATCGGCGACACCGACGCGCGCGATCGAATCATTGCGATCCTGTATCCCGAGCTGCGCCGGCTTGCGCGCCAGGCGTTCCGTCGCGAAGCCCCCGGTCACACGTTGCAACCCACCGCACTCGTCAACGAGGCGTGGTTGAAGCTGGCCTGCGGCGCGGTACCCGATGCGGTGGATCGCCAGCACCTGCTGGCGATGAGTGCGCGCCTGATGCGTGAAATCCTTGTCGACCACGCACGGCGCAGTCGTGCCGCCAAGCGCGATGGCGGGCAACGGACCACGCTTTCGAGCCTGGACGCCGAGCCCGATGATCGAACTGCCGCCGCAATCGATGTGCTCGCCCTGGACCGCGCACTCGGGCGCCTGCATCTGTTTGATGCGACCAAGGCGCGGGTCGTGGAGTTGCGCTACTTCGGTGGATTGAGCATCGAGGAAACCGGCGACGTCCTCGGCCAGTCACCGGCAACCGTGAAACGGCATTGGCAAACCGCACGGATCTGGCTGCACGATTCGATCAACGGGGGTCAGGGCGACTGAGCGCGTTGCGTCCAAGGTCAGCGCAAGTGGCGATGCATGTTCGTTCAAGTTCAAGTCCGGCCTGCGCTTGCCGGGCAATGGGCACGAGCGGATCCGGAACGACCTGCGTAAACCGCTGGATGAACGACGCGCGAACGAAGGCCGCACACGGTGCGCACTTTGGCCACGCCGAAACGTCTATCACATGGCCCCGGTCGGGCGGAGGAACAACGCATGAAGATGCAGTCGATTGCCGGTCTGGTCCTGTTGGCCACGTTTGCGGGTTCGGCGTTTGCCGATACGCGCGAGGTGGCGCAAAAGCACCTTGAGGAATACACGCCGTATCTGCAGGCGCCGGTGGATCAATTCCGCTACTGGTCGTTCGATCAGTGGCAGCCGCTCGGGCCCCGTCACGTTGCGGTTTGGACCGGGCTCAATACCGCCTATCTGCTCACGGTCGAAGACGGCTGTCCAAACCTCGAGTGGGCCAATGACATCGGCGTGAGCTCGCAGGGCGCGCACGTGGTCTCGAAAAAATTCGACTACGTGACTTTCGACCGTCAACGCTGCCAGATCACGCAGATCCAGCCGATCGACATCGCGCGCATGAAGGCCGATCGCAAGGCGAACTGAGCCCGTCCCTGGCTGCGCGTTCATCGCATGCCGCGGCGGATTTCAGCGCAGCGGTGTGCTGCAGCTGCCGTCGTCACACTCGCCGGATTTGTTTGCGTTCGGGCCTGCCAATGGCTCCGGTTGACTCGGGCGTTCGAACAACTGACCGATGAGTGCGCCGAGCACGAGGTCGTCGATCTGGCCGAAGTGACTCAGGCACAGGCGTCCGTCGCGATCGAGCAGGACCAGACTCGGCGTTCCGCGCAGATTCCAGGCCGCCATCGTGCACGGTATCGGCCCGTTCGGGGCCGCCTGATCGATGCCGATCGGAAAGCCGAGTCGGTATTCGTGGATGAAGGCGGCCAGCGCATCGGCACCCATCACCGCATGGTGCTCGAATACCGTGTGCAGGCCGATCACCGCAAGTTGGTCGGCGGGGAAGGTCTCCCGCAGGCGCTTGGCCTGCGGCAGCCCATGCGCGACGCAGCCGGGGCAGAGCATCTGGAAGGTGTGGATCGCCACCACCTTGCCGCGCAGCGCGTCGAGCGTGATCGGTGTCGCCGTGTTGAACCAGCGACTGACCTGCAGCGGTGGCGGGACGATCCGGTTGTGCATGTTCGCGTTCCAGCTGATCGCGCGCAGCGCGTTTCAGTCCTGTGCCGAGGGCGGCACGTAGCCGGCGGGTGCCTGCGAGCCGTCGCCGAAGAAATACCTTTCGACTTCCACGGCAAGAAATGCGCGCGCCTTGGCTTCGAGCGGATTGAGCCGGTTCTCGTTGATGAGCATGGTCTGGTGCGCGAGCCATCCGCTCCAGGCTTCCTTCGACACTTCGTTGTAGATGCGCTTGCCCAGTTCGCCCGGCCAGGGCGCGAAGGCGAGACCTTCGGCCTCACGGCCGAGCTTGATGCAATGGACGATGTGGCTCATGCGGATGGCTCCAGGGATGCGAGCAGGCTGCGCACCGGCGCAGGCAGGCCAAGCTGGGCGAATTGCGTCGGCGTGCACCATGCGTGATCGCCGTCATCGGCAACGAAGCGGCCGCTCGCAACATCACACAGCAGGGGCGTGATTTGCAGATGATAGTGCGTGAAGCTGTGCCGGAACGAGGGAAGCAAGGTGTGGGTGCGGATGTTGGCATGGAAGCGCTGCCGCAGCAGGCGTTGTGCAGCGTCCGTGTCATCGGCTTCAGGCAGGCTCCACAGCCGTGCCCAGATGCCGCTCGGTGGTCGACGCTCGAGCAGGATCCGGCCCTGTGCGTCGCGCGCGATCAGCAGCACGGCGCCACGCACCGGTTTGCTGCGCGCGGGTCTGGCCTGCGGAAGTTCATGCACGCGGTCTTCACGCAAGGCGACACAGTCGGCGGCGAGCGGGCACTGTCCGCAGTGCGGTCGCAGGCGCGTGCAGACCATCGACCCCAGGTCCATGATCGCCTGCGTGTAGTCGGCCGCACGCGTGCGCGGCACATGTGCTGCGGCCAGTCGCCACAACTGCTTCTGCACCGGCGCCGCACCGGGCCAGCCTTCCACGCCGTGCCAGCGCGCGAGCACGCGGCGCACGTTACCGTCGAGAATTGCATGCGGTTGGTCGAACGCCTGCGCCAGGATTGCGCCTGCGGTGGAGCGGCCGATGCCGGGCAGGGCGGCGAGTTGCTCGAATTGCGCAGGCAAGTGGCCGTCATGTTGATCGACGCAGATCCGTGCGGCGCGCTGCAAATTGCGCGCGCGGCTGTAGTAGCCGAGGCCCGACCACAGCGCCAGCACCTGATCCTCGCTCGCAGCCGCCAGGGCGGCAAGGCTGGGCAGTGTCGCCACGAAGCGCCCGAAATACGCGATCACCGTGCGGACCTGCGTCTGCTGCAACATCACTTCGCTGAGCCAGACCCGATACGGTGTGCGCGGGTGTTGCCAGGGCAGGTCCTTGCGGCCGTGGCGGTCGTACCAGTCGAGCAGTCTGCGCGCGAATGCATCCTCGCTGGCGAGCGGTTTGCGCTGCGCCTTCATCGATGCTTGTTCGCGGGCTCGTCACCGAGCTCGACCTGCAAACCCTCGATGTGCGTCTTGCCGTAGTCGATCGAGCGCGCCTCGAGCGTGCCGGTGAGCGGGGGCAACAGCTCGGCGCTGGGCTGCGCCGGTGACCAGCGGGCCAGCCATGCGGAAAGGTCCTGTGCGCTGCCCAGGTCCGCATCGATGCCATCGGAGATGAGTTGGTCGCCGGCTTGCACACGTGCGTCGATGACGCGCAGCTGCATGCGCAGGTCGGGCATGGCAGCTTTGTTCGTCGGGCGGCTCGCACGCCAGAGCCGCAGCTCGTCGAGGTCGAGCACTGCCTTCTCGATCACCAGTTCGTCGATCCGCACGGGTCCACCAAGCAGGGATCGCCACGGCGCGCGGGCGCGCAGGGCGCCGATCGAAAGCAGGGGCGTGGCGTGGCCACTGATGCGCAGGCGCGAGGCCGGCAGCACGATTTCCAGTTGCGGCACGAAGCGATATTGCGCCGCGTTGCCAATCGCAAGTTCCAGCCCCATGCCGCGCGCCTGTTCGGTGAGCAGCGCGCTCACGCGGTCGGGCCGCAGCAGACGCGAGAGTGCGAACAAGCCGAGCGCGCCGATCACAAGCAGCAGCGCAAGCACGACAGGCCAGCGTCGCCGACGTGGCTTCGCCTCAGCCATCACTGCCCAGCGTCTGTGGCAACAGGCCATCGACGAAAGCGGCAGCGTCAAAGGGGCGCAGATCCTGCGCATTTTCGCCGAGGCCGACGAAGCGGATGGGCAAGCCGAACTCGCGCGCGAGCGCGAACACCACGCCGCCCTTGGCGGTGCCGTCGAGTTTGGTGACGACCAGGCCGCTGACGCCGATCGCATCCTTGAACTGGCGCACCTGATTGATCGCATTCTGACCCGTGGTGCCGTCGATCACGAGTAGAACTTCGTGCGGTGCCTGCGCATCGAGCTTGCCGAGCACGCGGCGAATCTTGGCAAGTTCATCCATCAGGCCCGACTGCGTGTGCAGGCGGCCGGCGGTATCGGCGATCAAGACGTCGATCGAGCGCGCACGCGCAGTCTGCAAGGCGTCGAAGATCACGCTTGCGGAGTCTGCGCCCGAGCCTTGCGCCACCACCGGCACATCGTTGCGTTCGCCCCAGGTTTGCAGCTGTTGGACGGCAGCGGCGCGGAAGGTATCGCCCGCGGCGAGCATGACCGAGTGTGATTGGCTGCGCAGACGCCAGGCGAGCTTGCCGATCGTGGTGGTCTTGCCGACGCCGTTGACGCCGACGACGAGGATCACGAACGGCTCGTGGCCGCTGACATCGAGCCATCGTTCGACTGGCTTGAGGCGGGCGACGAGATCGCCGCGCAAGGCCGCCAACAAGGCGCCGGTGTCGGCGAATTCACGCTTGTCCGCGCGCTGGCGCAGATCATCGGCGATCGCGCTTGCGGTGGCGATGCCGACATCGGCAGTGATCAGGCAGGTTTCGAGTTCGTCGAGAAAGGCGTCGTCGAGGCGCGGATGACGCACGAACAAGGCCGCAAGGCCGCGCGCGAATCCAGTTCCGGCGAGGCGATCGCGCCAGCCGCGACGCGCGGGTGCGGCCTCGTGTGCGGGCTCGACGGCGGGCATGCCGGCCTCGGGCGGGGATGTGCCTGTGGTCGCGGCATCCCCGATCGCCGCCGCGGTCGCGGCAGTCGTCGACTCGACGCCGTCTGCACTCTCCGCCCCGGGCCCGGGCTCGATTGCGGGTGCGCCGGACTCGGCAGCAGGCTTCTTCTTCCAGAACTTCAGCATTGCGGTCGCAATCGGTGAAAATGCAAGCGGAAAATCCTAACACCCTTCGTGGTCGCCGAGCCGATGCCCAAGCCCAATTCCGGATCCAGCAGCGTGCGCATCGTCGGCGGCCTGTTGCGTGGCTCGCGGCTTGCGGTGGCCGATCGCGATGGCCTGCGACCAACGCCCGACCGCGTGCGCGAGACCCTGTTCAACTGGTTGGCGCCGGTGATTGCCGGCGCGCGTTGCCTCGACCTGTTCGCCGGCACCGGTGCCTTGGGCATCGAGGCGCTTTCGCGTGGCGCCGCCAGCTGCATCTTCATCGAACGTGACCGGACGCTGGCACAGGACTTGCGCGACAACCTCGCGCGCCTGCAGGTGCAAGGCGCCCGGGTGGGCGAGGGCGACGCGCTTGGCTGGCTCGCCCAACCCGCGACGCCGGTCGACATCGTCTTTCTCGATCCGCCGTTTGCGGCAGATTTGTGGGAATCGGCAGCGCAGGCACTCGAACAAGGGGGATGGTTGCGTGCCGGAGCACTGGTGTATGTGGAATCGGATCAGCAATCCGTACTGCGACTGCCGGCGACGTGGACGCTGCACCGAGAGGGGCGTGCTGGCGCGGTACGCTTCGCACTGTATCGGCGTGATGCGGCCCGCGATGCGTGAATCGCACGTGATTCGAGCACCTGCCGGGCGGGCTGTTGAGGCAAGCCGATGCAATGAAGATCAAGCGGTTGGGCGACGCCTGTTTGCGCGCAGCTCATCGGCGCGCCGCCTTGAAAGACGGCCAGTCTGTCTGCGGCAATGCCCCTCGAGCTGCACGCGGACCGGTGTCGTGACGGTTGCGCAACTTGATCAGCCTTGCCTTAAGCTAGGAGCCCGCATCCCGTCGGCAGCAAGCACATGGTGAGTCCGCAGCGCGCGCGCGTGGCCGTGTATCCGGGCACGTTCGATCCGATCACCAATGGCCACATCGACCTGGCCTGCCGCGCGGCGCCGCTGTTCGATCGACTCGTCGTCGCCATCGCCGAGAGCGCGGGCAAGGGGCCGGCCTTCGATCTGGAACAGCGCATCGAGCTGGCGCGCATCGCGCTGGCCGATGTGCCCAATGTCGAGATCCGCGGCTTCGCCTCGCTGCTCGCCGATTTCGTCGAGGAAATCGGCGCCGGCGTGATCCTGCGCGGCCTGCGTGCGGTGTCGGATTTCGAATACGAGTTCCAGCTCGCAAGCATGAACCGCCACCTGATTCCCGCGGCCGAGACCCTGTTTCTCACGCCCGCGGAAAAATACAGCTTCATCTCCTCCTCGTTGGTGCGCGAGATCGCGCGACTGGGCGGCGATGTCTCGGGATTCGTGCATCCGGCGGTGCATGAGGCGCTGCGCCGCCGCTTTGCGCGCCCGGCCTGAGTCCGCGGGGTCCGCAGCGGCGTCGGAACGTGGCAAGATGCGTGATCGACAAGCCAGAATCAGCTTCTGAACAGGAGAGTATCGTCATGCGCAAGAATTTTTCCTTGCTCGTTCTCATCGCAGCCGCGGCGCTGGCCTTGGGCGCGTGCGACCAGAACAAGCAGCCCGAAGCCGACAAGGCCGCGGCCGAACAGGCGCCTGCGGTGCTGCCGGCGCCGACCAACGCGACCGACAAGGCGGCTTGGAAGAAATATCTCGTAAGCGTGGTTACCGCCAACATGCAGGGCGTCAAGACCACTCATCCCTACATGTACTTCGTGCCTGCCGGTGACGATGAGGCGGCGGTCGCCGATCGCGCCAACCAGCTCGACAACGTCAAGATCGTGGTCGCTCGCGGCGTTCTGCCCGGCAACATGATGGCCTTCGGCGGTCCGGAATCGGCCAAGACCGCGCAACTGGCTGTGGATGCCTTCAAGGATGCGGCGCCGGGTTCGTTCAAGGAAGTCGTGGTGCTGTTCATCGGCTCGCCGGGTGATTTCGACGCGGTCAAGACCGCGGTCGCCGCAGCCGGTGGCGAAGCGCGTTTCGTCGAGGCCAAGTAAGGCGATCTCAGCGCAGCAGGCGCAGGTGCGGCAGCCTGCGCACCTGCCCTTGGTGGTCTGGTGCCTGCGGTTGCTTCGGTTTGACCGGCCCGCAGGCAACATTGAAATGAAGGAAACACGATGAAGCGCATTCGCGGTGCGGTTGCCGCGATGGCGGCCTTGATCCTGGTCAGCAGCGCACACGCGGCGGACAGATCGCCGCAGGCGGGCATCGCCAGTGCGCATGTACTGGCCACGCAGGCGGGTTTTGAAGTCATCGGCAAGGGCGGCAATGCCTTCGACGCCGCGGTGGCGGTCGCGTCAACCCTGGCCGTGGTCGAGCCGCAAAGTTCGGGCATCGGTGGTGGCGGCCTGTTCCTGCTGCATCGCGCGAGCGACGGCAAGCAAGTCATGGTCGACGCTCGCGAAACCGCGCCGGCGGCAGTCAATTCGCGGGACTATGTCGACGCCAAGGGCGATGCCAACCGCGACGCTTCGATCAACGGTCCCTTGTCGGCGGCGATCCCCGGAGAGGCCGCCGGTCTGGTCTGGATCGCGCAGCACTACGGCAAGTTGCCACTCAAGTCATCCTTGGCGCCGGCGATCCGGATTGCGCGCGAGGGATTCAAGCCCGATGGCCGCTTCCTCAAGGAATTGGCGATGCGCAAGGATGTCATTGCGCGCTATCCGGGCTCGGCCGCACTGTATCTCGTCAACGGAGAGCTGCCCAAGGCCGGCTGGACTTTCAAGTCGCCTGATCTGGCGCGCGTGCTCGAGCGCCTTGGCGCCGAGGGCAACGACGGCTTCTATCGCGGTGAGCTCGCGCGCACCCTGGTCGAGGGCGTGCGCAAGGCGGGCGGCAACTGGTCACTCGACGACCTGGGCAACTACACCGCCAAGGAACGCGCGCCGATCGCCTTCGATTATCGCGGCTGGCGCATCGTCAGTGCGTCGCCGCCCTCGTCGGGTGGCATCGCGCTTGCGGAAATGTTCAACATCCTCGGCGGCTACGATCTCGCCAAGCTCGATCGGGTGCATCGCGTGCACTTCATGGTCGAGGCGATGCGCCGCGCCTATCGTGATCGCGCGCAATATCTTGGCGATCCCGATTTCGTGCAGATGCCGATCGCGCGACTGCTCAGCGCCGACTATGCCGCCGGTTTGCGCGCTTCGATCCACCCGGACAAGGCAACGCCGAGCGACCTGTTGCCGCCGTTTCTCAGTCACGGGCAGGGCACGCATACCTCGCACTTCTCGATCATCGATGCCGAAGGCAATCTCGTTGCCGGCACGCAGACGGTCAACCTGATTTTCGGTTCCGGCCTGGTCGTGCCCGGTACCGGCTTCGTGCTCAATGACGAGATGGACGACTTTGCACTGGTGCCAGGCAAGCCCAATGCCTTCGGTTTGCCGGGCAACGAGCACAATGCACCGCGCCCGGGCAGTCGACCGCTGTCGTCGATGTCGCCGAGTTTCGTGATCGGCACCGATCGAATCGGCGTGATCGGCACGCCCGGTGGCAGCCGCATCATCACGATGGTGCTCGAGGGCATCCTCGGCTTCATCGATGGCCAGTCGCCGGCACAAATCGTCGCCAATCCGCGCTTTCACCACCAGTACCTGCCCGACGTGATTTCGGCCGAGAAGGGTGCGTTCACGCGTGATGAGGTCAAGGCGCTGGAGGCGATGGGGCACAAGCTCAGCGAGTCCGAACGGCGCTGGGGTTTCATGAACGTGGTGAGCCGTGACCGCAAGACCGGGGCGACGCAGGCCGCGAGCGATCCGCGCGGGGACTCGGGCAGCGGCCTGGTCAAGTGAGGCAGGCAACCGCATGAAGCTGTGGTCGATCCTCGGCAACTCGCAGAAGCTCGATGGCGGTGCGATGTTCGGCAATGCGCCGCGTGCAGTCTGGCAGAAGTGGATTGCGCCCGATGCCGACAATCGCATCCCGCTTGCCTGCCGCGCCTTGCTGGTCGACGACCTCGATGGCAAGACGGTGCTGTTCGAGACCGGGATCGGGGCATTTTTCGAGCCGCGCCTGCGCGAGCGCTATGGCGTGGTCGAGGAGCGGCACGTATTGCTCGATTCGCTGCGCGCCGCCGGATTCATGCACGAAGACATCGACGCGGTGGTGCTGTCCCACCTGCATTTCGATCACGTCGGCGGCTTGCTCGCGCCGTGGCGGGAAGGGCAGGCGCCGGAATTGCTGTTTCCGCGCGCGCAGTTCATCGTCGGCGAACAGGCTTGGCAGCGCGCGCTGCATCCGCATCCGCGCGACCGCGCCTCGTACATCGCCGAACTGCCGGCCTTGCTCGAAGCCTCGGGCCGCCTCGAACGCATCGACGCCGATCTGTCCACCAGCCTGGGCCCGCGCGTGCGCTTCCATCATTCCAATGGCCATACGCCCGGCCTGATGCTTGCCGAGATACGCGGTGATGCGGGTGGCGTGGTGTTTTGCGCCGACCTGATCCCGGGGCGGCCGTGGGTGCATCTGCCGATCACGATGGGCTATGACCGTTATCCGGAACTGCTGATCGACGAGAAACGCGCGTTCCTCGATGCGATGATCGAACACGACGTGCAGCTCTTCTTCACCCATGATCCGCACTGCGCGCTGTCGCGGGTGCGGCGCGACGAATCAGGGCGCTACGTGACTCGTGATGAACGCGATGAACTCGTCGCGCAGGTGCTGTGATGACGCGACGGCGCAAGCGCGCGGGGCGTGGTCGCAAGCTGTTCGCCTTGCTCGTGGCGGGCCTGCTCATCGCGGGCATCTGGTACCTGTCCACGCAGCGCAAGCGCGCATGGCCATCCTTGCAGACGGCGCAGGTCCCCGCTGGCGCGGAGCCGGCGCGCAGGGTGACGGCGGGCAAGATCGATGCGACCAATGAAGGCCGCCTGATCCGCATCGAAGGCAGCTTGCGCGTGACGCAGGGCGCCCGCGATCGTGAGCTTGGCATCAGCGTCGACGCGCTGGGACTCGTGCGCGAAGTGCAGATGCGTCAATGGCGCGAGGCCTGCGCGAAGGACGCCTGTACCTACGCCTTGGCCTGGAGCGCGCAGCCGGTGGATTCCGATGCATTCCGCGAACCGCAAGGGCATGTGAATCCGCAGCGCTTCCCGTTTGCCTCGGCCCGTTACCTTGCCAGCGAAGTGCGCCTGGGTGCATTTTCGGTCGAGCCGGTTGCCCGTCTCGCGGATGCGGCGCCGGGACCGCATGCGGTCGAGCTGAAGGACTTGCCAGCCAACCTTGCGGTGAGCTTTCGCGCCGAGGATGGCGTGCTCTACACGGGCGATCCGGCGCATCCGGCCGCCGGTGACCTGCGCGTGAGCTATGCGATCATCGCGCCCGGGCCGCGCACCCTGACGGGCGTGCAACGGGGCGATCGCCTCGTCATGCAGCCCTGATCGCTCATTACGGCCACAGGAGTTGCGCATGCACATCACCGGAATCTACGTGGCGCTGTCCACGATCCTCGTCATCTGCCTCGCATTGGCCGTGTCGATGAGGCGGCGCACGGTCAAGGTTGGACTCGGCTCGGGCGGTGACTCGACCCTGCTGCAGCGCATCCGCGCCCATGCCAATGCGCTCGAGAATCTGCCGCTCGCGCTGCTGCTTTTGCTGTGTCTCGAGCTCGACCAGACCAAGCCGCTGTTGCTGCACACCTTCGGCAGCGCCTTGATCCTGGGCCGCCTGATGCATGCCTCCGGACTGTGGCACAGCGCCGGTGTCAGCTTCGGACGCCTCTACGGCACCTTGCTGACCTGGGGCGCGATGCTTGGAATGGCGACCTTGCTGCTGTGGCGTCAGCTCGCCGCGGTTTGACCGGGCGGTGGCCTCAGCGCGCGAACAGCGCGCTGTTTTCGAGCATGTAGAGGCCGGCGAAGATCTTCGGGTCGATCGAATAGCCCGCACGCTGCTTGGCGACGAGCCAGGCCGCGACTTCGCGCCGCGGCACCTCGTGGACACGGATTTCCTCGGTTTCATCGCCGCCGCCATCCTCGACCCGCTCGAGGTCGCGCGCCAGCACGAAGGCAAGGATCTCGTTGCTCATGCCCGCCGAAGTAGGGCCGGCCATGAGGAAATCGATGCGTCCGGCGCGATAGCCGGTTTCCTCGGTGAGTTCGCGGTGGGCGGCTTCGATGGCGCTTTCGTCGGCATGTGCGGCGACGTCACCAACCAAGCCGGCCGGCATCTCGATCGTCAAGACGTCGATCGCCGGACGCGGCTGTTCGACGAACAGCAGCCTGTCGGCATCGGTGAGGGCAATGATCATCACGCCGCCACCCGGGTTGGTGCGTTCGGCGTATTCCCAGCGACCGCGCTTCATCAGGCGCAGCCATTTTCCATTGCAAAGAGTCTCGGTTTGCGTCATCGTGAGCGGCTTTTTTCCGAACTTGTGCTTCGTTTGCTTGTCTGCAGGCGATCCGTTTCCTGACCGAGGCTGCCCATGTCCATCCGTCGCATTCTATGCGCATTCCTGCTTTCGCTCGCCGCTCCGGCGCTGGCTCAGAGCGGCAAGCCGTCGATCGACCTTTCCAAGCTCTCGCACGAAGAGATTGCCCAGGTGCAGGCGCCGGGTTCGTTGCTGCAGCTGGCCAAGCGTTACAAGGAAACGGGTGACTACGAGCACCTGAGCTGGACTCTGGAGCGCCTGACCGCCTTGCAGCCGCAGGTCAGCGAGTTCCGTCTGGCGCTGGCCACGACCTACGCGATGCTCGGCGAAAAGCCCAAGACCTACGAAACTCTGCTCGCCCTGCAGCGCAGTGGCCACGGCTATGACCTCGCCAACAACCCGAACTTCGCCAAGGTCACCGGCAACAAGGCCTGGGAATTCATCATCAAGGGTCTCAAGGACAATCTCGCGCCGGTCGGTGATGGCGCGCCGGCTTTCAGCCTGCCCGCGGGCGACCACCTGTTCGAATCGATTGCCTGGGATCCGGTGCGCAAGGTGTTTCTGGTCGGCAGCGTGCGCGATGGCTCGATCCTGCGTGTCGATGCCAAGGGCAAGACCACGCCTTTCATCAAGCCCGATGCCGCCAACGGCCTGTGGAGCGTCTATGCGCTGGCTGTGGACCCGGCGGGTGAAACGCTGTGGGTGGCGAGCACCTCGTCGGTGTATTTCAAGGGCTTCAAGCAAGAGGACTACGGCAAGGCCGGGCTGTTCAAGTTTTCGCTCGCCGACGGCAAGCTGCTTGCCAAATACATCCTCAGCGACGACGGCAAGCCGCGCAGCCTGTCGAGCATTGCGGCTGGATCGGACGACTTGGTGTTCGTTGCCGACGGTCTGCGCAACATCATCTACCGCGTCGATGGCAGCGAGCTCAAACCCTTCGTGGCCAATCCGAAACTCCTCAGCCTGCGCGGGATGGCAGTGAGCGGCGATGGCCGCTATCTCTACTTTGCCGATCACATGCTCGGTCTGTTTGGTGCCGATCTTGCAGCCGGTCGCGCCTTCGACCTGCAGGCCGATCCGGCCAAGCTCGCACTCGGCGGCATCGATGGCCTGGCCTGGTACGAAAACCATCTGATCGCGGTGCAAAGCGGCATGTCACCGCGCCGCGTGATCCGCATTTCGCTGGGTGCCGATGGGCGCAGCCTGCTTGATGCGGGCGTGCTCGATGCTGCCAACCCGGCCTTCGCATTGCCGACCACGGGGACGGTTTCCGGTGATGGTTTCTACTTCATCGCCAACAGCCAGAAGAACGCCTACGACGGCTATGGCAGTCCCAAGGACGAGTCCAAGCTCAAGCCGGTCGAGATCTTCCGTTCCAACTTGCGCGCCAACTGGGACCGCAACAAGCATGCGCAACTGAGCCAGGCTGCAAGCGTGATCAGTCAGTCCAAACCCGGCAGCGGCAGGTTCTCCAACGTCGAAGGTGGCTCCAACTCGGTCAGCGGAAACTGAATCCAGCCCACCGGCGCTTCAGGCCGGACTTTCGCTGGCCGCAAGCGCGCGCACGCGGCTGCGGGTGAGTGGGCCGAAGTCGAGACGGTCGAGCAGAACGTCGATCTGCGCATCGATTGCACCGCGCCGATAGTGCGCCGCCCGAGCCGGCACCGGTGCATCGAGCGCGATGCCGGTGAGCGCGCGTGACATGCGCGCGGTGGCGGCCTGCTCGCGCAGACGTGTCGCGGTGCTGGCCGCGCCGCGAAAGCGCAGGAAGGCCACCTCGTCCGCGCGTTCGAGCACGGCGTCGAGTGAGCCGAAATGATGCAGCAGGATCGCCGCGGTCTTGGCGCCGATGCCGCTGATGCCCGGAATGTTGTCGACCGCATCGCCGGTGAGGGCGAGATAGTCGGCAACCTGATGCGGATGCACGCCCAGACGTTGCTTGATGCCGTGACCATCCCAGCGCTGGTTGCGCGGCGGATCCCACTGCTCGTCGCCCTCGCTGATGAGCTGGCCGAAATCCTTGTCGGCGGAAACAATCACGCCACGGAAACCTTCGCGTCGCGCCACCGCGAGCGCACTGCCGATGAGATCGTCGGCTTCGTACTGGTGATCGACCAGCACGCTCGCACCGAGCGCGGCGGCGAGTGCCTTGCAATGACCGAACTGGCGCAGCAGGTCGGGGGGCGCAGGTGGCCGGTTGGCCTTGTACGAGGGATAGATCGCGTTGCGGAACGAGCTGTCGAGCGATTCGTCGAACGCGACTGCCAGATGCGTTGGCCGCGCGCGCTCGATCAGTTCGAGCAGGAAACGTGCGAATCCATGCACCGCGTGCGCGGGTGCGCCCTCGGCATCGAACACGTCGGGGCCCTGGCCGAACCAGGCACGGCAGACGTAGAGACTGCCGTCGACGAGATGGATCGTCGGCTTCATCGGGCTATGACCAGTGCGAAAGCAGGTTGGCGACCGCAGGCCGGTTGCGCTCGGGGGCGCGTTCCCGCGCCGTACCGATGTGCACGAAGGCGAGAACGCGCTCGTTTTCGGTGAGGCCGAGCAGGGCCGCGACTCCGCGATCGTAGGCTGCCCAGCCGGTCAGCCACTGTGCGCCGTAGCCCAGTGCCTGCGCACCCAGCAGGAGGTTGTAGCCGACGCAGCCGGCGCTGAGCAGTTGCTCCTGTGCCGGCACCTTGGCGTGTCGCTCGTCGATGCGTGCGACCACGATGAGGATCAGCGGCGCGTCAAGGTATCGCTTGCGGTCCTTGTCGAGCGCGGCAGCCGGTGCCGCGGGATCCACGCGCGCATGGATTTGTGCCAGCGCCTCGCCGAAGCGCGCCCTTGCCGCGTCCTCGAGTGCGATCAGGCGGAAGGGATCGAGGCGACCGTGATCGGGCACGCGCACCGCGGCCTGCAGCAGGCGTTCGAGTTCGGCCGGCGTCGGCCCGGGTTCGCCGAGCAGGCGCGAAGGGGTCGAGCGGCGGTCATTGAGCAGATCGAGCAGATCCACGGGGATCCTCGCGGGTGAAAAGCCGAGCATAGCGGCCCGACCCGTCGTGGGTGAATCGGATCGGGTTCCGCAGCAACCACTGATCGGCGATGACGGTCGTCGACAAGACCGGCCGGGCTGTTGCCGGATCGCCGGCTGGGCTAGGATCGGGCTTTCATCTGCCCGATGAGGATGCGCATGGCAACAACGATCGCAGCGGTGCGCGAGACGACGCCTGGTGAGCGCCGAGCCGCCCTGACCCCGGAAGTGGCAAAGAAGCTCAAGGCACGCGGCGCCGACATCGTGATCGAGGCAGGGGCGGGCGCGAGCGCGTATTTCGCCGATTCCGCCTACGTTGGTGTGGACGTGCTCGCCGCGAGCCAAGCGCTCGCCCGCGCCGACGTGCTGCTCAAGGTGCAGCCGCCCACGCTCGAGGAAATCGCCGCGCTCAAGGAAGGCGCAGTCGTGATCGGGCATCTGCAGCCGCATCTGGCGCCCGAGCGCAGCAAGGCGTTGCGCGATCGCAAGATCACCGCGTTCGCGATGGAACTCCTGCCGCGCACGACGCGCGCACAGGCGATGGACGTGCTGTCCTCGCAGGCCGCGGTCGCCGGCTACAAGGCGGTGCTGATCGCTGCCGAAGCCGCGCCGAAGTTCTTCCCCATGCTCACCACCGCAGCCGGCACGATCCGGCCGAGCAAGGTGCTCATCGTCGGCGCCGGCGTGGCCGGATTGCAGGCGATCGCGACCGCCAAGCGTCTGGGCGCGCAGGTCGAAGGCTTCGACGTGCGTCCGGAGACCAGGGAGCAGATCGAATCGCTCGGCGCCAGGTTCCTCGACCTTGGAGTCTCCGCCGCGGGCAGCGGGGGCTACGCGCGCGAGCTCACCGCCGAAGAGCGCGAGCAGCAGCAGAAGGCATTGGCCGAACAACTCAAGGGTTTCGACGTGGTCGTCACCACCGCCGCGGTGCCGGGCCGCCGCGCGCCGCGCATCATCAATGCGGCGATGGTCGCCGGCATGAAAGCCGGCGCGGTGATCGTCGACATCGCCGCCGAGACCGGCGGCAACGTCGAAGGCAGTGAGGCAGGCAGCACGATCGTGAGCGCCAACGGCGTGAGCATCATCGGCACCGCCAACCTGCCGGCCAGCGCGCCCGTGCATGCCAGCGAAATGTACGCGCGCAACCTCTACAACTTCCTCGAGCTTTCACTCAAGGATGGCGCGCTCACGCTCGACTGGGAAGACGAACTCATCGCCAGGACCTGCCTCACGCATGCGGGCGAGATCAAGCACGAACCGACCAGGACGCTGGTCGAGGGCGGATGAAAGACGGAAGAGCCCGAAACACGGAAGAGCCTGAAACAAGGAAAGGCCTGAAACAAGGAAAGGCCTGAAACACGAAGGACACGAAGTACACGAAGGAAAAGCGGGTCGGGGTTCGGAGATGGAATTTGATGAGTTGTCAAATCGAGTAATCGGATGTGCGATCGAAGTACATCGGCAATTGGGGCCGGGATTGCTGGAATCCGTGTACCAGCGGTGCCTCACCTACGAGTTGGTTCAGGCAGGCTTGCGCGTCGAAACCGAACGCGCCATTGGAATTCGATACAAGCAGATCGAACTGAATTGTGGTTTTCGCGTTGATGTGTTGGTGGAAGAGGAATTGATCGTCGAGTTGAAAGCGGTCGATGCCTTGCTTCCGATCCATGAAGCTCAGCTGCTGACTTATCTTCGACTCTCCGGATTGAAGGTCGGTCTGCTGATGAACTTCAACAGCCGGGTTTTGCGGAATGGCGTCCGCCGTTTGGTTCTTTGATTTCTTCGTGTTCTTCGTGTTCTTCGTGTTTCAATCTTCATGCTGATTCGGGAAAGGGTGACGTCATGATCGACGGGTTCCTCGCGCTGTACATCTTCATGTTGGCTGCCTTCACCGGCAAGGAAATCATCGGCCGCGTGCCGGTGATCCTGCACACGCCGCTGATGAGCGGGTCCAACTTCGTGCACGGCATCGTCCTTGTCGGTGCGATGATCGCGCTGGCCGAGGCGACCACGCCGCTTGGCATCGCCATCGGCTTCATCGGCGTGATCCTCGGTGCGGGCAATGCAGCCGGTGGCTATGTGGTGACTGAACGCATGCTCGAGATGTTCAAGTCGAGCAAGAACGAGAAGAAAGTGTGATCCGAAGACATAGTCGGGGTGCTGACTCAAAGTCGCTCTGGCCCTGAGGTTTCCCCACGTTTTCACGCAGGAATGCCAAGTTGATCGAGCAACGCCGCAATGGGTTGTCGCAAACGGTCGAGCAGCGCACAGACCGAATCGCACGGCCATCCGCGCCGCAGGGCTTCACGCCCAACGCGCATCGTCGAGTAAAGCTTGCGCGGCGCACGATGAGGCGACAACCAGCGATCGATGCCGGCAGATTCGCAGGCCAGGCCCACCAGCCAACTGGCGAACGCGGCCATGGCGTGCAGCAGCAACAAGATGGCGATGCGCGGCCCCTTGCGCGTCAGAGAGTCCTCGAACGCATCGCCGTAACGATGCGATTTCAGATCACGGAACGACAGTTCGATCTGCATGCGCCGCGCATAGAGTCGGACCAATTGCCGCGCGTGGAGGTGCTCCAGGTCGCTCGATGCCAGCAACAACCAGGGTTCGCGCTCACGTCGCGCATTCTGCAGACTGTGTTTGGAGCGGGCCCGTTGGCCTTGGCGATTGAGATGCCGGCGTCCCTTCGGCGCCTTGCCGTAAACGATCAGACGTGCCGTCCACGACTGCGAAGCGGCGATGTGCATCGCCCCCATGTCACGCGGCGTCTGCGAAGCCAGCGCGTACAGGGCTTTGCAAGGCACCCATTGATCGTCCGCATCCACCGCATCGACCGGCTTGACTCGCGTGCGATGTCGCAAGCGTCCCAACCACCCCCATCCCAATGCCTCGACGGCCCGAAACCAAGGGGTGCGGAAGCCGGCGTCGGTTACCAGGATCGGGCGGGCATGCGCGGGCAAGATTGCCTTGAGTTGCTGCAAGAATCGTTGCTCTGCTTGCGGCGCGCCTTGTTGCCCCGCAGGGAACACCATGTCCAGAATCGGCAAGCTGCGGCCGCCGACCGGAATCGCCGCTCGCAGCA
>NZ_JAHCAP010000028.1 GCF_019634815.1 Dokdonella sp. | reverse complement strand
GCAATAACGGAGCGTCCGGAACACCAGGACACGATCGCGGGCCGTGTTGACGTGGAAGTCCAGCACACGGCCCACCCGATCACCCGATGTGCCCAGCATCCGCGCCACGGCGGCCATCGGCACCTCGCGGCCTGCGCCGCCATGGCCTGCCAAGGAGCAGCAATTCAGTTCAACTTGCAGGCTCGCGCCGTCCGCTCACTCGGCAGCCTGCTCAAGAAAGTTCGCGATCTCGTCGGCTCGCCTTGACACAATGTAGAACGTGGATCCGCAAGCCAGCCGCATGATGACGATCCCCAAAACCCAGAACAATTTCAACGAAACGCGCTCAATCTCTCGGTATTCGATCTCGATGGTATTTCCAATCGTGAAATACTCATCATGGAACCGGAACCTCTTGGCCAAGATCCCGCCGCTGTTGAACAGCAATCCGCAGCGCGTCCAATAGAAACAACGCACATCAATCAACGAAGAGTGACCGGGCTCAAGCCGGCGCTGATGACCAAAAGCACCATCCAAAACTTGCCTTTTCACTTTATCATGGCCAGAAGAACGGCTCGGTGGCTCTTCCACTGACATTCACAGGCAAAGAAACACCGCGCCCTATACCAACAGATATACCATCAATATAGCGGACAGGGTTAAGAATAAATCTATCTGTGTCGATTGATTTTCGTGGTGTTATCTGTATTCCAAATTTTGTCCCCACCCCGATGTTTATTGAATAATCATCGGCACAATCACCACCACTGTCGCTCATGTCGCTTACTCCAACAGACACGCCGACATCCCATATTGTTCCGAGCGCAAGATCTCCGACGACGCCATTATATGTTGCATCGGAAAGATCAGGACTCGACCATGTGCTTGATACATTTGGTCCGAATGCGGTTCCTGCGGTGAGGGGAACATGGAAGCCCGCCTGGAAATTCACTTTGTCCCGACCATGGGGATCGTGAAAATTCACCGGATCAAGTCCAGCATACGCATAAAAATTCGCATCCCCACCCGCAAACCCGATCGGGTCCTTGGCCGTCCAGCGCCCGGTCGATGGGTCGTAGTCGCGGGCACCGAAGCGCAATAGCTTGGTCGCCGGATCGTACAGCCCGCCGGCGAAACCGAATGGCTGGAAGCCCGGGTTGCTGTCGGCCAGCACGTTTCCCCACTCATCGTAATCGAGCGCTTGCACGATGGCGCCGCTGTCTATGTCGATCACGCGGCGCGGGCTGCCCAGGTGATCACTGACGATGCGGTAGGTCTTGTCGCCCTTGCGCATCAGGCTGGGCGCGTGTGACCACTCCGCGTAGGCGTACAGCGCCACCAGCTCGCCGCTGCCATCGAGCTCGGCCACCGGCTTGAGGCCATCCTTGTACAGGTACTGACGTGTCAACACGCCGTTCTCCTTGCGACCGATGCGGCGTGCGAGCTGCCCGCCCGCTTCCACTCCACACTTCCGCCGATGGTGTCATTCACCGTAATTCTTCTTGATCCTGAGCACAGCCGCATCGAGTGCGGCCAAGACGCCTCTTCGATACTCCTGCAATGATTGCTCGGAGACCTTTGCTGCTGCATTCCGGCGCTTCACGATTTCGCCAAGTTGCAACGCTGGCTCATCCACTGTCTCCAAGGGAAGCATGACAACCGCATCCGCGATCACTTGGGGCGAAAGTACATGGTCTCGCGCAAAGGCAAGAAAGCTCTCCATGTCTTTCTCCGAGAATTCTCCCAAGGCGACCATTGCATCCTCCAAATTCCCGCCGCCAAGCAACTTGAGCTTCGATGCGAGGTACGTCGCCGCAGGGCGATTCCCTTCCGCCACTCGCTGTTGCAAAGCCCCCCGCCTATCGTCACACAGGTCAAAATAGATCCAACATTCCTTTGGATCAGCCGCCCTCAGTTCGGCCAAAGTCTTTTCGTCTGCGCGCTGAATGAACATGCTGACCGCCCCATAACACCGGGGCGAGGTCTCGCCTGCGAAGGACTCAAGCGAAAAGTTACAAGCTAATAACGCGGCCAATATCTGGGGGGGCCTAAACCATGGTGCAAATACTTTCCTGCAAATATCATTCATGTTTTCGCGCCTCATGGCATTTGGAAGCCAAATTGACTTTCCGTCCATGCAGACACCGGCCCAAGCGGCGGGACCTCATTAACTGTTACATTAATGTTCCCAGATCCATCGGCATTGATCAGAGAAAGAATCTTTTCCTGAGTCGCCCGTGTACCGCCAAGAAAGTCTGGCGAACGTCTATTACCAACTCCGAAACAGCCCCGTGAAATCATCCGGGTTGCTGCCTGGATGTATCTATCTATTCATCCGTATCGTTCGTTGGATACGCCGAAACATGTAGTTCAATTCGTTCATCAACAAGCAGCTTTAGGAAAGAGACGCAAAATTCAAGGCAAGGCACAAACGAACTCTCCTCACCGACCGTCACACCAAGATGGAGAAGACGTACTACCGGTTGCTCACGCAAATCAGCAAGCCATCCCTGGCTTTCCTTAAGGAAGGTTTCAATCAACGGGACAACTTCGTTGGTTGTTTGTACCTCGTCAAAATTCAGACTGAAGCCAGCATCTTTGTGGAGATTTCCTGAACGAAGAGGCTTTCCTTTCGACCAAGTGGAATCTGTCTTGAGGCCATGCTTCGAAACAAAGGTGCTCGCCGAAAAATCAGGGCCAAACGCGCTAAATAAGATAAAGGCCATTGCTGTCCTCGCTTCTTGGCTACGGGCAACTTGGTGGAGGCGCACAGGCAGGTCCACCAGGCATCTCACAGGGATCAGCGCCAAGTTCCGAAGGCGTTAACCACCAAGGAAAGAGCCATTCCAGCAGTTCCGGATCGGCAAAGCCCTTTTCTTTGCGTTGATTGGGCTTGCCAAGGTTCTCCCATTCCTTGTGGTAATCCTTGGCGATATCTGGAGGAACGTTTCCCGTCCCATCCTTCAAATCCTTAATCAGCTTGCCGCCATCTTCTGCGTGCAACCAATTCCAGAATTTCTTCGGGAGACCGTAGAACGGGTCAAGTTTCGACAATCCATAGGGATCAGTGTAACTAAGTGGATTGTTGCCTACATACGCATAAAGATTCGTATCCCCTCCACCAAACCCGATCGGGTCCTTGGCCGTCCAGCGCCCGGTCGAGGGGTCGTAGTCGCGGGCACCGAAGCGCAACAGCCCGGTCGCCGGATCGTACAGCCCGCCGGCGAAACCGAATGGCTGGAAGCCCGGGTTGCTGTCGGCCAGCACCTTGCCCCACTCGTCGTAATCGAGCGCCTGCACGACAGCGCCGCTGTCGATGTCGATCACGCGGCGCGGGCTGCCCAGGTGATCACTGACGATGCGATAGGTCCTGTCGCCCTTGCGCATCAGGCTCGGCGCGTGCGACCACTCGGCGTAGGCGTACAACGCGACCAGATCACCGCTGCCATCGAGCTCGGCCACCGGCTTGAGGCCATCCTTGTACAGGTACTGACGCGTCAACACGCCGTTCTCCTTGCGGCCCACGCGGCGGTCGAGACCGTCGATCACGTACTCGACGTTCGCGCCGCCCGGCAAGGCCACGCCGCGCAGGTTGCCGAGCGCATCATAGGCGTAGCTCGTGGTGCCGTCAGCGCCGATGCGGCTCGTGAGCTGGCCGCTCGCATTCCACTGGAAACTCTCGCTGCCCCAGGATGACTGGCGGTCCTGATCATCGTAGCTGCCGCTAGTGGTCGCGGTTGGCGTGATCTCGTGCAGTCGATTGCCGTTGGCATCGTACACATACGTCACCGCCAGCACGCCGTCGCGCTGGATCGTCTCCAGACGACCGGCTGCATCATATCCGTAGTCGGTCACATGACTCGCCATGGGCGTGGTCTCGACCTTGTGCACGATGCGGCCCAGCTTGTCGTGTGTGTAGGAAAAGTCAAGCACGGGCGCCGCCGCAGCCTGGATCGTGTGCGTTGCTGGCTCGCCAAAGGTCGAGTACGTCCAGGCATCCGTGACAACACCCAACGTGCTGTCCGTCAGGCGCCCGCTGGCGGCGTCTCTGGCGAATGCAAGGTGGGCGCCAGCCAGATCCGTACTGAGCAACAAGCCGTCGTTGTCGTAGTCGTGAACCGTGTCGACCTGTGTCGGCACGCCGCTTCCATAGCGCACCGTCAATCTGCGCAGCCAGAGGTTGGGGTCGTATTCGAATTCGACGCTGCCTGAAACCGCTCCTGTCCAGCCCAATCCGCGCACCAGCGGACCTGCCCACCACACATGGGTCCCATCGTTGCCCGCGCCCGCAGGCGAGACGATGGAACTCAGCCGCCCACCGCCTTCATAGCCGTAGGTGCGTGTGACCTGCGGCGTCATCAACGTCTGCGGTTCGAAGCGATCGGCGACATAGCCGACCGTAACGGCTCGACCATCGGCATCGGTACCGCCGCTGGACTGGCGATCGAGATTCCATCCATAGCTGGCACTGCCGCTGCCGGGCACGGTGGGCGGATCGTAGCCGACGGCAGCCCCGAGGCTGTTGTAACGAAAACCATGCGCCGGACGTCCGGGCGGCACGATCGATGTGACGTTGCCTTCGGCGTCGTAGTCGAAGCCGACGATCCGCTGATCGGGCAATTTCTGCGTGAGCACGCGGCCGATGCTGTCGCGCGTGAGGGTGACCGTCTGGTCGAGCGGATTGGTCAGGGTCTTGAGGTAGCCATGATCGTCATAGCCGTAGATCCAATGTCGTGCCTCGGTGCCATCACCCCAGATCGCCTCGTGCAAACGTCCGCGTGCATCGTAGTGCCAAGTCATTGCGGGCATTGCGGGCAGTTCCATGCGCGCGGGCCGGCCCAGCGCATCGAGCTCGACGCGGCTGCCGCGTTGCTCGGGTGTCGTGAAGGTCCAGGCCCGCGCGCTTGCTTCGTAGCTGCTGGTACGGGTCCGCTGGTTGATCGTGGTGGATTCCGACAGATCGAACGCGCCGAGACCGGGTGTTCCGCCCGCGCTTGATACCGAGCGGCTCGATTGCCGGTTCACCGTCGGCCCGATCGGCATCGAAATCGTCTGCGCCGCCGGATAGGCTGCATCGAGGCCAAAGCGCGGGTCTGGATCGTAGCGCGTTTCGGTTGCAAGACCACGGGAAGAGATGGCCAGCTCGCGGCCATCGCGGCGCAGAACCCGTGATTCCGGGTTCGAATCGCCGCTCACCCAACGGCTCCAATAGGTGTCGCCATTGGCGTCGGTGGAGAAACCCACACCGCGCTCGCGCTTGAGCGCGGTCCTGGCTTGTCCAGTGCTGGCGCGCCCAACCGCCCACTTGTAAAGGTCCAGTTGCGTGAAGCCCCCTTCGGAGTCGGTGTCCTTGAGCAGGCGGCCAAATAGATCCCAGGCGAACATGCTTGCATGGCCCACCCCGCCGGGGCGCTCGAAACGCGTCAGCAGGCCATGCAGGGTGCCGTGGTAATCGAGCTTCCACTGGTGGTTCTCGGCGTTTGCCACGGTGCGCAGCAAACCGTCGGCACCGATGGCGAGCTGCGTGCGCACGCCATACGGACTCACGATCGCGCTGGCCTGCAAACCATTCCACTCGATGCGCGTGCGATTGCCGGCGCGATCGACGATACCAATCAGATGACCGCTCGCGTTGTACTCGAAACCGCGCAACACCGCGCCGGTGACTGCATCGAGGGTGCGCAGATGTCGGCCCTGGACATCGAATTCGCCCACGCTGCGGCCATCGGGCGCGGGTACCAGTCGCTTGCCATCGAGGTTGCCGAAACTGAAACGACCTGAAAGATCGATGCGAAAAATATGCCCCGCCTCGTTGAACAGGACACTGCCATCAGGCAACTGATCGATCCAGGTTGGCGAAACCGTCGTCCGCTTGCCGATGTTCTGACCTGCAGTAATGATCTCATCGCCGCCGCCGACCAAGGTACGCAATTGTCCGTTTGGACGGATCTCGCGGATGCGCCCCTGCTCGGCGAACAGAAGTCGGCCATCGGGCAGCGCACGCAAGGCCGACGGATAGGTGATCGCCGACCCAGCGGCCATCGCACCATCAGGCGTGAAACCCGTCGTGTCGTTGCCGATGACGGTGCTGAGCAGGCCAGTCGCGGAGAGCTTGCGGATACGCGCACCCGATTCGAAATCGACAAAATACATATCGCCGTTGGCAGCGATCGTCAGGTGATCTACGGAACTTGCGCCCTGCGGCACCGCGGATGCGCGCTCCTTGCGTGGCTGCGGGCCCGGTATCGCGCTTGTCAACGGCGTCACCTGACCATCCGGCCATACGGCATGGATCGCCGCGCCGCAGGTGAACACGATGCGGCCCTCGAAGAGCTGCCCACCCTCAGGGATTGCACAGTTCGTTGCAGCAAACAGGTGCTGGACGGCCCAGGAAGGCGCCGCGAACCGGTGCACGCCGTCTCCTGCCACGAGGACGACACGGCCCAGCGAATCAACCTGAATACGACGAGCCCCCTGCCAGATCATCTCGGGGCTGGATGGATCAACGCCGCAGTACTCGCGGCCGTCCTCGGCCGCCGGACAGGAATAGGCCAGAACTTGCGGCGATTGTCCCGGGCGCTGCATCGTGAGTCGCTCGCGCGGGTTCTTCTCATTTGGCGTGACAACCTTGTACACCGTACCGTCGGGCCCGGTCGCCACGATCGAGGGTTCGATCTCCGGCAGCTCGCCGTAGGGTTCGGCCACGACCAAGGCCGCCGATGCGCCCGTTCCCAAGCGCCGGGTCGTGCCATCGCCCGCGTAGAGAATGTGATTGGCGGGATCGAGCACATCGTGACCGGATACGCTCCAGCCACCCAGGCCCAGGCCCGTCGCGTCCCAGAAGTTCTGCCGAATCGGGCGGCCCGCAATCGCACCGACTGCGAACCAGCTCGACCACACCGTGATCTCTCGATTCACCGGATCGCCGGTAACAAGCTGGCCGGAGACCGAACCGAAACTGCGGTTGAACGCGTCCGACGAAGCGTAGTAGACGCCATCGTAGACATAGCCCACTTCGACCTTGACACGCACCTCGCCCTGCCACCGTCTCTTGTAGACATCGAGCCCATTCCAATTGAACTCGTGGTAGTAGTTCGGGACAGGTGGATCGAGTGTGAATTCATCGTGGTAGCCGCCCAGCGTGAGCCGCACATGGATCTTCTTCACGAGCGGGGGAAACGCCGCCCCGGTCACGTTGACACGCACGCGAAAGCGCTGCGGGTTGGCCCCGCGCATACGGTTGCTGCGATAGTTCAAGACCAGCTCGGTGCCCGCGATCGCAATGTCCTCGCCCAGGTCGGCGTTCGAACAGTCGATGATGCTGCCTGAGGTCTCGCAGGGATCAGGATCCTCGGGGCCGTCGGGATTGTCGTCGGGCGGATCGTTCGGGTTGGGTGGATTGGTGGGATCCTCCGGCGGATCGGGCTCGCCCGGCGGATCCGCGGGTGGCTGCGGCGGCTCGGCGTCGGGTGGCGGGCCGAAGGGGAAATTGCAATCCCAAGGGGTGAAGTGCGTTGCCGCTGAACGCCACAGTACCTGTCCGATGGGATACAGCGCGAGGAGCTTGGCGCGCTCCGCTTCGTCGATCCCGAGCGCTGCCAGGGTCACTGCGTCGGCGGCCTGGCCACTGCCATCGACATCGAGCGCAGCCAGGCCGTTGGCGTCGCCAAGGATCTTGATGACGCGGCCGTCGGTCGAGGGCAGCCAGGAGCCGAGACGGAAATCGTAATAGCCAACCGGGATGCGCGTACCGATGGGAAAGCCAAGATAATTCTCGAAATAGAGCACGACCGGACGATCGAACTCGACGCCTTTCGCGCCCGTTTGCAGGGCCTCATCGGCGCTCAGCTCCACTGCATAGGTGTAGCCGCTGGTTGCGGGCAGCACGGCCGGCATCCGTGCCGGTCCGTTCGGGCCCACCGTGTACTCGGTCGCGCGCACGGTCAACGCGCTGACCGGCGTACGGCTGCCGTCAAGCGCGACCATATCGGCGCGGATCCCGGCCGGGAAAAACAAGGTCGCTCGGCGATCGCCATCGCTGTCGCTGATCGCGGAGGCGCGATGGACTTGCAGATCGACGGTGGCGTTGAAGACGATTGTGCTCGAAGCCGAATCGAGTGGGATCAATGCCGTATCCGGCATCAGCACCCAATCTTGCCAAGGCGTGGTCACGCGCCGCTGCGCACGCAGGAAACCTGCCTTTTGATAGTCCGCAACGATCTCGCCGCCGCCGTTGACCACGATGTCATAGCGGCCGTCGGCGCGTGAAAAGGTATAACCAACTTCGGGGTGATCGAGCACCCGCACCAAGGCCCCAGGCAGCGGTTGGCCGCTGCCATCGAACACGCGACCACGCAGGATCGCCATCCGGTAAGGCTGGATCGTCGCCGGATTCACGCCGCGCTGAATGGGCGTCGTACCCGCGTGGATGAAATCGTTGGCGACCGAAAAATCGGTGATCACGGTGGGATCGATCGGTGGCGCGACGTCGCTCGGATCGGGTGGCACGAAGGGCTCGACGCAAGCCAGATCGAGCAGGCCATCACCATCGGCGTCTGCCTGACCACCCACGCAGCTCGCAGGAGTCAGCTCGAAACTGTCGGCAAAGATTGGATCAGGGTTTCCGCTGCCTATTGCACCGCGAGCAAACTGCGTGGCGGACAGGCCGAGTGTCGCGCCTGACAGCACGAGACCGCCGAATAGCCAAAGCGCGCGAGTGATCGAAAACTGCTTGCTCGACATTGACGCAATCACATCCATCCTCCTTGTCCAGCACTCCACGAAATGCTTGTCGATGAGACTGATTGAGACGACCGTACTGACAGCCTGCGAGCCACGCGCAGACATGGCGCGCAGGCCCGATCACCTCGCTTCCCCAAATTGCCCGCCCCCTCACGCCCCGATGCGCCTCGATGCCCGGGGCGCACGTGATCGTCCAAGTTGCCCCCCCCCCCCGTGTCAAGCGCCCCATGAGGATGTTGCGAAGCGCATCGCAAATTGCGCTTGGCGCCAAGGCCTGGTCGAGACCGTGCGCGCTTGGTGAGTCGACGTTGCTGCGATTGGACTTGCGTACACTCAGGCGTCCCGCGGCGCGACCTCCCAACGGGAGAGGGAAACCGAAGCACGCTGTCGCAGGCAGGCAAGCCGATGCGCGCCGCGCCGCCAACCGTCTCCGCAAGCGGCCAACCCGAACAGCTCAAGGGCGTGCGTCGCAACATGGCGCGCGTGATGGCCGATGCGCATGCGCGCGTGGTGCGGACCACGATCGTCGATGACGCCGACCTGCACGCCTGGCTGGGCAAGCAGGACATCACCGCGCGCACGATCCGCGCGATCGTCACCGCCTGCCGCATCGAGCCTGCGCTCAATGCCTGGTTCGACGATGCCAACCTCAGCCTCACCAAGCATCCGCACGTGGACCTGGGCATCGCGGTGGACACGCCCGATGGCCTGTTCGTGCCGGCACTGCCGGGTGCACGCGCCTTGTCTGCGACGTTGATTCCAGCTCGCTGCGAACTGTGATCTGATATTCGCGGACAATGGGAGTCGGGTCGATGGAAGGTTTGATCACGCTGGTAGTGCTGGCCATCCTGATCACGCCGATCCTGGCGATCATCGCGATGGTGAAGACCTCGGAGCTGCGCCGCCGCGTCGAGGGCCTGGAAGCCGAACTACGCGGTCTGCGGTCCGCACCATCGCGCGCCGGCCCCGTGCAAGATTCACCCGCTCAAGCCGCACCAAGGTCCGCTCCACCTGCGCCGGTCCCGGCAAGCCCGACTTCGCAGCAGCCCATCACCGAGCATCGGTTCGAGATCGATGCGGCCACGCCGCCACCGCTGCCTGCGAACACGCCGGCAGCCGCAGCCATCACGGAACCGGACGCGCCTGCAACGCCCGCACGCGTCAGCCCGTTGCCGGCGGCGACGCCGACCGCGACACCGCCCGTGGCGCCGCGTCCACCGCAACAACAGGCAGCAACCCGCCCGGATCCCATCCTCAAGCTGATCGAGTGCATCAAACTCTGGTTCACGACCGGCAACTTGCCGGTCAAGGTCGGCATGCTCGTGCTCCTGGTCGGCGTGGCCGCACTGCTGCGGTACGCCAACGACCAGGGTTGGTTCACGCTGCCGATCCAATTGCGCTTGATCGGCGTGAGTGCAACTGCGCTCGCCGCCCTGACCTTCGCCTGGCGCAAGCGCGAGAGCCATCGCGCGTTCGCGCAGGCGCTGCAGGGTGGCGCAATCGGCGTCCTGCTGCTGACCGTGTTTGCGGCGTTCAAACTGTATGGTCTGATCGACGCGGCACCAGCGTTCGCCCTGAGCATCGCATTGATCGCCGGCCTGGTGGTGCTGGCAGTAGCGCAGGACTCGCACACTCTTGCCGTGCTGGGCGTGTTCGCGGGATTTCTCGCGCCGCTGTGGCTGTCCAGCGGCAGCGGCAATCATGTCGCGCTGTTCAGCTATTACGCGCTGCTCAATCTGGGCATCCTTGTGATTGCCTGGATCAAGCCCTGGCGCATTCTCAACCTGCTTGGCTTCATCTTCACTTGGGGCATCGGCACGTTCTGGGGTGTGCTCAGTTATGTGCCGGAAAAATTTTCCAGCACCGAACCCTTCCTGCTGCTGTTCTTCGCGTTCTACCTGCTGTTGCCGATCCTCTACGCACGCAAGGTGGAGCGTCCCGGTGGGGGACGCATCGACGGCTGCCTGTTGTTCGGCACGCCGCTGATCGCGTTCGGCCTGCAGGCAAGCTTGCTCGAAGGCGCGCGCATGCCGCTGGCTTTCAATGCGCTGGGATTGGCCGCACTCTATGCGGTGCTCGCGTGGTGGCTGCTGCGCACGCCGCGCCTGCGCCTGCTCGGACGCGCACACGCGATTCTCGCGGCGGGTTTTGCCACGCTCGCGGTGCCGCTGGCGCTGTCGGCGCGCGCCACCGCTGCCGTGTTCGCATTGGAAGGCGCCGGGCTGGTCTGGCTGGGCCAGGTCCAGCAGCGGCGTCTCGTGCATCTGGCCGGCTATGTGCTGCAGGTGCTGGCCGCTGGCGCGTTGCTGCTGGGTGCCAGCCAAACGCATGCGTACGATGCGCAGGCGATCATCAATGCCGACTTCATGGGCGCCCTGCTGATCGCGGTGGCAGGTCTTGCCAGTGCCTGGCTCGAACGCCGCGCAGGCAACCAAGTACTTGCCGCGCTCGCCTACCTGTGGGCGCTGGCATGGTGGCTGGGCAATGGCGTCCACGAAATCATCACGTTCATCGAACCGTGGCGTCGCCTGCACGCGGTCCTGCTGCTGCTGGGCATCACCGCCTGGCTCGCCGCCGAAGCACGCCGCCACATCCCGTCACGCCTGCTTGCCACCACCACGCTGATCGGCCTGTGGCTTGCCGTGCCGATCGCGCTGTTGCTGCCGACGATGGTCACTCATCCTTTGGCCGGAATCGGCATCTGGGCCTGGCCTGCATTTGCCCTGTTGGGCTGGCGTGCCGTGAGCTGTCTGCGCGATGTCGAAGGCAGGATGCCGCGACTGGCGCAACTGGGATGGTGGCTGACCTTGCCTCTGGTGCTGTCGCTGGAAGCCTGGCATTTGGGCGATGTCCTTGCGCTGGCCGCGGGTTGGGTCGGCATGTTGTTCGCACTGCCGTGGCTCGCCTTGCTGGCGACCGTGCTGCGCTACTGGCCATGGCTGCGACTGCCCTTGGGCGCCGCCTTCGATCCGATGCGCGGCGTACTGCAGCGCATCTGCCTGATCGTGCTTGCACTGTGGTGGCTGGTCGCCCTGGGCAGCGATGGTGCCAGCGCTCCCCTGCCATGGATCGCGCTGCTCAATCCGCTGGATCTCGCGCAAGGCGCGTTCCTGCTGTTGGCGCTGGCCTGGCTGCGTGCGCGCGTGCCCGCCGCCAGCGCAGCACAAGAGCTGCGCGTGCTGCTGGCGCTGGCGAGCGCAGCGCTGGTGACGATCATCACGCTGCGCGGCGTGCACCACTGGGGCGATTTACCGTGGAGCGAGGTGCTGCTGTCCAGCGCGCTCGCGCAGACCAGCCTGAGCGTGGTGTGGAGCCTGTTCGGCGTGACCGGCTGGATCGTCGGCTCGCGTCGTGGCCTGTGGGGCGTGTGGCTCGCGGGCGCGATCCTCATGGGCGTGGTGCTGGCCAAGCTCCTGCTGATCGATCGCGACAACCTCGGCGACCTGCTCGGGATTGGCGCCTTCCTTGGATTCGGCCTGCTGTGCACCCTGGTCGGCTGGATGGCACCGGCACCGCCGCGGCGCAGCGCATCCACAACGCAGGCTGCCAGCGCATGAACTTGCGCCTTGCCCACAGCCTCACGCTGCTCGCCCCGGCTCGGGCGGTGAATCCGCAGGGTTCCGGTTTACAAGCAAACGCGATTTACGGATTTCCTGGTCTGACTTGTCCATTCAAGGAAGAAATCATGACTCGTTTCCGGAAGTTCTTCCGCGCCACACTGACCACGCTGGCGTTGGCGACCCTCGCGCTGCCGGCCTTCGCGCAGATTCCGGCTTCCGAGCGCCAGGTGCTGGTCGATCTCTACAACAACACCCAGGGCGCCAGCTGGACCAACCGCAGCGGCTGGCTGGGCGCCGCCGGCACCGAATGCACGTGGTTTGGCATCACCTGCGACAGTGGCAACGGGCATGTGATTGGCGTCGACTTGTACGACAACACTCTCGTGGGCGCGCTGCCGTCGCTGTCCGGCTTGACGTCGCTGCGAGCCTTCTCAGTTGGCAACAACCAGCTGACCGGCACGCCACCGGCAGTGCCGTCGCCGTCGGCGCTGCTTCCCGGTTGGTCAACGCCTGTGCCCGAACCCTTTGGACTTCCCGTCGCCCACGGATGCGAACTGGAATGCTGCCACCGGCGTGACACCATGGTGGCAAGCCTGCGATTCCATCTTCGCCAACGGCTTCGAATAGCCGCAATGCCAGCACCGGCCGCGGAGTGGCACACTTGCCCGGGATCCCGCCTGGCCATCAAGCCGAGCTCGGCACTTGGGTGATCCTTCAAGCGTGATCAGAGCAGCTTGCCGGGGTTCATGATTCCCTGCGGATCGAGCGCTGCCTTGATCTGCCGCATCAGCGAGAGCGCCACCGGATCCTGATAGCGCGGCAACAGCTCACGCTTGAGCTGGCCGATGCCGTGCTCGGCGCTGATCGATCCGCCCAGCGCATGCACGCGCTCGTACACCAGCGCGTTGATGTCGGCCTCGCGCGCAAGCAGCGCAGCCTCGTCCATGTCCGCGCCGCGGGCAACGTTGTAGTGCAGGTTGCCATCACCGAGGTGGCCGAACACGACCACACGCACCCCGAGAAACGAGGTCTGCAAGGCCGCACCGGTATCGCGCACGAAACCCGCGATCGCCGAGATCGGCAGCGCGATGTCGTGCTTGATGCTGATGCCGGCAGCCTTTTCGGCCAGCGGAATGCTCTCGCGCAAATGCCACAACGCCTGGCTGTGCGCGATCGACGTGGCAATGACGGCGTCCTTGATCAAACCTTCCACGCTTGCCGCGCCGAGTACGGCCTCGAAGCGTGCGCGCGCGTGCTGTTCGGATTCGCTGTCCGACAACTCGATCAGCACATGCCAAGGCAAGGCCGCGGTCGCGGACGCGAGCGGCGCCTGCAACTGCGGGAACGTTTGCGTGACCGCGCGCAGGCAGTCACCTGCAATCAATTCGAACCCGGTGAGCGCGGCGCCGAAATCCGCGCGTGCACGTGCCAGCAGGTCCACCGCGGCCTCGATCGAATCGAGCGCAAGCAGGGCTGTCATGCGCGCGGCCGGCAACGGAAACAGCTTGAGCGCGGCCGCGGTGATGATGCCGAGCGTGCCTTCGCTGCCGATGTAGATGTCGCGCAGGTCATAGCCGGTATTGTCCTTGCGCAATGTGCGCAGCCCGTGCCAGATCTCGCCTTGCGCAGTCACCACTTCGAGCCCGAGACACAGCTCGCGCATCGAGCCGTAGCGCAACACCTGGGTGCCGCCGGCATTGGTGGCGAGGTTGCCACCGATCGTGCAACTGCCTTCGGAGCCTAGGCTGAGCGGGAACAGGCGACCGGCTGCCTGCGCTGCGCGCTGCACGTCCTGCAGCACGCAGCCGGCTTCGACCACGATCGAATCGTTGGCGGCATCGACACTGCGGATGCGCTTGAGGCGTGCCAGCGACAGCACCACGGCGGCGCCGGATGCGTCGGGCGTGGCGCCACCGTTGAGCCCGGTGTTGCCACCTTGCGGCACGATGCCGATGCCCTGCCGCGCGCAGTGGCTCACGAGTGCGGCGACCTCCGCGTTCGTTTCAGGCCGCAGCAGCGCGAGCGCGCGGCCCCGATACCGTCCACGCCAATCCAGCAGCGCCGGCTCGGCCTCCGCGCCCATGAGCACATGGGCATCGCCGACGATCGCACGCAGGGCATCGAGCACTTCCATCCACCGTTCCCGCCGAACTGCAGTGACGCAATTGTAGTCGCGCGCAATTGGGCCCGCCGCCGCTCGTGGCTCAGGGATCTGTCGGCTTGATCGGCAGGCGTGGGCGAACACTCATCGTCTTCGCGCAGCGCAGACTGCGCGGACAAGATTGTTCCACCGCGGACGAACGAGGCCTTCGCGGCAACGCCCGCGCGCCCCTTGGCGCAGCCTCGCTCGGAACGTTTGCAAGGCTGGGCGGCGGCCGCGCCGCGGCGCACCGGTTGTCTTAGCCGGCGAGCATCGCTTTGGCCACGCCCCAGCCGGCCATGCCCACCACCACGAACCAGGCCGAAGTCGCAAGCAAGTAGGCCGGGCCGCGCGAAGCGGGCCGCCGCAGATAGGCCACCATGTACCAAGTCCGACCCACGAGCCAGACCAGGCCTGCAATCCCCGCCCACAGGGCAAAGCCGTGCAGCGCGGCAAGCCACAGCGCAGGCAGGAACACCACGGTGTTCTCCAAGGTGTTCATCTGCACGCGATAGGCACGTTCGAATTGCGGATGCCCACTCACCGCCGGCGCCCTGATCTGGTAGCGGTGGCGGCCATAGCCGACCGCCAGCGCGGTGGCAAACAGCAGCAGCACATTGAGCAGGGTGACGAGTTCAGGCAGGTGCGACATCAGGCATTCCCCGGGTCAGGTCGAGAAGCCGAAGGCTACAGGCACCGTGGCACATCGGGAACCGGGAAGCGCTGCAGCGACCGCAAGCCGGCTGCACGTCGCCTGCGTGCCCGGCTGGCATACTTGGGTGATGATCGAATTCAGGCAAGCTCGTTCGTCCGCGCCGCGATGCCCGGTCGCCCGCTGGCGGCCCGTGGGCTGCAGCGTGGCGTCGTGATGATGCGCGGCATCTTCGTCACCGGTACCGATACCGGCATCGGCAAGACCTGGACCAGTTGCGCCGTACTTGGCGCCTGGCGCGCGCGCGGCCTGCGTGCCTGCGGCATGAAGCCGGTCGCCAGCGGCTGTGCGGCGACACCTGCGGGACTGCGCAATGACGACGCGCTCGCCTTGATCGCCGCAAGCGATCCACAGCCCGATTATGACGACTGCAATCCCTACGCCTTTGCGCCGGCGATCGCGCCCCACGTCGCGGCGCGACTCGCGCACCGCGAAGTCGATCTCGGCGCGCTGCGCAGCGCCCATGCACGCATCGCCGCGCGTTGCGACCGCGTGGTCGTCGAAGGCGCCGGTGGTTGGCTCGCACCATTTTCCGAATCGCTGGCCCAGGCCGATGTCGCGCGCGCATTTGCCCTGCCGGTGGTGCTGGTGGTCGGCATCCGACTCGGCGCGATCAACCACGCCCTGCTCAGTGCGCGCGCGATCAAGGCCGATGGCTGCACGCTGGCCGGCTGGATCGCCAACCGCATCGATCCCGAAATGCCACATGCCGATGACACCATCGCCGCGATTGCCGCGCGCATCGACGCGCTGCTGCTAGGCACGCTCGGCCGCGATGAATCACGGCCGGCGATCGACCTCGATGCACTGTGAAGCACCGCCTGGACGTTGGCACCGCCACTGGCCGTGGCTGCTCGCCGCGTGCGGAGTCTTGCTCGACTGTGCAGCGTTCTGGCCGGGCCTGGTGTCGTTCGATACCGCGCATGCCTGGTGGCAGGCTCGCCACGCCGCGATGGATGGCATCACGCCACCGGCCTTCGTGTTCGCGCTGAGCTTGAGCGACTGGCTCGGCGCAGGACCCGCGGGTGTTTTCGCTTTGCATCTGCTGCTGTTCTGGAGCGGCCTGGCCTTGCTCGCCGCATCGCTGCGCTGGCGAGCCGTGCCGGGCAGCATCGCCCTGGCCGTGATCGCGCTTGCGCCCTTGCCGTGGCTTTTGCGCGCGCATGTCTGGACCGATGTCGGCGTGCTCGCAGCGGCGACCTGCGCCATCGGCCTGCTGGCGCGCGCCCGCGTCTCGGCTGCGCGCCGCATCTGGCTGCTGGCCGCCTTGCCCTGCCTGGCCTACGCCGCCCTGCTGCGCCACAACGCCCTGCCCGCGGTCGCACCCATCCTCGCTTGGTGGAGCGTTCTGGCCTGGCCCTCTGCGAGCACGATGCGACACCGTCTTGCGCGCATCCTCGTCAGCAGCGGCATCCTGCTTGCGGCGCTGCTTGCCCTCGGCAGCGCGCTCGATGCACAGGTGCGCGGGCGCACCCCGGTGTGGCCCTCGCTCGCGCAATTCGATCTGGCGGGCATGTCGGTACAGACACACCGGATGCTGCTGCCCCCCTTCATGATCGGGCCCGGTCTCGATGTCGATGAACTTGCCGCAGCATTCCGCCCGTGGAGCAATCTCAGTTTGTTCGAAACTCGCCACGGCGTGCGCTCGCCGTTCACGCCGCCGCTGTCCGACAGCGAGCTCACGCAGCTGCGCGGCGTCTGGTTGAATGCCATCGTGCATCATCCGCGCGCATGGCTCGCACATCGCTGGGCAGTTACGCACGCGCTCGTGGGCACGCATCCGCACGACTGGCCCGCAAGCCTGATCTACGTTGACACGCCGACGGACTATGGAGACAACCCGCCGCTGGCGGCAAACGATGGCGCGCTGCACCGGCAATTGATGCATGCGGCCGATGCGCTGCGTGCGGGCCCCGCGCTCGCGGCCTGGCCGTATCTGATGTGCGGCCTGTGCGCGGCACTCATCGCGTGGCGTCGGCGTGATGCTCGGTCGGCGGCCGTGGCGTGGGCCGCATTGGCGAGCGCGGCTTTGCTGCTCCTGCCGCTGTTCGCGCTCGCGCCTTCGGCCGAAGTACGCTATCTGGGCTGGCCCTGCGTGGCGAGCCTGCTCGCGCTTGCGTGCACGCTCGTACCGACTGCGGCCGATGCACGCTGATACACTGGCCGCAGGCTCCACGGAGACTTGGCATGGGCACGATTCAACGCTACGAATTCACGATCGACGACCTCGCGCGCGCACGCGGCGAGTTCAAGGAACTCTCGTTCGACGGCGACGCGCCGGAAAGTCTCGCGGCGCTGTTGCAGCAGGCGTTGCGCGAGCCGACCCTGTGGCGGCGCTGGCGCGCGATGCAGCCTGATCCCGATGCTGTCGATCCCGCGCTGGGCGCGAGCGATCCCAATGCGACGGTCGAGGCGCATCAGTCAGACATCCACGTCCGCGTCACCATCTGCACGACGCTGCAACATGCGGTGATCGCACATCGCCTGACCTTGCTGATCGGCCGTCACTGGACGCTGCGCGACGTCAGCACGGTCTGATCCGCGGCGCGCCGATTTCAGTAGGCAAACTCGCTGAACACGCGGTCGATGTCACCGCGCCACGGCCCGTGGAACAATTCCAGCTTGCGCTGGGCCGGCGTCTGGTTGGCCTCGACGATCTGGGTGAGGATGTCGAGGAAGATGCGCTCGTCGGCACCATGTGCGTTGCGGCGCGCGCGCCGCTGCAGGCCCTGTGCACTGATCGCGAGTGCCTCGCGCGCAAGATCGCGCACGCTCCCGCCGCGAAACTTGAGGCCCAAGGCATCGCGTGGCACGCCATCGCGCAGCGCGTGACGCTGCTCGCGCGTGAAGTCCTTGACCAGGTCCCAGGCCGCATCGAGCGCGGTCTGGTCGTAGAGCAATCCCACCCAGAATGCGGGCAGCGCGCACAGGCGATTCCACGGCCCGCCATCGGCGCCGCGCATCTCGAGGAATTTCTTCAGACGCACCTCGGGAAACGCGGTGGTCATGTGATCGGCCCAGTCGCGCAGGCTCGCCTTGGCGCCCGGCATTTCGGGCAAGTTGCCGTCGAGAAACTTGCGAAAACTCTTGCCGGACAAGTCGATGTACTCGCCCTTGCGATAGCTGAAGTACATCGGCACGTCGAGCAGGTAATCGACGTAGCGCTCGTAGCCGAAGCCGTCCTCGAACACGAAGTCGAGCATGCCGGTGCGGTCGGCATCGGTGTCGGTCCAGATGTGCGAGCGATAACTCTGGAAGCCGTTGGGCTGCCCTTCGGTGAACGGTGAATCGGCGAACAGCGCAGTGGCGACCGGCTGCAGGGCGAGCGCGACACGGAATTTCTTCACCATGTCGGCTTCGCTGGAAAAATCGAGATTGACCTGCACGGTGCAGGTCCGCGTCATCATGTCCAGGCCCAGGGCGCCAACCTTGGGCATGTATTCACGCATGATCCTGTAGCGGCCCTTGGGCATCCACGGCATGTCCTGTCGTCGCCACTTGGGCTGGAAGCCCATGCCGAGAAAGCCCAGACCCAATTCATCGGCAACCGTGTGGACCTCCTGCAGATGGCAGGTCACCTCGCAGCAGGTTTCGTGCACGTTTTCGAGCTGCGCGCCTGAAAGCTCGAGTTGACCCGCCGGCTCGAGCGTCACCGAGGCGCCCTCGCGTGCGAGCGCGATCAACTTGCCGTGCTCTTCGATCGGCTCCCATCCGAAACGCGTCAGCCCGCGAAGCAGCGCGCCGATGCCGCGCTCGCCGTCCCAGGTCGGCGGACGCAGATCGTCGAGGCGGAAACCGAACTTTTCGTGCTCGGTGCCGATGCGCCACTGCGCTGCGGGCTTCTCGCCCGCGGCGATGTAGTCGACCAGCTGCTGGCGGCCCGCAAGGGGATCGTCGTGGACGTTGCTCGGGCCGGACATCACGAACTGCCTCTTGTGCAGGGGAAAACGAAATGGGGTCGCTGCGGAAGAACCAAAGGGCGCTTCAGCCGCTGCCCAGCCCCAGCCAATCGCCGACACGCGTGCGCGCCTCGTCGAGTCCGCTGCGCGCGAGCGACGAAAACAACTGGGCGGTGGCGCCGTGCGCGAGCAGATCCAGCTCCTTGCGCACCTGCTGCAGGGTGCGCGCGGCTTCGCCACGCGACAGCTTGTCGGCCTTGGTCAACAGGCAATGGCTCTCGCGCCCGCTGGCGGCGGCAAAGCCGAGCATCTGGCGATCGAAATCCTTGAGCGGATGGCGCGCGTCCATCACCAGCACCAGGCCACACAGGGACCGGCGTGTGCGCAGGTAGGCGTCGATCACGCCACGCCAATGATCGCGCATTGCCTCGGGCACCTTGGCGTAGCCGTAACCGGGCAGGTCGATCAGGCGTGCCTGGCCGTCCTCGCCGATCGGGAACACGTTGAGCAACTGCGTGCGCCCCGGGGTTTTCGAAGTGCGCGCCAGACTCTGCTGGTCACAGATTGCATTGAGCGCACTCGACTTGCCGGCATTGGAGCGGCCGGCAAAGGCGACTTCGACGCCTTCATCGCGCGGCAACTGGTCGATGCGATGGGCGCTGGTGAGGAAACGCGCCTGGCGAAACGGATTGGACGACATGGGTGGTTACGGGCCGGATGAGGGGCCGGTTTGACCGACCTTGGAGTCGCGGGGATAATTTCGCATTCGTGCCGTGGCAGTGAATGCTTGCGGTGTCGGTGCAGTCATCATCCCCGATCTGTGGAGCGAGTGTATGGGTTTTCGGCATGCCACGGTTTCATCCCTGCTGCTCCTGACCGCGTTTTGCACCGCCGATGTGCTGGCGCAGGGCAGCACTTCGGTACATCCCGGCGACGCCAAGGCCGGCGAGGCCAAGTCGGCGGTCTGCGCTGCCTGCCACGGCATGGATGGCAATTCCTCTGACAAGCAGTATCCCAAGCTCGCCGGTCAGAACGAGGCCTACATCGCGCGCCAGATCGAGCTGTTCAAGTCGCAGGCGCGGCAAAACGCGATCATGCTCGGTTTTGCTTCGACGCTGTCGGCGCAGGATGCGCATGACCTGGGGGCGTTCTTCGCCAGCAAGTCGATCGTGCCCGGCGTGGCCGATGAAAAGCTCGTCGAGCGCGGCCAGGCGCTCTACCGCGGCGGCGATGCCACGCTCGGCGTACCGGCCTGCATGGCCTGCCACGGTCCCGACGGCCGCGGTATCGCCGGCGCCGGCTTCCCCGAACTGGGCGGCCAGTGGGCCGACTACGTACAGGCCAAGCTCACCGAGTGGAAGAGCGGCACGACCTGGGGCAAGGACACCAACGCGCAGATCATGCCGACGATCGCCAAGCGCCTGTCGGCCGAGGACATCGCCGCGGTTGCCTCCTATATCGAAGGCCTGCACAGCGCGGGCTCGGGAACCCAGGGCGCCACCCCGTAGTCCCATGCCTGCGCCGGATTGGCCGCGGCGCATGCGCTGCGGCCAGTCAGCCTCCCATCCCCGCCGCAAGCGCGGGTGTTTCCTCTTTTTCCCCGGAGTCCGTGTCGATGTTCAAGCGTCCGACCTTCATTCGCGCCGCGGCCATGCTGTTCGGCTTCGTTGCCGCCCTCTCGGTTGCCCATGCGCAGACACCTGCCGCCGGCAATTTCGTCGAAGGCAAGCAGTATTTCCTCATCGAACCGGCCCAGCCGGGCACGGTCGACGGCAAGATCGAAGTGGTGGAGATCTTTTCCTACGGCTGCCCGGCCTGCAATGCGTTCCAGGCAACGATGAAGAAGATTCACGACACGCTGCCCGCCAATGCCGTGCTGACCTACCTGCCGGCCTCGTTCAATACCGCAGAGAACTGGCCGCTGTTCCAGCGCGCTTACTTCACCGCACAGGCGCTGGGCATCAGCGACAAGGTCCACGACGCCACGTTCGACGCAATCTGGAAGGATGATGGCAGCCTGCGCATCACCGATCCGGTCACTCATCAGCTGGTCAAGCGGATGCCGACGATCGAGGATGTGGCGAAGTTCTATGCTCGTTTTGGTGCCAAGCCCGAGGACGTGGTGGCGACTTCCAGTTCCTTCGCCGTCAACGCCAAGATGAAGCGTGCCGACTCGCTGCTGCGCGCTTATGGCGTCGACTCCACGCCGACCATCGTCGTCGGCGGCAAGTACCGCTTCACCGGGCGCTCGGTCGGCAGCCTCGAACAGGTCGTTCCGCTCGTGCAGTACCTGATTGCCAAGGAAGCGGGCGCCAAACCGGCGAATTGATCTAACGTCCCACCTGCAAACCACGAGGATCAACCCATGATCAAGCGTATCGGCCTGTTGCTGGCCACGCTGCTGTTCTGCACCGGCGCCATTGCCGCCGATACCCCGGCCAATACGCCGAAATGGACGGAAGGCACCAACTACTTCCTCATCTCGCCCGCGCAGCCAACCGCCACTGGCGATCGCGTCGAGGTGCTCGAGGTGTTCTCCTACGCCTGCCCGCACTGCGCACATTTCCAACCCTATGCCGAGCAGATCAAGCAGTCGCTGCCCGCCTATGCGCAGTTCGAGTACATGCCGGCAATATTCAACGCGAGCTGGGAACCGTTCGCGCGCGCCTACTACACGGCGCAATCGATGGGCGTTGCAGGCAAGACCCACCAGGCGCTGTTCGACGCGCTCCATCGCGATCACATTCCGATGCGCTCGATCGAGGACCTCGCGAGCTTCTACGCCCAACAAGGCGTCGACCGTGCCAAGTTCCTCGCCACGGCGGCATCGTTCGAGGTCGAGAGCAAGCTGTCGCGCTCGATGGAAATCGTCAAGAACGACGGCATCGACGGCACGCCGAGCATCGTCGTCAACGGCAAGTACCGCATCACCGGCGCCTCGGCCGGCGGCTTTCCGCAGATGGTCGAACTCGTCGATTGGCTGGTGAAGAAGGAACACGACGCCAAGGCCAAGCCGGCCAAGGCTGCCAAGAAGTGATCCGCGCGCACCGGCGCTGCTGCTGGCGCCGGTGACATCGCCGGCCTCGAAGCATGATGCGCGCACCTGCTCCAGCAAGCAGCGATCCCGCGACGGGACGCAGCTTGAGCCTGCTCAGCTGCAACATACTCGCCGGTGGCAGCGTCAAGCGTTACCGTGACTACGTCACCGGCAGCTGGAAGCAGGTGCTGCCGCACGGCAAGCGCGAAAACCTCGACGGCCTGGCACGCCTGCTCGGTGAATTCGACCTCGTCGGCCTGCAGGAAGCCGATGCCGGCAGCCTGCGTTCGGGCTTTCTCAATCAGACCCAGTATCTGGCGGAAGCCGCGCACTTTCCGTTCTGGACCCATCAGCCCAACCGGCGCGTGTCGAAGTTGGCGACCTCAAGCAATGGGCTGTTGGCACGCGAGGAGCCGCGCGAGGTACTCGACTATCCGCTGCCTGGCCGGATTCCCGGCCGTGGCGCCCTGTGGGTGCGCTTTGGGAACGGCGCCGATGAACTGATCGTGGTGGTTGCCCATCTCTCGCTCGGTGCGCAGGCGCGGGCGCGTCAGGTTGCCTTCCTCGCCGAACTGCTCGATGGTCATGCGCAGGCGGTGCTGATGGGCGATCTCAACACCTCGGCGCAGAGCCGCGAGCTGGCCCCCCTGTTCAGGCAGACATCGCTGGTCATGCCCGAGGAGCTCCCGGCAACCTTCCCCAGCTGGCAACCCAAACGCGCGATCGACCACATCCTGGTTTCGCGCTCGATCACGGTCGAAGCACGCTGGGCGCTGTCGCACCCGGTGTCCGACCACTTGCCGATTGCCGCTCGAATTCGCGTTCCGGCCTCGCTGCCGCGGTCCTGAACCACGCGACTGATTCCGGCGCGCGGCTTTCGCGCCTTCCACGACAGACAACACGCGAAAAAAAAGGCCGCCCGAAGGCGGCCTTTTGCAACAACGGCAGGAACCGATCAGAACTTGTAGCTCGCCTGGACGTAGGTGAAGCGGCCCGGCAGGTCGTAGGTGCCTGCGTCATACCCATTGAGCGAACAGGTGTAGCACACCGGCGCCTGCTTGTTGAACAGGTTGTTGATGCCGGCCGTGAGCGACAGGTTGGCGACGCCGATCGCATTGGTCCAACCGACCTGCAGATCGTGGTAGTAGGTGTCGCCGAGCTCGTGGCTCATGCTCGCATTGGCGCAGCCTGGAATGTTCGGTCCGGTGACTGCAGCCGCGCCGCAATCCTCGTACACCTTGTGGATGTAACGCACATTCCAGTTGACGCTCCAGTCGTTCATCGCCCAACCGAGCTGGGTATTGATCTGCCACTTCGGGATCGAGCTGTCGCTGACTTCAACCCCAACCGCGCGCGTCGAGACCGAACCCCAGGCGTCGACTTCCTCGTACTTGTGCACCCAGGTGCCCTGCAGTGCGACACGCAGGCGACCGAAGCTGAACTCGTCGCTCGACCAGTTGATCTTGACGTCGACGCCGTCGGTCTTGATCGTGCCGAGGTTGGTCAACTTGTTCTCGGGCGGATTGAGGTTGCCGCCCGCCTGACGCGTGAACGGCGCGCACAGCACCGGGTCGACACCTCCGGAGCGGACGCAGTCATCGAGCAGAGCCTGGATATCGCGCGCACCCACTGCATCGCTGAGCTTGTGGTGGTAGTAGGTGACGCCGAAATCGAGGCGCTCGGTGCCGGCCAGGCCTTCAGCCCAGCTCGGGCTGTAGACGGTACCGACCTGATAGCTGCGCGAGGTCTCCGGCTTGAGGTTGGGGTTGCCACCGGTGATCGTGGTGATCTGCGTGTTGGCCTGCTCGAACGAGGCCGGCACGCCCTGCGCCTGGCAGCCCGCGACATACTCGGGACCGGCCGGGCCTGGCGAACCCGTGGTACCGCAAGGGTCGGTCAGGGTGGCGCCGAACTGGGTCAGGCCATAGAGCTCGCCGATCGACGGTGCGCGGAAGCCGGTCGAATACGAACCACGGAACAGCCAGTCGGCCGTCGGCTGCCAGCGGAAGCCGACCTTGCCGGTGGTCTCGCCGCCGAAGGTGGAGTAATCGGAATAGCGCACCGCGCCGCTGAGATCGAGCGAGTCGAACACCGGCACGTTGAGCTCGCCATAAACTTCGTTCACATGGTACGAGGCGGCAACGGCCTTTGCCTGCGAGTCCTGCGATTCGCCCGACTGACGCAGCGGATCGGGGTCGAAGGAGCCGAAATAGCGGCGGTACTCGACGCCGGCCGCAAACGCGACCGCACGCGAGTCGATGATGTTGAACAGATCGCCCGACACGTTGAACGAAGCCAGGTCGAGCTTCTGCTGGCTGCGATCCACCTGGGTTGAACGGATCCAGTTGATCATTTCGGGCGTCATCGGCCGCGCCTGGCCACCGAACAGATCGATCGGCACGCAGTTCGGCACCGCGGCGCAGATCGCCGGGTCGCCCAGGCCCAAGGACAGGTGGGAGAGGTTGAAGCCGTTGTAGAAGGTCTGGTCGGCCTTGTTCTCCGAATGCACGATGTTGGCATCCCAGTTCAGGCCGCGGCCGAAGTCCCAGGTGCCGTCAAGGCCGGCGTTGAAGTACCAGGTATCCACCGCTTGATTGAAGATGCGCGGGCCCACCTCGATCGGACGCTTGGTGATCCAGCCAAGGTTGCTTGCCGGGTCGAGATCGATGCCGAACGGGTTGTAAGGATTCTGCGCGGAAATATAGATCGTGTCGGCAATGCCACCGGTACCCGCATACGGACCGACGAAGATCGGCTCGGGTGCGGCCTGGTTGGCCGAGGTGCGGTTGTTGTAGAGCGCACGCACGTGCAGGCGCATGGTATCGCTGACCGAATAGGTCGCGCTGGCAAAAATCGCCTTGCGCTCATTGGGCGTGAGCAGCAAGTTGAACGGCGCGAAATTGAAACGGTCCGCACCGCTGAAGTTGTGATAGGTGCCCGCCGACGGATCGGTCGGATCCCACACCGGCGCCGTGGTGCCGCCATTGAGGGTGATGTCGTACCAGTTTTCCTGCGCGGCATCGCAGCCGCCGTAGCTGGTGATCGGACGTGCCGGATCGCAGAAGGTGAAGCGCCCCTGCGGAATGCCCGAGCTGCCCGCGGCCAGACCCGCATACGGTTGCGGCATCGCCGACTGCCACCACTTGCCGGCGCTGATCCCGTCCTGCTTGAAGTAGCTGGCATTGACGATCGCGGAGAAGCGTTCGCTGCTGCCGCCGATCGTGAGCGAGCCTTCCTTGGTGTCGCCACCGAAGCCCGAGTAACGACCGAAGTAGCCACTGACTTCAGCGCCGTCGAATGTCTTGCGGGTGATGATGTTGATGACACCGGCGATTGCGTCGGAGCCGTAAATCGCCGAGGCGCCATCTTCGAGCACTTCGATGCGCTCGATGATCGACACCGGAATCGTGTTGAGGTCGGCCGAACCGCTCACGCCCGAGGCGGACGATTCATTGACCCAGCGAATGCCGTCAACCAGCACCAGCACGCGCTTGGAACCGAGGTTGCGCAGGTCGACCTGGGCCGAGCCCGCGCCGATGCCGCCGCCATCGGACGGGAAACCGAAGTTGCCCGATGAATTGAACTTGGCATTGAGCGCCTTGCCGCCGGCGGTAAGCTGCTGGAGGATGTCGCCGACCGTGAGCAAGCCGGTACGCTCGATCTGCTTGCGATCGATCACGAGCACCGGCGACTGGGTCTCGATTTCGGTCTGCTTGATGCGCGAGCCGGTCACTTCGATCGACTGAAGCTGCTGGGGCTTGTCGCCGCTGTCCTGGGAAAATGCGGGCATCGCGTACAGGGACAGAAGAATCGCGCCGGCGAGCGCGTGGAATGCAACTTGAACCTGACCTCTTGAACGCATGGAACTCTCCAAATGGAAATCAAGGAAGACCGCGGTCGCGCCTGCTGCCGGGCCACACCGGCCCACCCCCAAACCGGCAGGCATTAGGAAAATGTAAATGAAATGTTTGCGTCTTGTACAGGGCCTCCCGTTGCAAGCAGGCGCGGGGTGCGTATCGACCAAGGCGATTCGGAACGAACGATGCACCCGCCAGACTCCCCGCCCACCCGCACACGGATGTGGTGCGCTGCCGCAGACTGGGGCAGATGATTTCGCCACTGGATCAGCCTTGCCTTAAACTGACAGGCACGGCCGAATGCCTGGGAGCAGCATGGGTTTCCGTTTGAAATGGCGGCACAGCTTGTTGTGCGCCGCGTCATTCATTGCCGCAAGCAAGCTCGTCGTGGCCAGCCCTGCCGACCTCGACGCACAGCGTGAAGCCTTCCGCGCCGCCTTGGCGGCCGCGTCGCAGCCTGACAGTGACACCTCGCGACACTGGAAGACGCTGCTGCGGGAAAACCACTATCCGCTCTACCCCTATGTCGAGCTGGCCGCGCTGCGTGGCAACCTCAAGTCGCGCACCGCAAGCGAAATCAAGGCCTTCCTCGATCGCTTCCCCGATACCTTGCCCGCCAATGACCTGCGCAAGGCTTGGCTGCGCGAACTTGCGCGCCGTGGCGATTGGGCCAGGTTTCGTCAATTCGCAGCGTCATTCACCGACCTCGACCTGCAATGCGACGCGCTGCAGGCACGGCTGTCCGCGGGCGATACGCTCTCCTTTGCCAAGGATCTGGAAGCGATCTGGCACAGCGAACGCGCACTGCCCGACGCCTGCGCGCCGGTGCTGGCCACCGCTCGCGCGCAGGGCCTGCTCACCGATGCCGAGGTCTGGGCCCGGATCGAGCGCAGCGCCGCCAGCGGAAATCCCGCGGCAGCCAAGGATGCCGCCGCCCTGCTGACCGGCAAGCAGCGCGCCGAGGCCGATCGCATCACGGCCACCCTGAATGACCCGGCCACGCAACTGGCCAAGGCCAAGACCTGGACCGACACGCCGCGCACGCGTGACGCGATCGCCTGGGGACTGACGCGGCTGGCACGCCGCAGCAGCCTGGACGCTCAAACACTGTGGGCCGACCTCGAAACACGTTTCAAATGGGACGCCACGCAGAAGGATCGCGTGCTCAACGCGATCGCGCTGTATCGCGCGACCAGCTATTCGCCGGATGCATTGGCCCGCCTCAAGGCCCTGCCCGATGCCGCTGACGACGATGCCACACGCGAGTGGCACGTGAGGATGGCGCTGGTCGGCGGCGACTACGCCGAGACCCTGAGCGCACTCGATCGCATGACCCAGACGCAGAAGGCCGACGCGCGCTGGCGCTACCTGCGTGCCCGCATCCTCGCCAAGCTCGGCCGCGACAGCGAGGCGCGATCGATTTTCGCCGCCGTGGCGCGCGAGGCGAACTATCACGGCTTCCTGGCCGCCGACTGGCTCGACCAACCCTATTCGATCTGTCCCGACACGCTGGCCGGTGGTGACGCCGCCGAGGCACGCATCGCGCAGCAAGCCGATCTCGCCCGTGCCTTCGAATTCCATGCCCTCGACATGTTGCGCGAGGCGCGACGCGAGTGGGCGTTCGCAATGGCCAAGCTCGACGACAACGATCGCCGGCTCGCCGCCGACCGAGCCTACCGCCTCGGCTGGTACGACCGCGCGGTGTTCGCGTTTTCCGCCGACCCGGGCACGCAGCGGCTCTACGAGCAGCGCTTTCCACTCGGCATGGCCGATGTGATGCACCGTTCCGCCAACCAGGCAGGCATCGATCCAAGCTGGGCTTACGGCATCCTGCGCGCCGAGAGCGCGTGGATGAGCGATGCGCGATCGCATGCCAATGCCTATGGCCTCATGCAGCTCCTGCCCGCCGTCGGCAAACAGGTCGCCAAGTCACTCAAACTGCCCTATGCCGGCCCGCAGGACCTCTTCAAGCCCGACTTCAACATCCGCCTGGGCACGGCCTATCTGGCGCAGATGGCCGACGCCTTCCAGGGCAGCCCCTGGCTTGCCAGCGCCGCCTACAACGCCGGCGAAGGTGCGGTCGACCGCTGGGTGGCGGCACGCGGCACGCTCGATCCGGATTTTTTCGTCGAGACCATTCCGTACAAGGAAACCCGTGAATACGTCGCGCGCGTGATGGCCTTCAGCGTCATCTACGACTGGCGCCTCAACGGCAAGGTGCTCACGCTGTCCTCGCGCATGCCCCGCATCGGCCAGGCCTATGTGTTGCCCGATGCCGACACGCCGCGCAAGGCGGTGATCTGCGCGCCGGGCGAAACCGTGGCCACGCCCAACGCCGCACCAACGGCCGCACAGGATTCTGCGCCCACACCGGCCGTCGCCAGTCCGACCCCGCCAGCGCATTAGCTCGGCATGCGGTGATCGGCGTCTGCGTCATCGCTGGCACAATGCGGCGTGGCCAAGGAACATCCAGCGATGCGCACCTATCTCGTCGGCGGCGCGGTCCGTGACCGGCTGCTTGGTCGCGCCGTGGCCGATCGCGATTTCGTGGTCGTCGGCGCCACGCCGCAGGCCATGCTCGATCACGGCTATCGGCCGGTGGGGCGGGATTTCCCGGTATTCCTGCACCCGCACACGCACGAGGAATACGCACTCGCGCGCACCGAGCGCAAAAGCGGTCACGGTTACCACGGCTTCGCCTTTCACGCCGAACCTTCGGTGACACTGGAGCAGGACCTTGCGCGCCGCGACCTCACCATCAACGCAATCGCGCAGGACGAGCATGGCGCGCTCATCGATCCGTTTGGCGGCCAGCGCGACCTCGAAGCGCGCCTGCTGCGCCACGTCACGCCGGCCTTTGCCGAAGATCCGGTGCGCGTGCTGCGCGTTGCACGCTTTGCCGCGCGCTTCGCGCCGTTGGGCTTTCGCATCGCCGATGAGACGCTCGCGTTGATGCAACAGATGGTGGCAGCCGGCGAAATCGATCACCTGGTGCCTGAGCGGGTCTGGCAGGAAACGCGCAAGGCCCTTGCCGAACCGACGCCGTCGGCTTTCCTGCGCGCGCTGCGCGCCTGCGGCGCCTTGCGCGTGCTGTTTGCCGAAGTCGATGCGCTTTACGGCGTACCGCAGCGCGCCGAGTATCACCCCGAGATCGACACCGGCATTCACATCGAACTCGTGCTCGACATGGCCGCACGGCTTGCGCCAGACGATGATCTCGTCGCCTTCTGTGCGCTCACGCATGATCTGGGCAAGGCGCTCACGCCAGCGGCGGAACTGCCGCGTCATGTCCTGCACGAGCGGCGTGGCGTGGCGCCATTGCGCGCGCTGTGCGCGCGGCTCAAGCCACCAGCCGAACATTGCGCGCTCGCCGAACTGGTGTGCCGGCATCACCTCAGCGCGCATCGCGCGCTCGAACTGCGCGCGAGCACGCTGCTGCGCCTGCTCGAATCACTCGATTGCCTGCGCCGGCCCGAACGCCTCTCGCCTTTCCTGCTCGCCTGCGAGGCCGATGCACGCGGCCGCCATGGCTACGCCGAAACCGCCTATCCGCAAGCCGGTCGCCTGCATGCAGCGCTCGCCGCCGCACGCGCGGTCGAGGCGGCGCCGCTGCTCGCGCAAGGATTGCAAGGACCTGCGATCGGCGCGGCGCTGCGCAAGGCGCGTATCCGCGCGATCGCGGCGCTCGGGAATCAGGCGCCCTGAGGCCGCAAGTACGCTCGTTTCGCTCGACTACAGCCGGCGCGACAGATCCACGGCGCGCAGCCACGGCAATGCCACGTCGAGGCCACGCGCGAAGGCCATCAACTGGAAGCGCTCACCCATCTCGCCCGGCAAGGTCAGGCGCTTGACCGCAGTCAACTGCCGCACGCGTTCGACTTCATCCCCTTCCGCATCGACGAGATCGAGCAAGCCACTGGCCAGCAGGAACTGGCCCTGCGGCGCATAGCCGACGAAATCGAAGCCAGCGCCGACGCCGGCTTCGGCCAACGCGGTGAAATCGACAAAGGCGGTGAGGTCGGTGAGTCCGGGCCAGTGCAGGGGATCGGCATGCGCGCGATGGCGGTAGTGGCAAACCAGCGTGCCGTCGCTGCGTTCCGGCAGATAGAACTCGGCGCGCGGATAGCCGTAGTCGGCAAACAAGAGCAGGCCGCGTTCTAACGGCGCCGCGATGGCCTGCAGCCAGTACGGCAGCTGCGGCAGGATCTCGCTGCGATAACCATCGGCAAAAGGCGCACCCAGCGCGCGTTCGACCTGTCGCACGGCGCCGGCGACCAGCGCATCGGCCGGACGATCGACACGGACGAAGCGGCCATGCTCGCGCGCGATGCATTCCTCGTACACCTCGCCATCACGCAGGGTGAAGCGCGTGGCCGGCAAGGCATCGATCACCTCATTGGCAAACAGCACGCCCTGCCACGCGTCTTCCGGGGGCCGTTCGATCCAGCTCACGCGCGCTGCAAGGGTTGCATCCAGTTGCGCATGCACGTGTTCATGCTGGCGCGCGCGCAGATCGGCACTGGGCTCGAGCATGAAATAGCGGCGTGGCAGAGCGTCCTGTTGCGCAAGTTCGCGCAGGGCATCGACCGCGAACGCGCCGCTGCCACCACCCAACTCAAGGAAGTCGGCCTGCGGCCCGAGTTCACGCAGGCTGGGCACCAGGGCACGCGCAATGCAGCGCGCGTACAGCGGTCCGAGTTCGGGCGCGGTGATGAAGTCGCCGGCGGCGCCGAATTTCATGCGCCCTGCGCTGTAGTAGCCAAGACCCGGGGCATACAGGCACAGCATCATGAAGCGTGAGAACGGCATCGGTCCCTGCGTCGCGATCTCCTGGGCAATCAGGGCAACGAGCTGGTCCGAGTGAGTGCGTTCGTCGGCGTCGGGTTCGGGAAGTCGGTCGGACACGAAACAGGGGCGTGGATTTCTGCGACACTCGCGCGGTGCCAATGTGGCCAGCATAACCTGCGGGGACGCCCTACGATGCACGCACACACCACCCGGCCGGTGGCGCTGGTCACCGGCGCAGCCCGCCGCATCGGCGCGGTGATCGCACGCACCCTGCATTCTGCCGGCTACGACCTCGCCCTGCACGGGCGCCATTCCTTCGCCGAGCTCGAGGCATTGAGCGCCGAGCTCGAGGCCGCACGACGCGACAGCACGATCGCGCTGCATGCCGACCTTGGCGATCCCGACAGCCTGCCCGAACTTGTCGATGCCGCACTGGCGCGCTTCAACCGGCTCGACGCACTGGTCAACAACGCATCGCAGTTCTATGCCACGCCACTGGACACCGTCAGCGTCGCGCAATGGGACGAGCTGCTCGCGGTCAATGCACGCGCGCCGTTCTTCCTCGCCCGCGCCGCTGCGCCGGCGTTGCGCGAGGCACAAGGCGCGATCGTCAACATCACCGACATCTACGCGCAGCGTCCACTCGCCGGGCATGCCTTGTACGACATCAGCAAGGCTGCACTGTTGATGGCGACCAAAGCCCTCGCGCTCGAACTCGGGCCGCAGGTGCGCGTCAACGCGGTCGCACCGGGCAACGTGCTGTGGTCGACCAATCCGATCAAGGCCGAGACCGAGCAGACCGTGACCGAGCGCACCACCCTGCGTCGACAGGGTTCGCCGCAGGACATCGCCAACGCGGTGCTGTTCCTGCTGCGCGATGCGGGCTATTGCAGCGGCATCGTGCTGCCGGTCGATGGCGGCCGCCTGCTGCACATCTGACGCCGGGCACGCGCCCGAGCGGTCTGCTCAGATCACGCCATCGATGTCGATGTCTGCGGCGCCCAGCAGCGCGCGCGTGTGGGCCTGCACGAATTCGCCCTTCGCCAGCGCGTGCGGATCGGCCAGCCAGCGCGCATCGACCCAGCGCGCGAGCAGGTCGATGTCGATGGCGACCTCGGCGCTGCCGCGCTGCCGGCCCAGGCCGGCTTCGATCGCCTTGAGAGCAGCAACGAGCGCAGCGGCTTCGCCGTCGAACTCGAGTTCGGCCAGGGCGTTGAAGTACATGCGCCGCGGATCGCGGCTGCCTGGGCCGTGCTGGATCGGCGCGCACAGCTTGACCGCGCCGAGGTTGGCCAGATCATGCAAGGCCGCACGGACGTGCCCGTCATCACTGCGGGTCGAGCCGAGCAGCAGCAGGTAGCGCGCGGACATCAGGCGAAGGTCCGGCGCAGACGCACACCGACGCTGGCGCAGCCGAGCGTCTGCGCCGCCAAGGGCTTGGCCACGCGCAAGTCGATTTCGCGCGCGGCGAAGCGCTCGCGCAGCAACTGGCAAGCCTGTTCGGCGAAGGATTCGAGCAAGTCACCGTCCCAGGCTTGCGCCCATTCGCGCAAGGTCGTGGCGATCACTGCGTAGTCGAAACTGTCGGCGAGCTTGCCGCTGGCTGCAGCCGCGCGGTTGTCGAAGCCCAGTTCGAGCGTGAGCAGCAATGGCTGCAGGCGATCGCGCTCCCCCGGATGGATGCCGATGCAGGTTCCCACTTGCAGGGCATCGATGAAGACTTGATCCATGACGCACGTTCGTTGTCCCGAAGGCAGCGATGATCGACATTCCACAGCGCGGCGACAAGCCGGCGGCAGCGGCGCATACTGCGCGGCGATGAGTGCGGCGACCGCCCTGCTGACGCATCGCCCAGGGCGCCGCCTCGGCGTCGTCTGGCTGGCGCTTGCGCTCCTGCTCGGTGCCTGCCACGGACGCTGGTTCTCCAGCGTCGATGCGGCGGGCACTCGCAACCGCGTTCGCCACTTCGACCACATCGAGTTCGACAACCGGCGCGCACTCTCGCTCGATCTGTATGCGCCGATCAATGTCCATGACGCCCCGGTGGTGGTGTTCTTCTACGGTGGCAGCTGGCTCGGTGGCGAACGTGGCTGGTTTCGCTTCGTCGGCAATGCCCTCGCCGCGCACGGCGTGATCACGGTGATCCCCGACTACCGCAAGCTGCCCGATGTCGACCTCGGCGGCTTCATGCGTGACGCGGCGCGCGCGATTGGCTGGGTGCGCGCACACGTTGCAGCCTATGGCGGCGATCCGCAGCGATTGTTCGTGATGGGTCATTCCTCGGGCGGACACATTGCCGCCCTGCTGGCCACCGACCCGCGCTGGCTCGCGGCGCAAGGCCTGACGCCGCGTGACCTGGCCGGCTGCATCGGTCTGGCCGGTGTCTACGCCTTCCTGCCCGCCGACGCGCAGGACGAGGAGATGCTGGACGTGTTCGGCGAAGCGCCGGATCAATGGCACCAAGCCGCGCCGGTGGCCTTCGTGGACGGCCGCGAACCGCCGATGCTCCTGCTCAGCGGCGATGATGACGACGAGGTCGATCCCGAAAACAGCCGCCGCCTTGCCGCAGCACTGCAGGCCCACGGCGAAGCGGTCACCCTGCATGTCTATCCGCGGATCGGTCATTCAGCACTGCTGCTTGCGCTGGCCCACCCCCGCGCCCCCCAGGCACCGGTACTGCGCGACATCCTCGCCTTCATCCACACGCAGCCGGCGGCCTCGAACATCGCCGCGCCGCCATGAGGCGGAGCCCATCGCGGGCAGACGCCGGCATCAAATGCGAACTGCATCACAGAATCGGGGCGGATCGCGTTATGCTGACCCGGCCACATTGACCGATGCGACTGACATCGCGCGATGTCGGCGCCTCACAGGGGGCAGAATCGGGACAACACGCGCGCCTTGCGGCCCCGTGCAGACGCGCGCCCGATCGCAGCCCGGACATCTCGTCTGCAGGAGGAACCATGCGCACCCACACCAAACGAACCACACGACGTCTCAAAATCCACGCCCTGAGCTCGGCACTCGCCCTGGTGCTCGTCGGCACTGCTGCCGCCGCCAACGAGCCTGCCGGCCGCCCAGGCGTGATCCACGCTCGCGCCGATGCGCTGCAGGTTCTGCAGCGAACCGGGAATTCCGGCCCGTTCCACCACGCACTCGCACTCGCGCAGTCGCTGCCTGCGCCCGCTGCGCGAGCGCCGACCCTGCGCAAGATCCTTTCGCTTGCCGACAGCGGCAGCGGTTCCTTGCGCGAGGCCCTGGCCACGGCCGCCGATGGCGACGTGATCGACCTGCAAGGCCTTGCCGGACGCATCACGCTGTCGAGCCCTCTGACCACCTCGGCCGACGTCACGATCAAAGGCTCGGGCCGCGATCTGCTCACGCTAGATGGCGGCGGCAAGGGGCGCGTGATCACCAGCGCGGGCTCATTGTCGCTTACGGACATCAGCCTCACCAATGGCCGGGCGACGCCCAGCGGCGGGAGCACGGTGGGTGGTTGCCTCTACACCGCAGGCAACCTGAATCTGCAGAATGCCACCATCAGCGGCTGCTCGGTTGGCGACGCCGAAACCGAAATGGCCTATGGTGGTGCCGTTGCCGTGGGTGGCACTGCCTATATCAAGTATTCGACGATCAGCAACAGTTCCGCGACCGCATTTCGGGTTGCCGCCGGCGCCGGCATCATTGCCGGACAGAACTTGATGTTCCTGCAAGGCACGATCAGCGGCAACCATGTCAACCAGGTGCTCGCTCCCGACGGGACGCTTCCGGCCGCCGCCCCGTACTTCCTGGCGATCGGCGGCGGCGTGACGATGATGCAACCCGATTCCATGGCTTATCTGATCCAGTCGGATGTCAGCGGCAACACGGTCAGCGCCAATGGCGGCTACTACACCCACGTCGTCGATGGTTCACCCGTTACCGACTTCGCCTACGGCAAAGCCTATGGCGGAGGCACGGCCAGCGGTTTCGCCGGCATCCTGGGCACGACCGTCGCCAACAACACGGCGCAGGCCAATGGCGACGCTTTCGGAGGGGGATTGTTCCTCGCCGCGGTGCCACCCACGCCCCGCGCGGGGCGCGCAGCGCCCAGTTCGCTGACAGGCGCATGGCTCGGCCGCGAGGTGACCGGACCGCCAACCTATTCCATGGCCAAATATTCCGAGATTGCGGGCAACAGCGCGACGACCACGTCGACTTATGCCTACGGTGGCGGCATTCATGCCAAACATCCGCTCACGATCGCCGGCAGTGCGATCCATGACAACCACGTGATCAGCGAGGTCGATTCCGGCTACACCGTTGGCGGTGGCGGCATACTCTCGAGTTACGGCGAACTGCAGGTTCTCGCCAGCACGATCAGCGGCAATGTGGCTCAGGCACAGACGGGCAGCGCCATGGCCTGGGGCGGCGGCATCGCCATGTACTACGCCGTTCCATTGACGCTGATCGACAGCACGGTTTCGGCCAACCAGATTCTCACCAGCTATGGCTCCTCGGGTGGCGGCATCGCCGCTTCGACGGTGCAGCTGAGCAACAGCACGATCGCTTTCAATTCAGCCCCGTCCAATGCCGGTGGTGTCATGCTCTACGGTTCGGCCGCGGGTGCCCGCGTGATACAAAGCACGATCATCTCCAACAACACCTCGATCGCCGACCCGAGCGCAGCTGATCTGGTCGTCTATGATTCAGGCGCGTCGGTCGATGGCGACCACAACATCACCATCACCAGCAACGGGGTGACCTGGACGGTGCCGCCGTTGACCGATGATCCCTTGCTGCAAGCGCTCGCATTCAATGGCGGACCGACCAAGACCCATGCACTGGGCGTCGGAAGTCCCGCGATCGACGCCGGCAGCAATCCGCTGCCCGTGGATTTCGATCAGCGCGGCTATGCGAGGACCGTGGGAGCAAATCCCGACGTCGGCGCATTCGAAGTCGACAACGACCGCATCTTCACCGATGGCTTCGATGCCCGATTGGGTGGCCCGTAGCGCAAGCCGATGTGCGCAATGAAGGAGCCGGCGCAAGCCGGCTTTTTCATGCCTGCGACGGGCGCGCAGTCAACGCAAGGCCGGCAGGCTTTGCAGGTCCCAACGCGGATGCACGAAGATCGAAGGTGTTTCGTGCTGGCCCGCAGCCAGGCGCAGCGCGCCGGCCAGCGCGATCATTGCGCCGTTGTCGGTGCAGAACTCCAGCCGCGGAAACGCGGCGCGGAAACCTTCGCGCTCGCCGGCCTGCGCCAGTTGCGCGCGCAGGCGCCGATTGGCACCGACGCCACCGGCGATCACCAGCGTCTTCGCGCCGGTCGCGGCCAGCGCCCGGCGGCACTTGATCACCAGGGTCTCGACGATCGCCTCTTCGAATGCGCGCGCGATGTCGGCCTGGGTCTGGGCGCTGCGATCACTGCCCTGCCAAGCCAGCAGCACCTGGGTCTTGAGGCCCGAGAAGCTGAAATCCAGTCCGGGCCGATCGGTCATCGGCCGCGCAAAGCGGAACACGCCTTCGCGTCCCTGTTCGGCGAGTTTGGCCAGCGCCGGGCCACCCGGATACGGCAAGCCCATGAGCTTGGCGGTCTTGTCGAAAGCCTCGCCCGCGGCGTCGTCGAGCGTGTCGCCGAGCAAGCGATAGCGCCCGACCGCGGCGACTTCGATCAGCATCGAGTGCCCACCCGACACCAGCAAGGCGACGAAGGGCGGCTGCGGCGGATCGGCTTCGAGCAGGGGCGCGAGCAAGTGGCCTTCCATGTGGTGGACCCCGATCGCGGGCACGCCCAGCGCCCAGGCCAGCGAACGTGCGGCCGCGGCGCCAACCAGAAGGGCACCGATCAGTCCCGGCCCGGCGGTATAGGCCACACCGCCGAGGTCCGCGCTGCTGATCCCGGCACGCTCGAGCGTCTCGCGCACCAAGGGCAGCAGCTTGCGCACGTGGTCGCGCGAGGCCAGTTCGGGCACCACGCCGCCATAATCGGCATGCAGCTTGATCTGGCTGTACAGCGTGTGCGCGAGCAGACCGCGACCGGCGTCGTAGACTGCCACGCCGGTCTCGTCACAGGAGGTCTCGATGCCCAGCACCGGCCCGACCGGGACGACACCCGGGGCTTTTGCAAATGACTCGTCCATCACGCTAGAATACACGGCTCACCCGCCCGAAAACCCCGGGCAACAGGCAAGTGGAGTTCCAATGCCCAGCGTCAAAGTCCGCGAAAACGAGCCGTTCGAGTTCGCCCTGCGCCGTTTCAAGCGCACCTGCGAGAAGGCCGGCGTGCTCGCCGAAGTGCGCAAGCGCGAGTTCTATGAAAAGCCGACCCAGGAGCGCAAGCGCAAGCGTGCTGCCGCGGTCAAGCGCCACCTGCGCCGCGTTTCGCGCGACGTGACCAAGCGCCAACGCCTGTATTGATGCGGTCGGGCGGCCCGCGCGGCCGCCACTGTCGATTCCAGGGCTGTGAAGAGCCGGCCGTGCGCAAGCGCCGCCGGCTTTTTGCGTTAGCCGGACCCTGCCCGCGAACCGAACGCGCCACCGCCCCACCCGATCACCCGCCCCAACCCGAAAGAGTGCGCCATGTCCCTCAAGCTCCGCATCAACGACGACATGAAGACCGCCATGAAGGGCGGCGACAAGCAGCGCCTTGGCGTGATCCGCCTGATCAACGCCGCGATCAAGCAGCGCGAAGTCGACGAGCGCATCACGCTCGATGATGCCCAGGTCCTGGCCGTGCTCGAGAAGATGCTCAAGCAGCGCAAGGATTCGGTTACACAGTTCGAAGCCGCCGCACGCGATGACCTGGTCGCGGTCGAGCGTTTCGAGATGGAGGTGATCCAGGCTTATCTGCCCGCCCAGCTCGACGAGGCTGAAGTCGAGGCGATCGTCAGCAAGGCAATTGCCGACGCGGGCGCCAGCAGCGCCAAGGACATGGGCAAGGTGGTCGGTCTGGTCAAACCACTCATTGCCGGTCGCGCCGACATGGGCAAGGTGTCGGCCCTGATCAAGACCCGCCTCGGCTGAGATCCCGGCCAACCGCCTGCCCGGATCATTGCAGCATGGCATGCGGGTGATCCCATGTCCGGACGCATCCCCGACACGTTCATCGACGAACTGCTCGCCCGCATCGACATCGTCGATGTGATCCAGGAGCGTGTGCAGCTCAAGAAGGCTGGCCGCGACTGGTCGGCACGCTGCCCGTTCCACGACGAGCGCTCGCCCTCGTTCACGGTCAGTCCGAACAAGCAGTTCTATCACTGCTTCGGCTGCGGCGCGCATGGCAGCGCAATCGGCTTTCTGATGAATTACGACCGCCTCGAATTTCCCGACGCGGTCGAGGAACTGGCGAATCGTGCCGGGCTCAAGGTGCCCTTCGAAGGAGGCAAGGCGGCGCCGCGCGAGGACTCCAGCGAGCTCTACGAATTGCTCGATGCAGCGACCGGCTACTACCGCCGCCAGCTCGCCGCGAGCACAAGTGCGCTCGACTATTTCCAGCGCCGCGGACTCGATGACGCGATCGTTGCGCGCTTCCGGCTCGGCTATGCACCCGACGCCTGGGATGGCCTAAAGAGTGCGCTCGGCACCAACGCGCAGCGCATCGCCCTGCTCGACAAGGCCGGCATGTTCAGCGGCGGCGAGCGTGGCTCCAAGTACGATCGCTTCCGCGATCGCGTGATGTTTCCGATCCTCGACCGCCGAGGTCGCACGATCGCCTTCGGTGGGCGCATCCTCACCCAGCCGGCTGCGAAGTCAGCAGCAACGGACGCAGGCCAGGCCAGCAGCGCAGCCGATCCCGGACCGACCACCACCGACGCGCGCAAGAATGATCCCGGCCCGAAATACCTCAATTCGCCCGAGACGCCACTGTTTCACAAGGGACGCGAGCTGTTCGGCCTGTGGCAGGTGCGCGAAGCACACGCGAAGATTCCGCGCCTGATCGTGGTCGAGGGCTACATGGACGTGATCAGCCTGCATCAAGCCGGCATCACCCAGGCCGTGGCCACGCTCGGCACCGCAACCACGCGCGATCACGCCGAAATCCTGTTTCGTCAATGCAGCGATGTCTATTTCTGTTTCGACGGCGATCGTGCCGGTCGCCAGGCCGCGTGGCGTGCGCTGGAGTCGGTGCTGCCGCGAATGCGCGACGGGCGTCAGGCGCTGTTCCTGTTCCTGCCCGATGGCGAGGATCCCGACAGCCTCGTGCGCAAGGAAGGCTTGGCCGGCTTCGAGCAGCGCCTCAAGGACGCCACGCCGCTCAGCGAGTTCCTGTTCGGCGATCTGGCCAAGGATGTCAACCTCGCCACGCTCGACGGCAAGGCACGCCTGGCCGAACGCGCACGACCCTTGCTCGCGCACATCCCCGACGGCGCATTCCGCGACCTCATGTTCGAAGAACTCGAACGCCGCAGTGGTGCCAAGACCCTGCCTGCCAAGGTGGCAAGCGCCGATGCCGGCAAGGGCGACCGCGCTTCGGTGCGGCCGCCACAACGTTCACTCGTGCGCGCCGCCATCACCCTGCTCGTGCAGCAACCCGGCCTCGCCTCGACGATCGAGCCGCCCTGGCAGTTTGCGAGCTTGCGCCAGCGCGGCGTCGCACTATTGGTCGAACTGATCGAACTCGGACGCGCACGACCCGAGCTCACCACCGGCGCCCTGCTCGAGCATTTTGCCGACCGCGCCGAGATCAATGCCTTGCAGACGCTTGCGGTCAGCGAATTTCCGGGCGACGTCGACGCCGCGCGCAGCGAGTTTGCCGACGCCATGCGCCAGCTCGAACGGCAGACGCGGCATCAACGCATCGAGGACCTGCAGGCCCGCCTCGGTGAAGGGGGCCTTGGCGAGGACGAAAAGGATGAATTGCGCGGCCTGCTTGCCTCGCGCAGTCAGACCCCGCGCTGAACTCGCCCCTTGCTGGCCGCTGGGCGCCGTCACCGGACGGCGCCCGCTCAAGCTCAGCGGGAATGACGCTCGCGCCGCTGCCAGACCAGCGCAACCATCGCCAGACCCATCAACAGCATTGCCAGATTGCCCAAGGTCGGCACCTTGGTCGGCGCGGTTCCGCGCACCGTCACCGGCACGGTTGCATCGCAAGGACCGGGCACCTGTTGCGGCATGCACACGGTGTTCTGCGAGGGCGTGACCAGCACCGAATTGAGCACGGTACCGGCTGCAGTTGATGAGAACGTCGCATCGACGGTGTAGGTGAGTACGCCACCGATCGGCAGCGAAGGAATGGTCTCGTTGATCGCGCCGGTTCCGCTCGCGTTCGCGCAACTGGCGCCGCCGCTTGCAACACAAGTCCACTGGAAGGCAACGATGCCCGCAGGCAGCGGATCGGAAATCACCACGTTGTTCGCCACCACGGGTCCGACATTGCTCACCGTCACCGTGTAGGTGGCCACGCCACCCGGATCGATGCTTGGCGTATCCACGGTCTTGGTCACCTGCAGGCGCGGCGGCACCACCGTGGGCGTGTCCGTGCAATTGGGCGGCAGCGGCAAGGCATTGCAATTGGGCGGCGTGGTGCCGCCGACATAGGCCAGGTTGATCACGCGGGTGGCGTTGATCGGCAGCGGATCGACAACCGTCACCACCACGGTCAACACCAGATTGCCATTGCCCGGCACGGTGAGTCCGCTCCAGACCACGGTGGCACCGGACGGACTGCCGCCATTATTGGCGCTGACGAAACTCACGTTCGGATCGAGCGGATCGACCACGCCGACATTGAAGGCAGTGGCTGCACCGCTGTTGGTCAGCGTGATCGTGTAGGTCAGCGTTTCGCCGGGCTCGGCGACACCTGGCTGGCTGCCGCTTTCGCCCGTCAGTGCCTTGGCCATCGCCACATTCGCCGGCGTCGGGATCACCACGGCCGACGCGCCCGTGCCCTGCACCGGCCCGCCGATCCCCGGCTGCGCACTCGCATTGGCGAGGTTGTCGGCCGAACCCTGCGTCGCGTCCGCCGGCACGATCGTGTAATCGGCGCGGCACAGCACGAGGTCGTTGGACTGCAGAGTGCCGCTGCCCAAGCCCGCAAACGGCAGGCCATTGCGCGTGGTCGGATTGCAGGTGATCGGCGTATCGATGCGGCTCGGATCGGGCTCGACGAGGTTGACCGACGCCAGCGTCTGCGCGTTGTCGTTCTTGATCACGAAGGTGTAGCGCAGTACGTCGCCCGGGCTCGCATACAGGCTGTTGTCGACATCGTCGAACAGCATCGGGCTCTTGAACACGCGGATGCCGGCATCGCCACCGAGGTTCTGCGTGACGATGAAATCACCGGCGATGATCGGCGTGCTGGCCGCATCCACGCCATTGAGGTCGACCTGGTTGGAAACCATGCCTGCGCCCGCCTCGGCGATCGTGATCGAGTGCGTGCGCGAGCAGCTCATCGACGCGCCGACCGCCAGGGTCGTGAACGGACAGGTCACGGCGCCGTCGATATCGGTCACTGCCAGCGATGACAGCGCCAGCGTGCCGAGGTTGAGTACGGTGTAGTCGTAGCTGATCGTCTCGCCGGCCTGCAGCAGGCCATCGGTGTTGCTGTCGATGTGGATGGCTCCGCCCGCCAGCACCGCGATCCCCTGCGCCGGCGTTGCCGCCGGCTGCATCAGGTTGAGCGTGCGCTGCACGCGTTTGCCGTCCGCATTGCGCGCCAGCACCACGATGCTGGCATTGCGCAGGCGCGTCTGCGCCAGCGGATAGACCATGCACCGCAGGCTGTCACCCGCAGCCAGTACCTGCCCGGCAAAGCCCCGGCCCTGCACCGTTTGCATGCCGCAATCGACCATGTGATCGCGGTCGGACAGCCATCGCACTTCGCCCAGACTCCCGTCACCGTCATTGCTGACGGTGACGGCAAACTCTCCGGCGAGCGCATTGGCGTGGCTCGCGGCCGCACCGGTCGTTTGGCTCAAGCTCAAGGTTCCACCGATCGCCGGCAAGGCCATGCCTGCCATGACCGTTGCCGTAAGCAGGCCCAGTGCACGTGTTGCCTGTTTGATCAATCCGTTCATGTGCAGGTCCTCAGCGGAACATTGTGAAGATGGCGGTCGAAACCGAGGATACGGCCTGACCTCCAGGCGCGATACCGGTCGCCGCCGCTGTGTTGACCACCTGACGGCGGGCAACGTCGCTTGCGGTCAGCGTATAGGTACCCGTGCACAGTACCGAATCGCCGGGCACCAGCGTACCGGTGGTCGCTCCGTTGAACTCGTCGCGGAACAGCTCGTCGCCAGGCACCACGCGGAACGGCTGGCCGCCGATCGTCGTCGGATCGCACTGCAGGCTTTGCAGGCGCGGATCGAACAACTGCACCGGACTGAGCGGCAACGCACCCGGATTGCTGATCGTGAACTGGTACTCGAGCACGTCACCGACATCGCCGTAGTGGTCACTGTTGAAGTCCTGACCGAGTGTCACGGTCTTGACCAGATTGATCAGCGGCACGTCAGCCGTCACCGGCGCACACGCGGCACTTTCGAGATCGGCCGAACCCGTGAGCGAAGCTTCGTTGTAGAGGCCATGACCCGCGGCGCCGGTACAGGTACCGTTCTGCAGATTCGCCGGCTGCACCCCGATCGGCACCCGCACCGTGTAGCTGTGCGTCGCACCGATTGCCAGCGCCACTCCGGGCGCCGAGATCTGCACGATCGAGCCGTTGACCGGCGGGAACTGGCCACCGACCAGCCCCGGATCAAGCGTGCCGCCAATCGTCGTCACCTGGGCGTTGCCGGTGAACACCACCCCGGCGTTGGTGAAGCCGAAGGTGTCGGTCAGCGTGTAAGTCGCCGCCGAGCCGCCAAGGTTGACGACGTCGATCCGATAGGCAACCAGATAGCGCCCCGGGCCGGTCGGCGTAACCGAATCGACCACCTTGGTCAGACGCAGGTTCGAGGTCGGCACCACCGCGCATCCGGCACTCGTGGGCAACGCCACGCAATCCGGCGGCGTACCGTCGTTGAGCGCGACCGCGTTGAAGATCGACGTCACACCTGCTGCCAATGGATCGTCGACCCGCACCTTGAAGGTCACGCTCACGCTGCCCGGCGTACCACCCGACTGCGCCGGCACGTTGACGATCGTGACGCAAGGTGTTCCCGCCACCGCGCCGTCGGCGCAGCCAACCCAGATATTGGGCAGGTCGGCGACAAAGGTCGTGTTCTGCGGCACCACTTCGTTGACGATCGTGTTGAGCGCCGCCGTACCACCACTGTTGCTCACGGTGATCGTGTAGGTGAGGACTTCACCCGGCTCGGCAATGCCGTCCGCAGTGATGCTCTCGCCCGACAGCACCTTGTTGACTGCGAGGTTGGCCAGGGTCGGGATCGTCACGCACTGCGGACCGTCCGGCGGACACGCCGGAGGCGTCGAGCCGGTCACATAGGCCAAGTTGACGATCTGCGTCGCATTCGCCGGGATCGGATCCGCCACCTGGGTCTGCACCGTCAGTACCAGAGTTCCGCCCGCCGGCACCGTGAGTCCACTCCACGTCACCGCGCCAGCGCCAAACACGCCGCCGTTGTCCGCGCTGAGGAATCCAACATTCGGATCGAGTGGATCGGTGACGCCCACGCCAGTGGCATTCACACCGCCACTGTTGCTCAGCGTGATGGTGTAGGTGAGGGTCTCGCCCGGCTCGGCAACGCCCATCACGGTTCCACTCTCGGCGGTCAGTGCCTTCACCAGGCTCACAATCGGGTTGAGCGGATGCGTGGTCGTGCAGGTGTTGCAGCTCGG
>NZ_JAHCAP010000027.1 GCF_019634815.1 Dokdonella sp. | reverse complement strand
CGTGCGCCCTGCGAACCTGCAGCGCAATGGTCGGGCCTGCCGGCCCTCCTACCAGAGCACACGAATTCTGGATGCCAATCGGTCGGGCCTGCCGGCCCTCCTACAGAAGCACACGGATGCTCGATGCCGATCGGTCGGGCCTACCGGCCCTCCTACATGCGCAATCGTGTCAATGCCGCGCATCGTGATGATGTAGGAACGGCGGCAGTCGCGACCAGCGCCACACGCGCTCGTGCGCCCTGCGAACCCGCGGCGCAATGGTCGGGCCTGCCGGCCCTCCTACCAGAGCACACGAATTCTGGATGCCGATCGGTCGGGCCTGCCGGCCCTCCTGCAGGAGCACTCGAATGTTCGGTGCCGATCAGTCGGGCCTACCGGCCCTCCTGCGCAGCCCATCGTGCCGATTTGAAACGGTGATTGCGTCGCCGGGCGCGCTCAAGGTCTGGCCGGGGTCTTCTTCGGCTTGGCCCGAGCCTTCGCTGCGGCGGCGGGTTTGGCATGGCCCGGCTTGGCCGCTGTTGCCGCTGCAGGCTTGCCACTGATCGCGGCCTCGAGTTCGGCTTCCTTCTTCGCCAGCGCCGCAGCCTTGGCCTGCGCCGCAGCCATGCGCTTGGCCTGGCTTGCCTCGGCCTGCGCAGCCTTCGCCGCTTCCTGCGCCTGCTCGCCCTCGGCGCGCGCGGCCTCGGCTTCGCGCCGCGCGGTTTCGGCTTCCTCGGCGCGAATCTGCGCCTGCAGGCGTGCGCGTTCGAGATCGGCACGCGCAAGCTCTGCATCGCGTCGCGCCACCGCCACCTGCAGGCGGTCGTTCTCGCGCTGCAACTGACTGCGCTGGTCTTCGAGCAGTTCGGCCTCGGCGGCCGCCTTGGCCGCATCGATGCGGCGCTCGACGACATAGATCCAGGTGTCGCGCTGCTTGCGCTTTGCTTCCTTGAGGTCGGCCAGCGCCTGACGCGCACGATCCATCGCAACCGGTGCGTGATTGGCCAGCTGCGGATCGGTGGCCAAGGCATTGAACCGGTCGAGCAGACGCTGGTAATCGTCGTTGCGTGCCTGCGCCAGGCCGGCTGTTCCGGCAGCCAGCAGGGCAAGGCCGAGCACGATGACTTTGGTGAGGGTCGAAGTCATGGTTGTTCCTCCCCGGTCGCGGATTTGCTGCGCGACAGATCTTCTTGCAGCGCAGCATTCGCCCTCGTGAGTTTATCGACCGCAACCCTGCCCTGCTCGCGTCGTGCGCGCACAGCTGCCAGTTCGCTGTCAGCCTGCGACTGCAGCGCCAATTGCGCGGCCATGTCGTAGTCGCCATCCCCCTCGGCTGCCTGGGCGCCGGCGTAATGGTCGGCTGCGGCACGCAGATCGGCGGCAGCGAACTCGGCAGCGCCGACCGAGCGGGCGGTTTCCAGTCCGCGGGCCGCGGCATCGAGCTTGTCGACCGGCGGCTTGGTCGGTCCGCACGCGGTGAGTGCCAAAAGCGCCAGAACGACGAATGGCGCATGGATTTTTCCGCAAGGTAGTGTCATAACATCAACCGCTCGCTCGTTGCACGAATGGCTATTGTGGGAAGGCCTGCCGCAGTTTGGCAACGCCATCCCTGTTCCCGCGAACCATTCTCCCCGACCCGAACACTGCGAGAACCGCTATGGATATTGGCTACTTCCTGAAATTGATGTCCGAGAAAGGCGCTTCGGACATGTTCCTGACCACGGGCGCACCGGTCAACATCAAGGTCGAAGGCAAGCTCTACCCGCTGGGCAATGCCGGCCTGCCCAATGGCATGGTCAAGAAGATTGCCTATTCGCTGATGGACGAAGGCCAGGTCCCGCATTTCGAGAAGAATCTCGAACTGAACATGGCGATCGCGGTGAAGGACGCCGGCCGCTTCCGCGTCAACGTGTTCAAGCAGCGCGGCGAAGTCGGCATGGTGATCCGCGCGATCAAGAGCGAGATTCCGAGCATCGAGCAACTGCGCCTGCCGCAACTGTTCAAGAACATCATCATGGAGCCACGCGGCCTCGTGCTGCTGGTCGGCGCCACCGGCTCGGGCAAGTCGACCACGCTGGCTTCGATGATCGATCACCGCAATTCCAACACTTCGGGCCACATCCTCACCATCGAGGACCCGATCGAATACCTGTATCGACACAAGAAATCGGTCGTCAACCAGCGCGAAGTGGGTCTGGATACGCACAGCTTCCACGAAGCACTCAAGAATGCGATGCGCGAAGCGCCCGACGTGATCCTGATTGGCGAAATCCGCGACGCGGCCACGATGGAAGCCGCGATCACCTTCTCCGAGACCGGCCATCTGTGTCTGGCGACGCTGCACTCGAACAATGCCGACCAGACGATCGAGCGCATCCTCAACTTCTTCCCCGAGTCGGCGCACAAGAACATCCTCATGAACGTCGCGCTCAATCTGCGCGCGGTGATCAGCCAGCGTCTGGTGATGGGCAAGGACGGCCACCGCCTGCCCGCGGTCGAGGTGCTCATCAACACGCCGCACATCCGCGACCTGTTGCGCCGCGGTCAGGTGCACGAGGTCAAGGAGGCGATGGATCGCAGTCTGCAGGAGGGCATGCAGACCTTCGACCAGTCGCTGTACGGGCTGTACAAGGAAGGCAAGATCGAGCTCGAAGAGGCGCTCAATCACGCCGACTCGCGCGATGGCCTTGCCCTCAAGGTGCGCCTGGCTGAAGGCGGCGAGGCGCCGATGGCCGATACCTTCGACATGAACAATTTCTGACGACGCGCGGCGTGGCGGCGGTGTGGGAGCGACGGCTTCGCAACCCATGCCGTACGCAACCACACGCCCCTCACGCTCACGCGCTCCGCGAACCTGCAGCGCAATGGTCGGGCCTGCCGGCCCTCCTACAGAAGCACACGAATGTTCGATGCCGATCGGTCGGGCCTGCCGGCCCTCCTGCGCACGCCATCGTGTCGCTGCCACGCATCGTGATGGTGTGTAGGAGCGGCGGCAGCCGCGACCAGCGCCACATGCGCTCGTGCGCCCTGCGAACCTGCAGCGCAATGGTCGGGCCTGCCGGCCCTCCTACCAGAGCACACGAATGTTCGATGCCGATTGGTCGGGCCTGCCGACCTTCCTACGATTTCCTGGGCGGCGCGGCGTAGAGCTTCTCGGCCGGCTGGAACAGGATCCATGAAGTCGCGATGTACTTGTCGCCGCCCTTGGGTCGGTTGCCGCGATGGGTGTGGGTGAATCCCGCCGGCGCGATCGCCATCAGGCCGGTCTTCGGCTTGACCAGTTTGCCCTGGAAGTAGAACTCGGTTTCACCCTCGTCGAAACCTTCGTTGAGATACAGGGTCCACAGCAGCACGCGATGCAGACGATCGTTGTCGCCGGCGCGCGGCGAGGTCTCGCTGTGCCAGTACGGATAACCGCCCACATCGCCCAGATAGCGCTGGATGTTGATTTCGCCGGGCCGGAACAGCTGCGCGATCAGCGCCTGCAGGCGCGCATCGTCCATCGCACGAATGTATTCGGCATCGATCATGCTCTGTTCGCCGGTTCTGGGGTCGACCTTGGAGAGCATCAGCGGCGCCAGCGCGAGGAACGGATACGTGCGCACGTAGGCGAGCATGTTGTGCATCACCGCGGTGTTGAGCGCGTTTTCCACATTCTTCCACTCGGGATGACGCGAAATCGTGATGTCCCAACTGTCCTTCAGCGTGGTGTTGACGCCGCCGCCGGTGGCACCCCGCACGATCTTGTCGCTGGCCGAATAGGCGGCAATGATTTCGGCACATGCCTGCGCGGGCATTGCGTCGGCGTAAGTTTCAATGAAGTCCGGGTTGGCTTTGCCGCTCATGCATCGGCCTCGCGGTGATAGGCAGTGACTCGCTCGACCTCGTTCTTCGAGCCGAGGAAGACCGGGACGCGCTGGTGCAACTGGGTCGGCTCGATGTCGAGGATGCGCTTGCGCCCGGTGGTCGCCGCGCCGCCGGCCTGCTCGACGATCATCGCCATCGGGTTGGCCTCGTACATCAGACGCAGCTTGCCCGGCTTGGAGGCGTCCTTGAGATCGCGCGGATAGATGAAGATGCCGCCACGGGTGAGAATGCGGTGCACGTCGGCCACCATCGATGCGACCCAGCGCATGTTGAAATCGCGCCCGCGCGGCCCGGTCTTGCCGGCCAGCAGTTCCTCGATGTAGCGGCGCATCGGCGCTTCCCAGTGACGCAGGTTCGACATGTTGATCGCGAACTCGCCGGTGTCTTCGGGAATCCTCACGTGCGAGGCGGTGAGGATGAAACTGCCCTGCTCACGATCCAGCGTGAACACGTGCACGCCATCACCCAGCGTGAGTACCAGCACCGTGCTCGAACCGTAGACCGCATAACCGGCCGCAACCTGCCGCGATCCCGGCTGCAGGAATGCGCGCTCGTCGGGATCGCGCACGCCATCCGGACAGCGCAGCACCGAAAAAATCGTGCCAACCGAAATGTTGACGTCGATGTTGGACGAGCCATCGAGGGGATCGAACACCAGCAGGTATTCGCCCTTGGGATAGCGATGCGGGATCGAGTGCGGATCATCCATTTCTTCCGACGCCAGTGCCGCAAGGTGGCCACCCCACTCATTGGCTTCGAGCAGGATTTCGTTGGACAGCACGTCGAGCTTTTTCTGCGTTTCACCTTGCACGTTCTCGGTGCCGGCGCTGCCGAGCACGCCGCCGAGCGCGCCCTTGCCGACCGCTATCGAGATGCGCTTGCAAGCCCGCGCCACCACTTCGATCAGCAGGCGCAGGTCGGAATTGATGCGGTTGTGGTCGCGCTGCTGCTCGATCAGGAAGCGCGTGAGGGAAATCCGGGGCGGGGTCGACATCGGCGGCAATCCAGGGTGCTGGGTACCGGCATTGTCCAAGGCCGGGGCAGAACAAGTCCATCCCGACCCGTCCGATTCCGATGTTTGCCGCGACATGTGGTCGGCGGGCGCGAGCGAAGCGTCCTCGCGTCGATGGATCGGCCCATCCTTCGGCACTGGTCGGGATGGCCTCAGGTGCGATCATCGGCATTTGCCTCAAAGGAAATTGCCCATGACCCGTTGGCTCGCCGCGACCCTGCTCGCCAGTCTCGCCCTGGTCCCGACTGCGCGCGCCGACAGCGCCGACGACCGCTTCAAGGCGATTTACACGCAGGAATGGAACTGGCGCCAGCAGCAGTTTGGCGGCTACGACAACGAAGACAGCCAGTCCAACCCCGCCGCCGCGCATCTGCCCGAGGTCAACGCCAAGGCACAGGCTGCGCGGCTGGCGCACTGGGACGGCGTGCTCAAGCAGCTCGATGGCGTTGCGGTCAAGGAACTGTCCGCGGACAACCAGATCAATTACGCGGTGTACCGCCCGCAGATCGAGAATTTCGTCGCCGCGATCCGCTTTCGCGATTACGAAATGCCGTTCAACAGCGACTCGCAGTTCTGGGCCGATCTGGGTTTCATGACGCGGCGCCCACTGCGCGACGAACGCTCGGCACGCGCCTACATCGCCAAACTCAACGACGTGCCACGCTACTTCGACGAGCAGACCGCCAACATGCGCGCCGGGCTCAAGCGCGGCTTTTCGGTGCCGCGTGCGGTGCTCGACGGGCGCGACGTTTCGATTGCAAGCTACGCGCAGGTCAAGTCGCCCGAGGACAGCGAGTTCTATAACCCGCTCAAGGATCTGCCGGCCAGCATGCCCGCCGACATGCAGGCTCGCCTGCGCGCCGATGCACGTCAGGCGATCAGCAGCAAGGTGATTCCGGCCTACGCCAAGCTGCTCAAGTTCTTCCGCGACGACTACATGCCACATGCGCGCAAGACGCTGGCGGCCGAGGCGATGCCCGACGGCAAGGCCTGGTATCGCCAGCAGATCAAGGAATACACGACGCTGGATCTCGACCCCGAAGCGATCCACCAGATCGGGCTCAAGGAAGTCGCGCGCATCGACGCACAGATGCAGGCGACGATGAAGAAGAGCGGCTTTACCGGCGACTTCCCTGCCTTTCTCGAGTTCCTGCGCACCGATCCGCAGTTCTATGCCAAGACGCCCGAGGAACTGTTGATGCGCGCCGCGTGGATCGCCAAGCAGGTCGACGGCAAGCTCGACCGCTTTTTCGGCTTGCTTCCGCGTGGCCGTTTCACGATCGTGCCGGTGCCGGCATCGATCGCGCCGTTCTGGACCGCCGGTCGCGGTGGCGCGCACACCTACTGGGTCAACACCTACGACCTGCCCTCGCGCCCGCTCTACAACCTGCCGGCGCTGACCGTGCATGAAGCCGCGCCCGGCCATGCACTGCAGGGCGCACTCGCCGAGGAGCAGACCGGCTACCCGGATTTCCGCAGCAAGAATTACATCTCGGCCTACGGCGAAGGCTGGGCGCTGTACTGCGAGAAGCTCGGCGAGGAAATGGGCATCTACCACACGCCCTACGAAGAATTCGGCCGCCAGACCTACGAGATGTGGCGCGCCGCGCGGCTGGTGATCGACACGGGCATCCACCACAAGGGCTGGACGCGTGCGCAGGCAATCGATTTTCTGGCTTCACATGCAGCGCTGTCGAAGCACGAAGTGGAGACCGAAGTCGATCGCTACATATCCTGGCCGGGCCAGGCACTGAGCTACAAGCTCGGCGAGATCAAGATCGTCGAACTGCGCGCACGCGCGGAAAAGGAACTGGGCCCGAAGTTCGATCTGCGCGCATTCCACGACACCATCCTCGGATTGGGTTCGGTGCCATTGCCCGTGCTCGAACAGCAAGTCGATGCATGGATCGCCAAGGTCAAGGCGACACCGGCCAGCGGCAAGACGCCGACAGGCGCATGATCGCAGTTTGAACCCCCTTTCCCGGCGCGAGAGGGACAGGGGGTGAGGGCGAAAGTTGATCCCCGGCCGAGGTTCGGCACGGGTCAGATCAGGGTTTGCTGCCGGCGGGCTTGGGCCTGCCTTTGTCTGCCGGCGTTGCGACCCTGCCTGCGGCTTCCTGTTCGGCCTGCTTCTTCCACTCTTCAAGGATCTGCGCGCGCGTTGCAACGCCGCGCGCGGTATCGTCGGCAACCGTGGCCGCCTTGGTCTTTTCTTCGGGATCACCACTGCTGATGAAGCGCAGGAGGCGCGAGACTTGCGCGCCGAGCACCTCATCGACCTGCGGAGCGAGTCCATCGAGTCCGCTGATTGACGTGCCATTGACGCGGTATTCGACATCGATGCGCGCCTTGCCGTAGTCATCCTCGCGCAGCCAGAAATTGAGCACGCCCTTGAGTGCGTGTTCCTGCAGCGGTCCGAGTGCCGCGTCGACGCGCAGCAGTTTGCCCGGCAGCGCCATCAGTACGCGGCCATGCTCGGCGCTGCCAGCGCTCCAGCGTTCGCAGAAACAACCGCCCGCTTCGGCCGTGAGGCTGAGATTGGCCGCTTTGCCCGACCAGGTGTGCTCGTTGCTCCACCACTTCTGCACCTGCACGAGATCGGCCCAGGCCTTGCCGGTATCAACGTCGAGCGGCGCGCTGTAGGCAAGGAAGAAGCCATCGGCCGCAGCCTGGCGGATTTCTGCCTGCGCGCTGCCGCTGACGGCAACGGCGGCGAGCAGGACGGCCCAAGCGCGCCTGTGCATGTTCTGGTTCCTCCGCGATCCGGGTGCCGGTGGTGACTGCTCGCAGCTCAACGCCGCGACGACCATCGACCATCGATCGGCGCGTAAGTTCGCATTGACGGGTCAAACGTCGCCGTCGCTTGCCCAACCTTCGCCATTGCCACGCTGAATCACTCGATCCGTTTCCAGTACATCTCCCGCGGCAACCACCGGCTGCGCAGCAACATCACGGTAGAGCGCGGTGAAATCCGGCCGCGTTGCCTCGATCAGATCCTCGAAGCTGTCGATCACGAAATAGGTTTTCTGATAGCTGTCGATGCGATAACGCGTGCGCATGATGCGGGCGAGGTCGAAGCCGATGCGATTGGGCGCTGCCGATTCCAGACAATGAATGGACTCGCCCTTGGAGCTCAGTATCCCGGCGCCGTAGATGCGCAGACCGCCGTCCTCGCGGATCAGGCCGAACTCGACCGTGTACCAGTACAGCCGGGTCAGATACGTCAGCGCCTCGGCGCCCAGGCCATGCGCCTTGACGCCACCGGCGCCGTAAGCCTGCATGTAGTCGGCGAACACCGGCTCAAGCAGCAATGGCACGTGACCGAACAGGTCATGGAACAGATCGGGCTCGGCGATGTAGTCGATCTGCTCGGGCTTGCGTATCCACCAGGTGACCGGAAAACGCCGATTGGCCAGATGCTCGAAGAAGGTGAGCTCAGGCAACAGGCCCTCGACCGCGACGATCTTCCAGCCGGTCGTGCCTGCGAGGATGGCGTTGATGTCGTCGAAGCGCGGAATCGCGTCGGCGGCCATGCCGAAGCGCTGTTGATTGTCGATGAAACTCTGGAACGAACGCCCCTTGAGCAGCTCACGCTGGCGGCGAAACAGCTGCGCCCAGGTGTCGTGCTCGGTCGGGGTGTACTCCGAATACGGTTGCTCGACCACGGCCGTGGTGTAAACCGGAACGTAGCCCTTGTCGGTGTGCTGGCTTTCGACGCGACGTGCTTGGGGTGACATGGCGCAAGCCCTGTTGAATGTATGCGCAACTGTAGCGCTGCGGCGGGGCAAAGGCATCAACCGTCGCCTCAGTCGTGCTCGTGCGGCGGCATCTGGCGCTGACGGAACACGATGATCTGTGCGCCCTGCGGCGGCGCGCTGCGCTGCCACAGCACCGGCACCTCGCGCGGGCGCGGCAGCTCCAGTTCGTCGCCCTCACCACCGTCCTCCGGTTCATCCTCCCAGCTGTAGCGCTTGCGCGGCGGCAGCGGGTCACGGCGAAAGAAGGCGATCGCACTGATCACCCCCGCGATCGCACCGGCGAGGTGATATTCGAAACTGATGTGTTGCTCTGTCGGCAGTACCGAGGCCAGCATTCCGCCGTAGAGGAAAAACACCACCAGCGCAGTCACCACCGCAAGGCGATCACGACGCAGCAAGCCGGCAATGAACAGAAACAGCATGAGGCCGTTGGCGACTCCGCTGGCACCGACATGAACCGAGTCTCGCGCAAACAGCCATACCCCCAGGCCCGACAACAACCAGATCAGGGGCAGCGCGAGCCGCGCGCCGCGTGGATAGTTGTACAACGTCAAGGTGGTCAGCAGTGCGATCGGCAGGGTGTTGGACACCAGATGCGCGAACGAAGCATGTGCCAGCGGCGCTGTGAGGATGCCAATCAAGCCGGCGGGCTGACGCGGCGTGATGCCGAGGTCATCCAGACGCCAACCGAGCAGCCAGGCGGCGAGCCACGCCAGCCACAAGCCTGCGGTCAGCGCCAGCGCTCCAAGCATGGCGTAGCGGATGCGGGCGCGATCCTGCGCGACGCTGCGTGCGGTGGGATCGGGAACTGGCGGCGCAATCTCCATCGTCAGGACATTGGGCCGCGCTGGCGACGCTCAAGGGTCGCGCGCCTCGGAATCGCCCGATTGCGCCGGCCACAGCATGCTCGCCGCTATGGCCGAACCGATGAGCAAGGCAATCACACCCAAGGCTATGCCGACGGGAATCTTGTAGAGATCGGCGATCAGCATCTTCACGCCGATGAACAGCAACACCAGGGCAAGCCCGTGTCCGAGCCGATGAAAGCGGTCCGCCATGCCGGCCAGCAGGAAGAACAGCGCACGCAAACCAAGCACCGCGAACACGTTCGAGGTCAGCACGATGAAGGGATCGAGGGTCACCGCAAAAATCGCCGGAATCGAATCAACCGCGAACACCACATCGACAACGGCCAGCAGCACCAGCACCACGAACAGCGGGGTGAACTCCTTGCGACCGTCTTCGACCGCGCGCAGCTGCTCGCCATGAAAACCCCGCGTGATGTGCAGGTGGCCACGGATCCAGCGCAGCACGCGGTTGCTCTCCAGATCCGGCTCGGCGCCGGCCGAAATCAGCATCTTGATACCGGTGACGAGAAGGAACAAACCGAACAGATAAAGAATCCAGTGGAAGCGCGCCACCAGCGCTGCGCCCACGAAGATCATCACCGCACGCAGCGCGATCGCGCCGAGCACGCCGAGCATGAGCGCGCGCTGACGCAGCTCAACCGGCACGGCGAAGGTATTGAACACCAGCAGGAACACGAAAATGTTGTCGACCGACAGCGCCTTTTCGAGCAAATAGCCGGTCAGGAACTCGAGCGCAACTTCGTTGGCGACCGCCGATCCCGACTGCTGCAGCTCCCACCACCACAGGCCGGCGTTGAAGACCAGCGCCAGCGAGATCCAGGCGATGCTCCACCACATTGCCTCGCGCAGGCGCACGCGATGCGCGCCATGCCGGCCGAGCACGTAGAAGTCGACCACGAGGGCGACGATGACGAACGCACTGAAGGCGGTCCACAAACCCGGTGTGCCGATGGAGTTCAAGCTCGAACCTCGCGAAGACTGTCAGTTCACGGGTCGATGGCAGGATGCGCGTTTTTCGGACACACCTTCGCCGTCGACGGCGAAGGTCTCGCTCGCAGGAATCCCTTGTGGATCCCTGCCCACCCGACCGGGGTCTGGCCACCCGTGCTGACGATCGTGGCGGCGGGAGAGCTACTCCCCTTCTGCTGGTGCGCAAGTTAGCGCCTCGCGCGCATGCGCGCAAGCCGGTCGGCCCGGTAGGGACGGTATCATTGCCCCATGAATACGCCCACCCCCGGCAGCCTGCCACTGATCCAGCTCAAGACCGAACGCCGCTCCAACCATCCGTGGATTTTCCAGAAGATGGTCGAGAAGCCCGCCAACAAGCCCAAACCCGGGAGCATCGTCGACATCGTCGACCGTGAAGGGCAGTACGCGGGGCGCGGCTTCTACAACGGTCATTCGCGCATCGCCCTGCGTGTACTCACAGCCGACCCCGACGAAGCCGTCGACGAGGCCTTCTTCGCGCGCAAGATCGGCGCTGCGATCGCCTTGCGCCGTGAGGTACTCAAGCTGGATGCGGTGACCGACGCCTACCGACTGATCCATTCCGAGGGCGATGGCCTGTCCGGCCTCGTCGTCGACCGCTTCGCCAACACCCTCGTGATCGAGTTCTTTTCGGCGGGAATGTTTCGCCAGCGCGACTTGATCAAGCGCATCCTGCTCGAGCATTTCCCCGGCGCCGACACCTACGCCTTCGCCGAGGAGCATGTACAGAAGCAGGAGAGCTTCGATCTGTCCCACCCGCCCACCCCCAAGCCAACGGTGATCCACGAGCATGGCGTCGCCTTCCATGCCGCGCCGGGCAGCAAGCACAAGACCGGCTTCTTCGCCGATCAGCGCGACAACCGCCTGCTGCTGGCACAGTGGTGCCAGGGCAAGAGCGTGCTCGATCTGTGCTGCAATTCCGGTGGTTTCGGCATCCATGCCAAGACCATCGGCGGCGCCAGCGAGGTGACCGGGATCGACCTCGACGAGGAAATCCTCGAGATCGCCGAGCACAATGCGCGGCTGAACAAAGTCAGGATCAAGTTCATCCAGGCGGACATCTTTGCGTGGCTGCGCGATGTCGCCGCCAATCCGGACAAGAAATTCGATGTGGTGATCCTCGATCCGGCGAAGATGACGCGCGACCGCGAGCAGGTGATTCCGGCACTCAAGAAATATCTCGACATGAACAAACTCGCGCTCGGCGCAGTCAAGCCTGGCGGGATTTTCCTCACTTGCTCGTGCACCGGCTTGGTGAGCGAAGAGCAGTTTCTCGACATGCTCCGCCGCGCGGCCTTTTACGCGAACCGCAGCGTGCAGGTGCTCAAGGTGACCGGCGCCGGCGCCGACCATCCCTGGCTCGCCCACGTGCCCGAATCGCGCTATCTCAAGGCGGCCTTCTGCCGCGTGGAGTAGCCGCTCCGGGCACGCAAGCGCAGCCCCGATCCGCGCCCCTGCGGAAGCAGCCTATTGCACTCGCGCCGGAATGCGGTCAGCGAGTACCAGCTCGGCGCGGCCGGACTTGCCCTCGCGCCGGAAATCGAAGGCGAGGCGCGTACCGGCAGGCAACTCGCGCAAGCGTTCGCGCCATTGGGCGAGCGTGCGAACGGCTACCGCTTTACCGTCGATCGCGGTGATCGCATCGCCCAGCTTGAATCCGGCCTTGGCAGCGGCGCTGCCGGCAGCGACGTCGGCGACCTGCAGGGAATGATTTCCGGCAAGCAGCCACAAACCACTGCGGTCGTAGGCGTCGGGCGCGGGATTGGGCTGATTGGGCGCCAGATACATGAGCTTTTGGCCATAGTCGAAGGCCACCGTGAAGCGCTTGAGGGTGCCACCCCCGATGTTCGCGGCCAAGTCGGGGCTCGCGAACGAGCCCTTGTCGCCGGTATACAGATCGCCGGCGATTGCATCGATCGCGAGGTCACCCAGCTCGAGGCGCCCGAAGCGTGCGGGACGCCCGCGATTCGGGCCACCCACGCCCCATCCGACCACGCTTTCGGCAGCAGCACCGTAACGTGCGATCAGGTGGTGTTCGTGCACGAATGGTGAGTGCAGGGTCAGGGAGGAGCGCGAGCCGGTATCTATGCTGGCGCGGATCGGTAGCCCATCGAGCGTGGCCGAAATCACCGGGATCCGCTCGGCCTGCTCAAAGGGAACGGCATGAGCACCCATGGGCGGCACGAACCGAGCCGGCTCGGCGAGAGTTAGTTCGCGTTTTGCGTAATCGATGGTGACGCCGAAACGGCGGAACATTTCATAGCCGACCAGACCGTCGGCGACCACACCTTCCACTGCGGGCAGGTCACCCAAGTCGACGACGTAGAACACCGGCTTGGTCAGTATCGCATCGCCCACACGTACCTCGCCCGCGTGCGCAAGAGCAAGGTCCACTTCATGTTCGCCAACTCCGCGCGCAGCAAGCTTGCCTTCCGCGACAAGCCCGAATTTCCTTGCCGCCGCCGGAGTAAGCAGGTTCACACCCCCCGTATCGACGAGGAGGCGCGCAGGTTTGCCATCGATTGTGCCATCGACATAGATGTGGTTGTTCACCAGGTCGAACGGCAAGCTCGTGATTCCGGAGACGCTCTTGATGCGTGCAGTGTCGCGCATCGCAGGCGCGGCGAAGTCCGCATCGGCTACGGCAATGTTGGTCTTGACGCCCTCGATCTGCACTTCGGTACGCCTGCGCGGATCCGTGCGTCCGGCTGCATCGGTCAGATCGGTGCGCACATGAAAGGGCAGCGTCAGCCCATCGACGGAGCGCCAATTGTCGAGACTCGTCGTGACTGTGTCCTGATCCTGCTTCTGGGTGACGCGCACCAGATGATGACTGGCAGGATCGAACCACAGGGTCAGCGTATCGCCCCCCTGCGGGGTGGCTTCGACCACGACAAGGCGGCGGCCATCGACCTCGCGCTCACTTGGATCTCCGAATTGGGCCGGAAAACGCTGTGGATACCAATACCCGTGTGCATCCAGCCACGCCTGGCTGCGCAGGCGCCGCCGCGCGGCGGGCGCATCGAGCAGCGCGACTTCGCCACCCGGATCTTGCGACCAGCCGTGTTCCCCGTCATAGCCGTCGGCTCCTTCGACCGGGCCGAGCCGGTAATGGCTGACCGTCCGCAGGTACCTGAAGTCCTGAAGGCTGCGAAAGCTGCCTTCCAGACCACCGGCGCGCAGCATCCCACGCGTTTCCAGACTCAACACCGCATCCCAGCGCACGCCACCCGCAGCAAGCTTGTCACGTGCGAACAGCGCAGACGCATCATCAGCCCTTGCGTTGCCGGCAAGCAGGCCAAGACAAGTCAGGAAGACGGCAATGGAATGTCCGAACATGAGGTTCTCCGCAGCTGGCGCACTTGCACATGCATCATGTAGATTGAAGAATATTCATGTATTTCAAACATGACAAGCCAACCAATGGCACACACCGACGACAACCAGATCCACAGGCCGGCGCAGATCAAGCTGTTCAACTCGCCGGTTCGCATCGAGATATACGACGCCCTGGAAGCCTGCACGGCGCCGATCAGCGTGGCTGAGCTGGGCGCGCAATTGGGTCGTGCCGCCGACGGCTTGTACTACCACCTGCGGGTGCTGGTCGCAGCAGGCCTGGTGGTGGAGGAAGGCAGCGGGTCAATGCTGCGCTATCGGACCCCCGCGCGCGCAGGGCGAGCCCTGCGTATGCGTTACTCACCCGGCAAGACAGCCAACGCGGCCGCGGTTGCGCGTGCAGTGGGCAGCCTCCTGCGCGTGGGCGAGCGCGACTTCAAGCGCGCCCTGGCCAACCCACACACGGTGGTCGAGGGTCCGCGGCGGGAGCTTTGGGCGGGTCGAGCTGCAGGATGGGTGACGACAACCGAGCTCGAAGAAATCAATCGCCTGCTCGCCCACCTGACGGGCCTGCTGCACAACTCGCAAGGAAAGCGTGGCGGCAGACGCATGTCGTTGGCGTGGGTACTCGGCCCGCTCGACGTGAAGCCGCCCCGCCGCGCCAGCAAGGCGCGAACCAAGCCACGCGCTGGCTCGTCGACACGATCGTCCAAATGATCGGGTCGTGATAGCGATCAAGGCATTCCAGTGGCGCCGGCGCAGCACGGCGACGCTCACTGCGCCAGCCGGCAGGCAGGTCGGGGCGCGCCGCCGGCGGCGCACAGTTTGCATTGAGTATTCACAGCCGACCCCGATGAAGCCGTCGACGAGACCTCCTTCGCGTGCAAGATCGGCGCTGCGATCACCTTGTGCCGCGAGGTGCTCAAGCTTGATGCGCTGTCCGACGCCTGCCGGCTGATCCACTCCAGGGGCGATGGTCTGTCTGGCATGGTCGTCGACCGCTTCGCCAACCCCCTCGTGATCGAGTGCTTTTCGGCGGGAATGCTTCGCCAGCTGACTTGATCAAGCGCATCCTGCTCGAGCATTTCCCTGGCGCTGACCCTCCCTGGCTCGCCCACGTGCCCGATTCGCGCTATCTCAAGGCGGCCTTCTGCCGCGTGGAGTAGACCCGGTCAACCGCTGGCGCGATCGCACGTTTTGGCGATGCAATTGCTCCCGCGGAATCCACCATGCGCACTGCTTGTTTGTTCCTGGGCCTGGTCACGGCTGCGTCGACGCCTGCGGCCGTGGTGTACGACTTCACCCCCGTCACGCAGCAGATGATTGCCTTGCTGCAAACCACGCCCGACATGGATGGCGCATCGCTGATCGTGATTCGCGGCGGAGTGGTTCTCTACGAGAGCCATTTGGGGACATTCACGCCAACGACGCGTGTTCCGATCGCCTCCGCGAGCAAATGGCTGTCGGCGTTGACGATCGAACGTCTCGTCGAGCGGGGTGAGATGAGTTGGACCGATACAGTCGGGCAGTACATGCCCGACGCGCCGCCCGACAAGCAGACGATCACGCTCGGCCAGCTCTTCAGCCACACCTCCGGTTTGACGCATGTCGCTGATGCCTGCCTGGGCGACCACCTTCATTTCACGCTGGCAAGCTGTGCGGACGAGATACTGGCAAGCCCGCTGGAAAGCCCGCCGGGCACAGCGTTCGCCTACACCGGCAATGGCATGCAGGTCGGCGGGCGCATGGCCGAGATCGCCACCGGCAAGGCATGGGCACAAATCTTTTCGGACGAACTGACATCGCCCCTCGGCATGCCCGATACCGGTTTCAATTTCGGCAACGCCAACCCGCAGATTGCCGGCGGCGTCAGTTCGACCCTGGCCGACTATTCGCATGTCGTGCAGATGGTGGTGCAGCAAGGCCAATGGGACGGAGCGACCTTTCTGTCTGCCAGCGGGATCGCCCGGATGCAGCTCGACCAGACGCATGGCGTGCCGATGGTGTCTACGCCCGACCCATTCGCGTTCGGCTATGGCTATGGCGAATGGCGCAACTCGATCGATGCGCAAGGCACTGCGATCCAGGTGTCGAGCACCGGTGCGTTTGGTAGTTCTCCCTGGGTTGACAACAAGACCGGAGTGGCCGCGTTCTTCCTGACTTACAGCCAGGACCTCGACAAGGCGGACATTCGCTTGCTCTGGGCGAACGTGAACGGGGTCGTGACCGACCCCATCTTCAGCGCGGGTTTCGAGGCGGGCCCCTGATTCTGGGCCGGTGACGCCTTGCCCCGCAGGCTTGTGGGGCCCGAAGGATCCACACGTCGCCGACAGGGGCGCGCGCGCCGTCCGCCTGGAATTTCGCGCAAGCGCAACGATGCCGCGCCCGGGGAAGTGAACAGCGCTACACTGCGCGGATGTTGTCCGCAGGTTGAGGTCATGGCGAAGTCAGGCAAGTCTGCCCCCCGAGCAAAGGCAAAAGCGGATGCCGTCGCGGTCACCAGGGAAGGTGCCGAAGAGGCCGTACGCACCCTGTTGCGCTGGGCCGGCGAAGACCCGTCGCGCGAAGGTCTGCTGGACACGCCCAAGCGCGTGGTCGAAGCCTACCGCGACTGGTTTTCCGGCTACGCGGTCGATCCGGCCGAGTATCTTGGGCGCACCTTCGAGGAAGTCGCCGGTTACGATGAGCTGATCGTCCTGCGTGACATCCGTTTCGAGTCGTATTGCGAGCACCACATGGCGCCGATCATCGGTCGCGCGCACGTGGGCTACCTGCCAACGGACAAGGTCGTCGGGATCTCCAAGCTCGCGCGTGTCGTCGACGCCTTTGCTCGACGATTCCAGGTGCAGGAAAAACTCACCGCACAGATCGCGCACTGCATCGACAGTGTGCTCAAGCCGCGTGGTGTCGGCGTGGTGATCGACGCAACCCATCAGTGCATGACCACGCGCGGCGTCCACAAGCGCGGCGTGTCGATGATCACCAGCCAGATGCTCGGCTCGTTCCGCAAGGATGCACGCACACGTTCGGAATTCCTGCGCTTCATCGACATCGACTCGCACAGCCACCACTAGGTCGCCAAGGCCGCACTGAACGTACCTGGACCCGGATCGGAAAGTCTGCCAAGGAACTTGCGCGTGAGCACCCCAACGCGTTTGCCCGCGCGCCGCGCTGCGGTCGCGTTCGTGTTCGTGACCGTGCTGATCGACATCCTGTCGTTCGGAATCATCATTCCGGTGCTGCCGCACCTGATCGAGCAGCTGGGCGGCGGCGGCATTGCCAAGGCCGCGATGTGGGTCGGCCTGTTCGGCAGCGTGTTCGCAACGATCCAGTTCATCTGCTCACCGATTCTTGGCACGCTGTCGGATCGATACGGTCGGCGCTCGGTCATCCTGCTTTCCAACCTTGGCATCGGCATTGATTTCCTCTTCATGGCCTTGGTCAACACCGTGCCGTTGCTGCTGATCGGTCGCTTCTTTTCCGGTGCATTCGCCGCCAGCTTCACCACCGCGAACGCCTACATCGCCGACATCACGCCGCCGCACAAGCGCGCCGCCAGTTATGGATTGCTTGGTTCGGCCTTCGGTATCGGCTTCATCGTCGGGCCGGCTCTGGGTGGATTTCTCGGGCACATCGACACGCGACTGCCGTTTTTCGCAGCGGCCGCGCTCGCACTGACGAATTTCTGCTACGGTTTTTTCATCCTGCCCGAATCATTGCCACCCGAACGGCGCGCCCGACGCTTTGATTGGTCGCATGCCAATCCTTTTGGCGCGGTGATGCTGCTGCGTCGCTACCCCTCCGTGTTCGGGCTCGCGACCGTCGTGTTCATGAGCAATCTCGCCCATTACGTCCTGCAAAGCGTGTTCGTGCTCTATGCCGATTATCGTTATGGCTGGGGCGCGCAGAAGGTCGGCTACGCGCTGGCCCTGACAGGCGCCTGCAACGCCTTCGTGCAGGCCTGGCTGGTGCGGCGCCTGGTGCCGGTGCTGGGTGAACGCCGCACGGTTCGGCTCGGCCTCGGCTTTGGTGCGGCCGGGTTTGCGCTGATGGCCTTTGCGGGCAGCGGGCCGTTTTTTCTCGCAGCCATTCCGTTGCTGGCTCTTTGGGGGCTGGCGGGGCCATCGATGCAGGCCCTGATCACGCATCGTGTCGACCCGCGCGAGCAAGGGCGCCTGCAAGGGGCAATCAGCAGTTTGTCGAGCCTTGCGGGCATCTTCGGGCCAGCCCTGTTCACGCAGATCTTTGCCGCGGCGATCGCCGGACACTTGGAATGGAAGCTTCCCGGCGCCCCGTTCCTGCTCGCATCAGCCTTGCTGGCACTGGGCGTCTGCCTCGTTTGGCTGGTGACACGCAGGCTGCCTCTCCACATTGCGCACGAAAGCGGTGGCGCGGCGCAGGGAAAGCCCGCGGCTGAGGCAGGTTAGCTCGCCGCGAGGAACGTGCGGGCGTTGCCTGAAGCCCGAAACATGGCCCCGCGGACGCCACGCGCTGCCCCTTCGAACCACAACACGGCCGTGAACGACCCCGCGCACAATCCGGGCGCGGCCACACTCTTTCGATCGGGACAGCTAGCCCCATATTCGACACCGCGGCCCCTTCGTCCGACCGCCCGGAGACCTGTGCATGCTCTCGTTCCTGTTGTGGTTGCTGCTGCTCGTGTTCTGCTGGCCGGTGGCCCTGCTGGCTCTGGTGCTCTATCCCCTCGTATGGCTGATCCTGCTGCCATTCCGACTGCTCGGGATCGCCGTGGAGGGTGTGTTCGAACTGCTGCGAAGCATCATCCTGTTCCCCGCTCGCCTGCTGCGCGGTCGCCAGGTGAATTGAATCCCGCAGTCACTTTGCTCGACTTGCGCGGGCGGACCAAGGTGAGGGTGCCCCGCCGGGACCTGCAGGATTTGGTTTCCGCAGCGCCATTGGGTGCAACCGCGTGTGAGCCGAGACAGGCACGAACTCACAGGCCCGCGGTCCTGCGCGTGCGACTTTCATCCGTGCTTGTCGCATCGACCCTGGGGGCAAGCCCGCTCGGTGAAGTCGAAATCGGTGCAGCGATCCGGAACGTTTGCAGATTCGGCGCGGCACAAAAAAAACGGCCCCGTTTCCGGGGCCGTTGAATGCAGAACCAAACCGCTTTCGACTAGAACTTCTGCGAGTAACGCAGGTAGTAGAAGCGGCCGATGTCGAAGCCACCGTAGTAGTCGTACTGCGAGCTCGGATCGGAGTACATGACCGGACCGGTGTGATCGAACACGTTGTTCGCACCGACCGAGATCGTGCCATTCCACGGCGCATTCCAGCGGACCTGGAGGTCATGGAAGGTGTTGGCGCCGTTACGATGCCAGTTCGAGAGCGTTCCGTTGACCCAATGCTGCGGCATGTTGCACTCCGGGCCACCCGCCGGCGTGTTGTCGAACGAGCAGGTTTCCTTCATCGCCGAATAGTAACGCGTGGTCCAGGACGCCGCGAAGTCGCCCAGGCTCCAGTCGACGCCGAGGTTCGAACGCGTACGGAAGTTGGCGCCCAGAGCGTTGTAGCTCGTGACCGGCGTTCCCGGAGCGTTGTCAGCCTTGTTCAGCTGGTTCGACATGTACGTCGTGTTCCAACGCACCGTGAAGCGGCCGAATGAGAACTCGGGCAGACGGTAGCTGACGCCCAGATCCCAACCTTCCGATTCCGTCCAACCGGCATTGGTACCGCCGCGCAGCGCGTAGGTGACCACACCATTGGCCGGGTTGCGCTGGAACAGGTTCGAGGCGCAGCGCGACGCGACACCGAGGATATAGCAGTCGCTCAGCATGCCGTCGACCGAGTCGCCGCCGATCGTGTTGTTGATGCGGATGCGGAACCAGTCGAGGCTGAGGTCGAGGCCTTCAACCCAATGCGGGCTGTAGACCAAGCCAGCGGTCTTGCTGGTCGAGGTCTCTGGCGTCAGGTTCGGGTTGGCGCCGGCGAAGAACTGCACGCCGGTCTGGCAGGAGATGTCCGCGCAAGGCGAACCACCCTGACCGAGCTGACGGAAGTTCGCGCCCACGCCCGGCTGGCCACCGAAACCGCTGAGGCAGCGCTGCATGACGGCAGCGTTGCTTGCCGCGGCGCCGAACAGCACGTCGCACGGATCGGAGTAGTAGTCGAACGTACCGCTGATGCCGCCGTACAGGTCGCCGATGGTCGGTGCACGGAAGCCCTGCGCATAGTTGGCACGAACGAGCAGGTCGTCGATCGGACGCCAGGTCAGGCTGAACTTGCCGTTGGTGGTGTTGCCGAAGGTGTCGTACTTGGAGTAACGACCGGCAACGTTGAACGAGAGTTCACGCGCGAGGAACATGTCCTTGAGGACCGGCACGTCGACTTCGAGGTAGAACTCGTCGACCTTGTACTTGCCGCCGGTCGGACCGCTGGCAAGGTCGGTACTCATGTTCGACTGCTTGAGCGCGTCGGGAATGAAGTTGCCCGACTCATCGCGGTGCTCGTAACCCGCAGCGATGTTGAGGTCACCCGCCGGCAGCGTGAAGATGGCGCCAGTGAGGTTGGCGCTGTAATCGACCGTACGCGTGTTGCCCGTGTCATGCGAATACGGGAACAGGTAGGTCTGCACCGCCGGATCGGACAGCGAGTACGCGCCCGTGGTACCTGCGGGGATGAACGGGTTCCACGGCACGCACGAACCCGGAGCCGTACCGTACGGGATCGGGCTGGACGGGGTGCCGCAGGTCACGCGACCCGTGGCCGGGTCGAAGAACGACGGGCCGAGGGCGTTGCGCGTGGCGAGCAAGCTGAAGTCGCCGCGGCCAACCTTGAGCGCATCGTTGTTGTTCACGAACGCGCCGACGTCCCAGTTCCAGGTGTGGTCGCCGATTTCGAAATCACCCTCGAACGTACCGGAGAAACGGTAGGTCTGCAGGTCGCTGCGCGTGGTGCGCGGCACTTCCCAGCCACGGCGGTAGAAATAGATGTACTCGCCGGTCGGGTTGAAGTAGCTGTCCTGCGACAGACCGATGTACGGATTGGCCGAAGTGGCACCCGGAATCGTGAACGCAGGCTGGAACGGATAGCCGGCCACCTGCTGCAGGGTCGAGCGCTTGTTGTAGAGGAAGTCGCTCGAGAAGCGGATGTGGTCGGTGATGTTGTAGTTCGCGTTGGCGAACAGCGAATGACGCTCGATGCCAGTGTTGAGCATCATCTCGTAGTTAAAGTTCGAACGATCGTTCGTGCCGCCACCCGCGCCGGTGTTGTGCCAATCACCCGGATTGGCGGGGTTGCCACCCGGATTGAGCGCGCACAGGCCCGACGAGCAATAGCCCGGGGGCATGAAGAAATTGCCGTACTGCGAAACGATCGTCCAGCCGCTGGTCGGATGACGGGTGGTGTTCGGGAACGCGCTGTACCAGCGGTCCTTCGCCCACACCGGATCTTCCTTCGTGTATTCGGCGCTCAAGGTCAACGAACCACGGTCGCTGTGCGCGCCGATGGTCATGTTGTAGTTCTGCTTGACGCCGTCGTCCTGGTCGTACTGGCCGACGTAGCCCGACGCTTCCGCGCCGTCGTAGTTCTTGCGCGTGATCACGTTGATGACGCCCGCGATCGCGTCCGAACCGTAGATCGCCGAGGCGCCGTCCTTGAGGACTTCGATGCGGTCGATCGCGGCCATCGGGATCTGTGACAGATCCTGCAGGCCATCATTGGTGGTACCGAGACGCTTGCCGTTCATCAGCACCAGGGTGCGGTTCGCACCGAGGTTGCGCAGATCAACGTAGTAGCCACCGACCGACTCACCCGAGGCCAGCACGCTGGCGCGGCTGATCGGCGGCGTGCCGACTTCGCTCATGTTCTGCAGGATGTCGGCAACAGAGTTGAAACCCTGCTTCTCGATCGCAACGCGGTCGAGAACGACGATCGGTTGCGCGGTTTCGACGTCCGCCTTGCGGATGCGCGAACCGGTGACCGTGATGGTTTCAAGCCTCTGGCTGTCCTGGTCCCCTGTATCCTGCGCGAACGCCGGCGCGGCCGAAAGGCCAATCGCGGCGGTAGCACCCGCATACAGAGCATAACGAACAGCTTTGAAAAGCTCGTTGCTCATAAAATTCATTTCACTCTCCAACGTCAGAGTTGTCACAGCTCGGGACATGTGCTCTCCCGCTCCTTGGGAACGACCAAAACGGTCCACCAAAATCCTCGGCAGATTCTGATACTAACAAGATTCTTACTTTTTTGGAATCCCCGATTTGCCTTCGGCGCGTCGAATAAATATCTTTATATTCAATGGCTTGCATCGGTTGCCGACAGGCCGAAAGACACCTCACCGGCACTTGCGCAGGAAGCCATAACATGTCGGGGGATGGGTTTTGGCATCGTCGGCAACCGGCGCGAAACCTGATCGATGCGCTGATGCGGGATTCGGGCGGCGAGCGCGAGACGCTCAGAGGTCCTGACGGTACTGGATGTAGGGCGTGCGCGCCTGACCGTCGACGTCGCGAGGCGAAGCGGACGGCGTGGCCAGGATATTCTGTGCGCCGACGCTGAGTTCACCCGCCCAGGGCGTACGCCAGGAAATACCCAGATCGAGCGTAGTCCAGCGTTTGCCGGCCAGCAGCGGGTCGTCGCTGCTGAGCACGTGGCCGACAATGGCGCCACGCAGCGAGCCGACATCAAGCCCGAGGGAAAGGGACAATTGGTCAAGATCCAGGGCCGGCAACATTGCGCCGGCCATGCGCGAGTCATGCAGGCGACCGTAGCTGGCAGTCAGATCAAGCGCCGTTGCCTGACTGAAGCGCCAACGCCCACGCGCGAACAGCGAGGATTCCTCGGAAGCAAGGCCAAGCCAGCGCGGATCACCAAACTTCTCATGCACCGACAGCGGGCTGAACAGCGCCTCGGCGGCCGATGCCTGCCCCGAAGTCCGCAGCCACGACAGGCCATAGCTGAGGTCCAGCGCCCCTTCCGCCGACGACCAGCCCATGCCCAGCACGGCGCTGGACGCACCTTGGCTGGTCGGGGAATTGAACGCGCAGGAACCGACCGCACATGCAGGCAGATTCGGCAGGTACCGGCCGATCAGGGCATCCAGGCGCAAGCCATTGGCGAAATCAAGGCTCAAACCGCTCGCGGAAACCGAGTGTCCGGCCAGGCGCCAAGTCGAAGGGCCTGCATAGGCGGGCGTTGCCGTCGTTGGCGCCGCGACCCAGCCTCCGGGCAGCGGCACCACCGCCAACAGCTCACCATTGGTACCCGACCAGATGGGCAGCACGGGCTGGCCCGAAGCCATGCCCGGAGCCACACCATCGGTGCGCAACAGCTGATCCACCAAGGGCGTCGCCGAGCGCTGCACAGGCAAAGACTGTCCGACTGCCGCGAGCGGCATCAGGGCAAGCAGGAGCGTGGCGAGGCGAAACTTCATGTCCGGCGGGCAATCAACCTTTCGTACCGATGTCTGAGAGCGGCAGGCGGTCGCGGAGTTCCCGAATCAAACGCTTTCGACGCCGGCGATTGTAGCGCAGTTCACGAAAACCTAACAGCGCCTCACGGTCAGGTCGCTTTCGAAGACTTTTCGGCAAGTCATTGAAATGAAACACGCTGGAGCAGACTTTGCAGCGTGCCAAGCGGCGGCAGCGCAGTCCCGATCGCACCCACGTCCGTGACCGTGGCGTGCTGCCGCGGCGCCGAATCGGTAGCCTAGCCGGAACCGGGCCGGACGGGCCCTGCTTCGGGGAGTCGCGCTGTTGGGCAGCGGAGTTCGAAAACCACGGTGGCGGCGCATCCGCCGCTGGCTAGTGATCGCAATGCTGGCATGGGTCGTACTCAGCATCGTGACTGTCCTTGCGTTGCGCTTTGTGCCGCCTCCGATCTCCGCGGTGATGGCGCAAGCGTGGATTTCGGCACGCTTGCACGGCGACTCGGATTGGAAGCTGCGTTACCGCTGGGTTGACTGGAAGCAGGTCGCACCCATCGTGCCGCTTTCGCTGATGGCCGCCGAGGACCAGCGTTTTCCGCTGCACCACGGCTTTGATTTCGAGCAAATCCAGAAGGCGCTTGATGCGGCTGACGAGGGTGAACGCCTGCGCGGCGCAAGCACGATCAGCCAGCAGGTCGCCAAGAACCTGTTCCTGTGGAATGGACGCAGCTTCGTGCGCAAGGGCCTGGAAGCCTGGTTCACGGTACTCATCGAAACGCTGTGGCCCAAACAGCGGATTCTCGAGGTCTATCTCAACATTGCCCAATTCGGTGATGGCATCTATGGGGTCGGTGCAGCAGGCGCCACCTACTTCCACACCACGCCGGCCAGATTGGATGCACAGCAGGCCGCCTTGCTCGCAGCGGTGTTGCCCAACCCCATGCGCTTGCGCGTCGACAAGCCCAGCGCCTACGTGTTGCGCCGCGCGGCCTGGATCCGCCGTCAGTGCGAAGCGCTCGGTGGCATCGGCTATTTGCCCCGCTGAGGTCATTGGCCGAGCAGATCACACACAGCCGGCCCGGATCAGCCTGCTAGCATGCGCGCTTTACGGCTTGCCTGTCCCGCACCATGCCCGCCTTGACCGTCGTCGTCCCCGCCTACAACGAAAGCGAAGGCCTGCGCGAATTCCATCGGCGTCTGGGCAAGGTACTCGATGGCATGGCCGGGATCGAAAGCGCCGTGCTGTACGTCGATGACGGCAGCCGCGACGATACCTGGGCAATCATGTGCGACATGCGCGAAACTGATCCGCGCGTGGCCACGCTCCGGCTCGCACGCAATTTCGGCAAGGAGCTGGCGTTGACCGCCGGCCTCGACCATGTCATCGAAGGTGCCGCGGTGGTGATCGACGCCGACCTGCAGGATCCACCCGAACTGATTCCGGAGTTCGTGGCGCATTGGCGCGATGGTTACGATGTCGTCTACGGCACGCGCGCGACGCGCGCCGGGGAATCCGGATTCAAGAAGCTTACCGCCTCGGGTTTTTACCGCGTCATGGAAAGGCTTTCGACGACGCCGATTCCGCGCGATACCGGCGATTTCCGTCTGGTGTCGCGTCGTGCGCTCGACGCCCTGGCGCAGGTGCGCGAGCGCCAGCGCTTCATGAAAGGCTTGTTCACCTGGGTCGGCTATCGCCAGTTGTCGGTGGTCTACCACCGCGATCCGCGCCATGCCGGGCAGACCAAATGGAATTACTGGAAACTGTGGAATTTCGCGATCGACGGCATCACCTCGTTCTCGGGCGTGCCGCTCAAGCTCGCCACCTACGTCGGCCTGCTGACCGCGCTGGGCGCCTTCCTCGCTGCGCTGTGGGTGTTCGGCAAGGCCTTGTTGCTGGGCGACCCGGTGCGCGGCTATCCGTCGCTGATGGTAGTCATGCTGTTTCTCGGAGGCATGCAGCTGATGGCGCTGGGCGTGATCGGCGAATATCTGGGCCGCCTTTACGTCGAAGCCAAGCAACGCCCGCTCTACCTCGTCGACCAATACACGCCACCGCGACGCAGCGCGCAGGCGTCCTGACGGCAAGCCCCGTGGAGTGGTCGAAGTCATCCCTGTCCAGGTTCGCCGATTGTGCAAGCGGGTCAGCCTTGTCCTAGACTGCCCGCACGCAAGCCAATGCATGTGACGTGGAGGTAGCCATGCTTCAGGTCAAGCATCTGCTCGATGAAAAGGGACGCAGTGTTTTCGCGATTGCCCCGGGCGAGCCCGTCCTCGCGGCAATCCGGATGATGGCCGAACGCGGCGTCGGCGCGCTGCTTGTGCTCGATGGCGAGACCCTGGTCGGCGTGATTTCCGAACGCGACTACGCACGCAAGATCATTCTCAACAATCGTTCATCCAGCGACACGCCGGTGCGCGATGTGATGTCCACCGCCGTGATCACGGTTGCGCCTGGCGATGGCGTGGATACCTGCATGCGTCTGTGCACCGACAGCCGCGTGCGCCATCTGCCGGTGGTCGATGGCGGCAAGGTGGTCGGCGTCGTTTCGATCGGCGATCTGGTCAAGGCGGTGATCAGCGAGCAGGGCGAGCAGATCGAACAGCTGCATCGCTATATCGCAGGTTGACCATTCACCCCGCGGCGTCATTCAGGCCCGCCAGGACCACCGCTGCGGCGGCAGAACATGTACGTGTGACGCACCAATGCCAGCGCCACGGCCGGGCGCGACGCGATTCAACTCACGCTGGCGCTCGGCTGCTTCTCTGGCCGCGCCGCATCGAACGCGGGCAAGGCCAGACAGCGCTCGTTGACCGCGCGGATGTTCGGGAATGGAGTCAGGTCGAGATTGAATCGCTGCGCGTTGTAGACCTGCGGAATCAGGCAGGCATCGGCCAGTCCCGGCAGATCGCCGTGGCAGAACGCGCCACGAGCGTCGTCGCTGGCGAGAATTTCCTCGAACGCACGCAGACCCAGACCCATCCAGTGGCGCATCCAGGCTTCGCGCGCGGGCGCGTCCACGTCCAGCTCGCTTTCCAGATACTGCATCACGCGCAGGTTGTTGAGTGGATGCACATCGCAGGCGATCAATTGCGCGAGCGAACGCACATGCGCGCGCTCGCGCAGGCCCGGCGGCAACAGTGGCGGCTTCGGATGGGATTCTTCGAGATACTCGATGATCGCCATCGATTGGCGCACCGCGCGCCGGCCGACCATGAGCACGGGCACGCTTTCCTGGGGATTGAGCGCGCGGTGTTCGGCGCTGTGCTGCTGACCGCCGTCGTTGATCAGGTGTACCGAATGAATCTGGTACTCGAGACCTTTCAGATTGAGGGCAATGCGGACGCGGTAACAGGCGCTCGAGCGCCAGTAGTCATGCAGGACAAGCTCGGCGGTGCTGTTCATGGTCGCTCCTGGTTCCCCTTCAACCGGGCGACGCTGGCCTCATGATCTGTTCGATCGCGCCGAAGATGCTGGCGCCGCCGGCGTCGGTGATCTCGATGCGTACGGTATCACCGAACTTGAGGAATGGCGTCGACGGCTTGCCATCACGCAGTGTTTCCACGGTGCGCTGCTCGGCCAGACAGGACGCGCCCAGCGCGGTGTCCTGGTTGGCGATCGTGCCCGAGCCAACGATCGTGCCCGAGGTCAGCGGCCGGGTCTTGGCGGCATGGGCGATCAGCTGGGCGAAGCTGAACTGCATGTCGACCCCGCATTCGGCCTGACCGAACCACTTGCCGTTGATCCAGGTGCGCATTGGCAGGTGCAGCTTTTCGCCGCGCCAGGCATCGCCCAGTTCATCGGGCGTGACCAGCACCGGCGACAGCGCGGAGCGCGGCTTGGATTGCAGGAAGCCGAAGCCCTTGGCCAGCTCGGCCGGAATCAGGCCGCGCAGCGACACATCGTTGACCAGCCCGACGAGCTGGATGTGGCCGGCGGCCGCCGCCGGCGTCAGCGCCATTGGCACATCGTCGGTGACGACGACGACTTCGGCCTCCAGATCGATGCCATAGTCCTCGCTGGGCACGATCACCGGATCGCGCGGGCCGTAAAAGCCCGCACTGGTGGCCTGGTACATCAGCGGATCGACATAGAAGCTTTCGGGAACCTCGGCGCCCCGCGCGCGGCGCACGCGCTCGACATGCGGCAGGTAGGCACTGCCGTCGACGAATTCGTAGGCACGCGGCAGCGGCGCGGCGAGCTTGTCCATGTCGAGATCGAAGGCGCCCGGCGCACTGCCCGCATTGAGCGACTCGGACAGGGCGTTGAGACGCGGCGCGGCATTGGACCAATCGTCGAGCGCAGCCTGCAGGGTCTGCGCAATCGCGCTTGCGCGCAGTGCACGCCTGAGATCACGGCTGACGACGATGAGGGTGCCATCACGGCCACCTTCCTTGAGGGAACCCAGTTTCATGCCTGCTCCTGTTGAGTGTTGCCAGCGGGTCGACGCAGCACCGCGACCAGATTCGGATCGAGCGGAAGGCGGCGGATGCCGTACAAGCGGGCGATCCGGCGTTCGATCAGGCGCCTTTGCCGAGCCAGGAAACGCTGCCGCAGCGCCGCGAGTATGCCCGCTTTGGCCGATACCCGGCAGGCATTGGCGACGCGCTCGACTTCAAATCCGCTCAGCCGCGCGAGGTATTCGATCTTGTAGGTGGACAGCGTGCTGCGGTGGCTGAAGTCGCCATGCTGGTAAACACGGCCGAACGGACTCTGCCCGTTCGGAAAGCGGGCGATGAAGCGCCCGCCCTCGATCAGCAAGCCATGCAGCGTGGCGAAATTCGTCACCAGTTCGGCATGGTCCCAATGTTCGAGCACGTCGAAGGCGACGATGAGGTCATAGCGGTCGCCGCGCGCGAGGAGATCAGCGAGCGAGTGCTGGCCGACATCGAATCCGGCGCGCTGACCGGCTTCGCACAGGCCCGCATCGAGTTCCAGACCACGTACCTGCGCGCCCCGCCCACGCGCCCAGGCCAACAGACTGCCGTTGCCGAAGCCGATTTCGAGCAGGCGCATGCCGGCGAGGTCGAGGCCGCCGAACTCGGCGGCGAAATAGCGTGCCTCGCGGGCACTGGGGGTGAAACTGCCCTGCCAACCTTTCCACTGGGCATAGCCGGCATAGCCATCCGGCGCGCCGGCGGCGCGAGCCGGTTCGTCAGCGGCCATTGCCGGGCGCAGCAAAATGCTTGCGCAGCCCGGCCCAGCAGGCCTGGTAGTTGCGCTGGCGATGCGCGGCATCGAGCGCCTGCTGCGTGGGCCGGATCACTGCGCGTGTCTCGAACATGATCGCCATCGTGTCGACGATGACATCGGGCTTGGACAGGTCGGCGGCGCTGGCCTTTTCGAAGGTCGCCGCATCCGGCCCGTGCCCGGTCATCGAGTTGTGCAGCGAGGCGCCACCCGGCACAAAGCCATCGGCCTTGGCGTCATAGACCCCGTGTACGAGACCCATGAACTCGCTCGCGATGTTGCGGTGGAACCACGGCGGCCGGAACGTGTCCTGCGCAACCAGCCAACGCGGCGGGAAGATCGCGAAATCGATGTTGCTGGTGCCGGGCGTGTCACTGGGTGAATGCAGCACCAGGAAGATCGACGGATCGGGATGGTCGTAAGAGATCGATCCGATCGTGTTGAAGCGGCGCAGGTCGTACTTGCAGGGCACGTAGTTGCCGTGCCAACCCACCACATCGAGCGGGCTGTGACCGATGTCGGCACGCCACAGGTGCCCCTGGAACTTGCCGACCAATTCGAACGCGCCTTCGATATCCTCGTAGACCGCATTGGGGATGAGGAAATCGCGCGGATTGGCCAGGCCATTGCTGCCGATGGGCCCCAGGTCGGGCAGCTTGAACATCGCGCCGAAGTTTTCGCAGACATAGCCACGCGCAGCACCATCGGGCAGCGTGACGCGGAAACGGATCCCGCGCGGGATCAGCGCAATTTCCTGCGGCTCGACATCGAGCACACCCAGCTCGGTCTCGATGTGCAGGCGCCCCTGCTGCGGCACGATCAGCAATTCACCATCGGCGTCATAGAACCAACGCCCCTGCATGTCGCGGTTGGCTGCATACAGGTGGATACCCAGGCCCGCCTGCGCGGCCGGCGAGCCATTGCCGGCCATCGTGTACAGACCCTCGATGAAGTCCGTCGACGCCTCCGCCAGCGGCAGCGGATCCCAGCGCAATTGCTCGGGCGTGACCGGGCCGCTGCCGAAATCATTGTGGAATCGCGGCTGCACGAACGGCGCGAAGGCGCCATGCACGGCCGCAGGCCGGATGCGGTACAGCCAGTTGCGCCGATTGGCGTGGCGCGGCGCCGTGAACGCGGTTCCGGTGAGCTGCTCGGCATACAGACCGTGCGCAACACGCTGCGGCGAGTTGCGCCCTGCTGGCAAGGTTCCGGCGAGCGCTTCGCTGGCGAACTCGTTGCCGAATCCGGTTTGGTAACCGGTGCTGTTGATCGACATGGCCCGAGGTTTCCCTTACAGCACGCCGCGACGCATCTGGTCGCGCTCGATCGATTCGAACAAGGCCTGGAAGTTGCCTTCACCAAAACCTTCGTTGCCCTTGCGCTGGATGATTTCGAAGAAGATCGGCCCGATCGCGTTCTGGGTGAAGATCTGCAGCAGCTTGCGCTGCTTGGTCTCCTGATCGGCATCGATCAGGATTTTGTTCTTGCGCAGACGCGCGAGGTCCTCGCCGTGGTTGGGTACGCGCACGTCGACCACTTCGAAATAGGTGTCCGGGGTGTCAAGAAAGGCGATGCCCTGCGCGTGCATGGCCTCGACCGTCTCGTAAATGTTGTCGGTGAACAAGGCGATGTGCTGGATGCCCTCGCCCTTGTACTCGTCGAGGTATTCGTTGATCTGCGACTTGGGATCGGAGGATTCGTTGAGCGGAATGCGCACCATGCCGTCGGGTGCGGTCATCGCCTTGGACAACAGGCCGGTCTTGGCGCCCTTGATGTCGAAATAGCGGATCTCGCGGAAGTTGAACAGGCGTTCGTAATAGTTCGCCCACTTCTCCATGTTGCCCTTGTAGAGATTGTGGGTGAGGTGATCGATGAAGGTCAGGCCAAGACCCTTGGGCTGCTTGTCCACACCCGGCAACCACACCCAATCCGGATCCCAGATCGTGCCCTGGTCGTCATAGCGATCGACGATGTAGAGCATGCAACCACCGATGCCCTTGATCACCGGCGCGGCGACGGCCTTGGTCAGTTCGTCGGCTGCATCGAAGGACTCGGCGCCGTTCTTGAGCGCCTGCACGCGCGCCCATTCGGCCAGCTTGTTGACGCGGATCGCGAACCCGCAGGCACTGGGGCCGTGCGCGGCGGCAAAGCGCGCCGCGAAGGAATCGGGATCCTCGTTGATGAGGAAGGTGCAGTCGCCCTGGCGGTAGTTGGTGATCTTGCGCGTGCGATGGCGCGCCACCGGCGTGAAGCCGAGCATGCGGAAGTACTCGTGCAGCTTTTCCGGTTCAGGCGAGGCGAATTCGACGAACTCGAAGCCGTCGATGCCCATCGGATTTTCGAAGGTGCTGGTGGCCATGCCGGCAGAAGGATGGGCGTTCATTGCGGATCTCCGGTTGCGCGGATGGCGATTGCTTCGCCACAAGCCTGTCTTTATAGTTTCATATGTAACCATTTGCAATGCGCGGTGCGCCATGCCCAAGCCCCCGGCTCTGGATTTCGATGCTTTCCTGCCGTATCGGCTGTCGGTGCTTGCCAACACCGTGAGTCAGGACATCTCCAGCGAATACGAAGAGCGCTTCAACCTGAGCGTGACGCAGTGGCGGGTGATGGCAATTCTCGGTCGCCATGCCGGCCTGACCGCGCGCGACGTGGCCATGCGCACGGCGATGGACAAGGTTGCAGTGAGCCGGGCGGTGGCTGGATTGGCGGAACGCAAGCTGCTGTCGCGCACGATTTCCGAACGCGATCGCCGCGAAGCCCATCTGCGCCTGACCCGCAGCGGCCGCGCCATTCACGACCAGATCGTGCCGCTGGCGCTGGAACATGAACGACGCCTGCTCAAACGCCTCACCGCCGAGGAGCGTCACTGGCTGGCACACCTGCTCGACCGCTTGCGTCCTGCGATCGCGCTGCCCGAAGCCTGACGACGCGGAACCGAAACACGAGGCCGCCACGCTGGCGCCGGCGCGAAAGGCGATCGAGAAGTGCGGCTTTCGATTCGCAATCAAGTGTCAGCGCATTCCGGAGCGCGCATTCCGCGCGGATGAGCCCGTCATTCTTGCAAAGGCGCTTCCCCGATCCGGCTTTCCGACCAGCAGCCGGCACGGCTGGATGCCTTGCCCGCGCCACGGGCAAGGCCAATCACTTCTTTCGTTTTACTTTCGTTATTGAACTTTCGCAATTTTTGGAGCATCGTGTCGCAAGGTAAAGCCCAGACACGCCATGCACGCGACCGAATACCCGAGCCCTGTACTTCAGCCGCCCGTCGGAGGCGAACACACCAGCGCGGAAATCGCCCAACAGCCGGCGCTGTGGAGCAGGCTCGCTGATGAGCTCGCCAGTGCGGGGAAGCGCCTCGATGCCTTTCTCGGCAACTGGCTGCAGGACCCGCGCAATCGCGTGATCTTCACCGGAGCCGGCAGCTCGGGTTTCATTGCCGAAATGGTGGCCGACCATCTCGATGCGCAGTGGCCGGCCGACCTGCGCGCGGTGCACACGACCAGCCTGCTGAGTCATCCGCAGCTCTACCTCAAGCCCGACCGCCCGACCCTGCTGGTGTCGTTCGCACGCAGCGGCTCCAGTCCGGAGAGCGTGGCCGCGGTAGAGCTGGTGCGCGAGCGGGTGGCGCAGACGCGCTTCCTCGACATCACCTGCAATGCCGAAGGCGAACTCGCGCGCCGCGGCCAGGATCGCATCGACACCTGCACCCTGCTGATGCCACCGGCCAGTTGCGATCGCGGCTTCGCCATGACCAGCAGCCTGAGCTGCATGCTGCTGGCTGCGCTGTGCGCTTTCGACGCCGCGCCCTGGCCGCAGCGCCTGCAGCGCCTGCACTGCATCGCCGAACTCGGCCGCGATGCCCTGTCGCGCTGGAACACCGAGATTGCCGCGCTGGCCGCAACCGGGCACACGCGCGTGATCCATCTGGGCAGCGGCCCGTTCGAAGCCTGGTCGCGCGAGGCCTCGCTCAAACTGCTCGAACTCACCGCCGGACGCGTGGCAGCCTTTGCACACACGCCGCTGGGGTTCCGGCATGGGCCGAAGTCCCTGCTCGATCGCGACACCCTCGTGGTGATGGTCCGCAGCGTGCAGACCTTGTCGCGCCGCTACGAGCGCGACCTGCTCGATGAACTGCGCCGCGATGGCATCGCCGGCAAGCTGCTGTCGATCGGGCCGGCCGTCGAGGGTGAAACCGATGATCTGGCACTCGCCGTGCCCGATCTGCCCGATGCCTGGCTCGCGCCGGTCTGGTTGAGCTTCGCGCAACGTCATGCGCTGCATCGCTCGGCCGCGCTCGGACTCACGCCCGACAACCCGTTTCCCGATGGCTCGGTGAATCGGGTCGTGCAGGGCGTGAACATTCACAGGACGGCCTGAATTTCGATGGCACCCGCGCCCGCACAAACCCGCGCCTGCCACGGCATCGACGTCGGCGGCAGCAAGATCGAGTTGGTGAGCTTTGATGCCGAATTGCGGGAACTGCATCGACAGCGCGTCGATACCCCGCGTGATAGCTACGTCGATTTCCTCGACGCGCTTTCCGAACTGGTCGCCGGTGCCGACGCGGTACTCGGCAGCGCCGGTTGCGCCATCGGCATTGGCCTGCCGGGCGTACGCGAGCGCTCCAGCGGTCGCCAGCTCAGCGCCAATATCCCGGCGCTGAGCGGCCAGCGCGTGGCGGCGGATTTTGCGGCGCGCCTGCAGCGTCCCTTGCGGCTGGGCAATGACCTCCAGTGTTTCGCGCTCTCCGAAGCCAACGGCGGCGCGGCCGACGGCTTTCCCAGCATGATCGGCGCAATCCTCGGCACCGGCGCGGGTGGCGGCTTCTGCATCGGCGGCCATTTGCTCGCAGGCCACAACGGCATCGCCGGCGAATGGGGCCACTGGAGCATTCCCGCGCATATGCTTGCCAGACACGAGCTGCCCTTGCTGGACTGCGGATGCGGGCTGCGCGGCTGCCTGGAGCGTTATGTCTCCGGCAGCGGCCTTGCCGCCTTGCATCGACATCTGGGGGGCACATCCACCGATGCCACGCGGGTCATCGCTGCCGCCGATGCCGGCGAGGCAAGCGCGCAACATGCCCTTGCGATTCATCTCGACCTGCTCGGTCATGCATTTGCAAGTCTGGTCATGGCACTGGACCCGCACGTCATCGTGCTCGGCGGCGGCCTGTCGCAACACGCGCCGCTCTACACCGCCCTGCCCGCAGCCGTGCGGACCCACCTGTTTGCCGGCATGCAGGTGCCGCCGATCCTGCCGCCTCGCTTTGGCGATGCCGGTGGCGCGCGTGGCGCCGCGCTGCTCGCACGCGAAAACATCCACGGCAATGCGGATCTTTCAGCGTAGCCCTGAAGTCTCGGAGCGTCTCATGTCCATCGTGCAATCCATTCTCCAGGCTCACCGCAACGGCGATCGCAGCGGCTTGTACAGCGTGTGCTGCAGTCACGAACAGGTCCTGCGAGCTGCAATGCGGGTGGCGCAGGACCTCGACACGCCCTTGCTGATTGAAGCCACCTCGAACCAGGTCGATCAATTCGGCGGCTATACCGGCATGACGCCGGCGCAGTACCGCGCCCATGTCGAAGCGCTCGCCGACGATCAGGGTTTTGCGCGTGAGCGCCTGATCCTCGGCGGCGACCATCTCGGGCCCAACGCGTGGCAGAAGCTGCCCGCTGCGACCGCGATGGCGCATGCGCGCGAGCTGATCCGCACGTATGTCGCCGCGGGCTTTCACAAGATCCATCTCGATTGCAGCATGTCCTGCGCGGATGACCCGACGCCGCTGCCCGACGAAATCGTGGCCGCGCGCTCGGCGGAGCTGGCGACAATCTCCGAAGCCACCGCGCGCGACTCCGGCCTGTCGCCACCGGTCTACGTGATCGGCACCGAAGTGCCCATTCCCGGCGGTGAAAGCGCACTCGGCAGTGGCGTGCAGGTGACCACGCCGCAGGCCGCAGCAAGAACGCTCGAGATCCACCGCCTGGCCTTCGATGTGCCGCAGCTTCGCGATGCCTGGCAACGTGTGGTTGCGATGGTGGTGCAACCGGGCGTGGATTTCGACCACGGCCAGGTGCAGCACTACCAGCCACAGGCTGCGCGCGCGCTGTCGGAGTTTCTCGAAGCACAGCCGCGCATCGTGTTCGAAGCGCATTCCACCGACTACCAGAGCGAAGCCTCGCTGCACGCCCTCGTGCGCGACCACTTCGCCATCCTCAAGGTCGGTCCCGCGGCGACCTTCGCCTGCCGCGAGGCGCTGTTCGCATTGGCAAGGATCGAAGACGAGCTGCTGGAATCCGCACAGCGATCGCAACTGATCGAGGTGCTCGATCGACGCATGCAGGCCAATCCGAAATACTGGCAAGGTCACTACCGCGGCGATGAGCGGGAACTGCGCCTGCTGCGCGCCTACGCGCTCAGTGATCGCTGTCGCTACTACTGGGGCGATCCGCAAGTCGTCGCCGCGGTGAACACCCTGATCGACAATCTGCGCCGGCACACGCCGCCTGCCGGCCTGCTCAGCCAGTATCTGCCCGAACAATTTGCCGCGGTGAATGCCGGGCAGCTGAGTGCCGAACCCTGGGCGCTGGTGCGTCACAAGATCGGCCTGCGTCTGGCCGAATACGCGCGCGCCTGCGCCCGCAATCGGGCGCCACTGCGGTGAACACGAACGCCGCTTCGACCCAGCGCAACACACGCCAGCGTCGCCAGCAGATCATCGATACGCTGCTGCAACAGGGCAGCGTGCTGGTAGGCGAGCTGGTCGAACGGCACCATGTGTCAGCGGTCACCATCCGCGCCGATCTCAACCATCTGGAAGCCCGCGGGCTGGCGGTGCGTACCCGCGGCGGCGCGACCCTGCTGCGCAGCCCGCCGCCGGAACATCCGCTGCACGAGAAGGACGCCATTCATCTGACGCGCAAGGACGCGATCGGCGCACGCGCGGCGCAGCTGGTGAATGCCGGTGCGAACATTCTCATCGACTCGGGCTCCACTACGCGCATGCTGGCCCGGCACTTGCTCGGGCGGCACGACATCACGGTGATGACCAACGGTCTCAACATTGCCTGGGAGCTGGCAACGGCAGCCGGAATCACCCTGCGCCTGACCGGCGGCTTGCTGCACCAAGCCTCGTTGTCGCTGCACGGCAGCCAGGCCGAGGCGAGCTTGCAGAGTTTCAGCTTCGACACCCTGTTTCTGGGCGTGGACGGGCTCGACCTGCAGTTTGGCGTGACCACCCATCACGAGGCCGAAGCCCGGCTGAATCAGCGCATGCTGGAACGCGCGCGCCGCGTGGTGGTGTTGAGCGACTCAAGCAAGTTCGGCAAGGTCAGCCTGCATTGCATCGCAAGCCTGGACCAGATCCACGCGATCATCACCGACAGCGGCATTCCCGCCGAAACGCGCGAAAGTCTGCAACGCCTGGGCATCGAGTTGGTCGTGGTGGATGCGGGTTGAAACAAGAACGGCGCCCGCAGGCGCCGTTCCCGTCTTTTTACCCTGCACCCCGCATCAACGGCCATCCCGGACCTGCTCGGGATGAAGGCATCCCGCCTTCACTTCACGCCATGCATGAGCTTGTTGATCAGCGGCGCGATCAGGAACAACACCACGCCCGCACCGACCAAGGCATAGAAGCCGAAGGTGTAACCCGATTGTGCGGATGCCACCGTCATGCCGCCCTCGCCGCTGACATGGCTGGCGAACAGGCCGGACAGGCTGTTGCCGATTGCGGTCGACAGGAACCAGCCGCCCATCGCCAGACCCACCACCTTGGCCGGCGCAAGCTTGGTCACCATCGACAGGCCGATCGGTGAGAGACACAGCTCGCCGGCGGTCTGGATCACGTACACCGCAACGAGTGGCCACAGCGGAATGCGGCCATCGGCACCGACCAGGTTCGACAGCGCGAACATCAGCAGCAGGAAGGCCAGGCCGTTGAAGATCAAGCCGAGGCCGAACTTGCGCGGGATCGAGGGATTGGCCTTGCCCATGCGCACCCACGCCCATGCAAACAGCGGCGCCAAGGTAAGGATCGCGATCGGATTGATCGACTGGAACCAGCCGATCTGGAATTCGAAACCGCCGAGATTGCGGTTGACGATGTTCTGCGCGAGGAAGTTGAACGAGCTGCCGGCCTGTTCGAAGAAACACCAGAACAGCACGTTGAAGGCGAAGATGATCAGCATGGCGATCGCGCGATCACGGAACACGCTGCCTTCGCGCGAGCCTTCGACCAGCACCATCACGCACAGCACGACGAACAATGCGGCAAGGATCCATGCGAGGATGCCGGCGTCGATCGCGAGCAGGGCATACACCGCCGGCACTGCAATCAGGGCACCAATCGTCACCGCGACCACGCGCTGCATGCCTTCTGCACCCGCAGGTGGCGCACCGATGCCCTTGAGCTGGGCACGGCCGAACCAGAACCACACGGTGGAGATCAGCATGCCGATGCCGGCAGCGATGAACACCGCCTTGTAGGCCGGCATGCCGTCCCTGCCGAACACGCTCTCGGCGAGGATGCCGGTGAGAATCGGCGCTACGAAAGCACCGGCGTTGATACCCATGTAGAAGATGGTGAAACCCGAATCGCGGCGCTCGTCACCCTGCGCGTAGAGCTGGCCGACCTGGGTGGAAATATTGGGCTTGAACAATCCGTTGCCGACGATGATCGTCGCCAGGCCGATCAGAAACACCGTGTGGTCGGGCACCGCCACAAGGAAGTAGCCAAGTGCCGACACCACCGCGCCGACCAGGATCGAACGCTGGTAGCCGATCACGCGGTCGGCGATGAAGCCACCGAAGATCGCGGTGGCATAGACCAGGGCGAGGAAGGCGCCGTAGGTGCGACTGGCACTGGCCTGGCCCGCGGAATCGCCGCCGAAGAATTGCGCCACGATGTAGAGCGTAAGTGCCCAGCGCATGCCGTAGAAGGCGAAGCGCTCCCAGAACTCGGTCATGAACAGCATCCACAGCGGGCGCGGATGTCCCAGCGTCTGCGTGAAAACGGGGGGTGCGGAAGGTGTGGAACTGGTCGTGGCCATGGGTTCGCCTGGTCGTGACGGTGGGGACAAAGTCGGTGACGTTTAACCGTTGCCGCGCGCAGCGTCAAACCGCAGCGCAGCGTGAGGCTCAACCGGCCGCGGGGGAAGGCTCGCTGATCCGGGTGCGCACGTCGATCAATTCGGGGAAAAACGTCAGCTCGAGCGCGCGCTTGAGGAAGGCCACGCCCGACGACCCGCCGGTGCCGCGGCGATGGCCGATGATGCGCTCGACGGTCTTCATGTGACGAAAGCGCCAGAGCTGGAACAACTCCTCGACATCCACCAGTTGCTCGCACAGGTGGTACTCGGCCCAGAATTCATGCGCGTTCTCGTAGATGCGCTTGAACACCGGCAGCAGCCCCTCGTCATGCTGATGCGGATGGGTCACGTCGCGCGCGAGCAGGCCGGACGGAATCGCATGGCCCATGCGCGAGAACAACCGCAGCACTTCGTCGTACAGGCTCGGCGCCTCCAGCGTCGCGCGCAACTGCGCCTGTGCCGCCGGATCGTGGTCGAACACTCTGAGCATCGCTGCATTCTTGTTGCCGAGCATGAACTCGATGGTGCGGTATTGCTGCGACTGGAAGCCGGACGAGGGCCCGAGCACGCCGCGGAAGGCGAGGTACTCCGAAGGCGTGAGCGTCTCCAGCACCGCCCATTGTGCAAACAGCTGCTGCTGCACCTGTTTGACGCGGGCAAGGATCTTGAGCGTGGGATCGATGTCGTCGGCGCGCAGGCAGGCGATGGCCGCTCGCAGTTCGTGGATCAAGAGCTTCATCCACAGCTCGGCGACATGGTGCTGGACGATGAACAGCATCTCGTCGTGACAAGGCGGGTCACTCAACGGTTGCTGCGCCGCGAGCAGGGTTTCCAGCTGCAGGTAACCGCCGTAGGTGGTGCGGTTGCGCAGGTCAAGCTCGATGCCCTGTTCGAGCGGACGCAGATTGTCGGTTCCGGTCATCACTTGGCCCCGTGGTAAACTTCGCCAGTTTACCCGGCACTGCCGCCTGCTGCGCCCTGCCTTGCGGGCCTGCGGCGGCATTGCGTAGGTTGCCCTTCCCGTCCGCGCCGCGCGCCCCGCGCGAAACGCCGGACATCCCGCCGCGGCGATGCCGCGCTTTGGTTGACCACACCGGAGGCCCGCTTGTCCATCGCCGCCAGTTTTGAGATCGAATACCTGCAGTACCTCGACGCCGACGGCAAGCTCGTGCGCAAGGACCTGCCCGAGTTCGCCAAGAACCTCGACCACATGGTCGAGCTGTACAAGCTCATGGTGTCCACGCGCGTGTTCGACACCAAGTCGATCGCGCTGCAGCGCACCGGCAAGCTCGGCACCTACGCCTCCTGCCTGGGCCACGAAGCCGCGCACGTGGGCGTGGGCAGCTCGATGAAACCCGAGGACGTGCTTGCGCCGAGCTACCGCGAATACGGCGCCCAGCTCTATCGCGGCGTGCAGCCGCGCGATGTCTACATGTACTGGGGCGGCGACGAGCGCGGCAACGATTACCAGAAGGAACCGGCACGCCACGACTTTGCGTGGAGCGTGCCGATCGCGACCCAATGCCTGCATGCGGCCGGAAGTGCGCTCGCGTTCAAGATCCGCGGCGAGAAGCGCGTCGCGGTGTGCATGATCGGCGACGGCGGTTCGTCCAAGGCCGATTTCTATGGCGCGATCAACTTCGCCGGCGCGCGCGACCTGCCGCTGGTCGCGGTGATCGTCAACAACCAGTGGGCGATCTCGGTTCCGCGCAGGATCCAGTCCGGCGCCAAGACCCTCGCGCAGAAGGGCATCGCCGCGGGCCTGTTCTGCATCCAGGTCGATGGCAACGACATCATTGCGGTACGCAAGGCGATGGAAGATGCGCTCGAGCGCGCGCGCAGCGGCAAGGGCGGCAGCGTGCTCGAACTGGTGACCTATCGCCTCGGCGACCACACCACCGCCGACGACGCGCGCCGCTACCGCGAGGCCGACGAGGTCAAGGACGCCTGGACGCGCGAGCCGATCAAGCGCCTGCGCGCGTACCTGGAAAGCAAGAAAGCCTGGGACGAAAAGAAGGAAGAAGCCTGGAAGCACGAGTGCGACGAATGGATGGACAACGAGGTCAACAGCTACCTCGAAACCAAGGCGCAGCCGATCGAGGCAATTTTCGACTACACCTTTGCCGAACTGCCGGCCGATCTGCAAAAACAGCGCGCACTCGCGCTGTCGCTTGAGAAGGGAGCGCACTGATGGCCGCCATCACCTTGATCGAAGCGGTAACCCAGGCGCTTGCCTACGAGATGACGCACGACCCCTCGGTGGTGGTGCTGGGCGAAGACGTCGGCGTCAACGGCGGCGTGTTCCGTGCCACTGCGGGCCTGTCGGCCAGGTTCGGCGAATGGCGTGTGTATGACACGCCGCTCGATGAAATGGGCATCGCCGGCGTCACCGTCGGTCTTGCCGCGCAGGGCATGAAGCCGGTCGCCGAGGCGCAGTTCGAAGGCTTCATCTATCCGATGATGGAGCAGATCGTTTGCCACGCCGCACGCATGCGCAACCGCACGCGCGGGCGCATTACCTGTCCCGCGGTGTGGCGCGCGCCCTGGGGTGGCGGCATCCATGCGCCCGAACACCACTCCGAAGCCAACGAACACCTGTTCACCAACGTGCCCGGCCTGCGCGTGGTGCTGCCCTCCTCGCCCGCGCGCGCCTACGGCCTGCTGCTCGCGGCGATCCGCGATCCCGATCCGGTGATCTTCTTCGAGCCCAAGCGCATCTATCGCCAGTACAAGGAAGAAGTGCCCGACGACGGCGAAGCCCTGCCGCTGGATGTCTGCTTCGTGCTGCGCGATGGCAGCGATGTCACGCTGGTCACCTGGGGCGCGCAGGTCAAGGAATGCCTTGAAGCTGCCGATGCGCTCGCGGCCGAAGGCGTCAGCGTCGAAGTGATCGACGTCGCCACGCTCACTCCGCTCGACTTCGACACGATTGCCGAATCGGTGCACAAGACCGGCCGTTGCGTGATCGTGCACGAGGCACCGAAAACCGCGGGCTTCGGCGCCGAAATCGCCGCGCGCCTGGCCGAGGAATGCATCTACGATCTGCTCGCGCCAGTCGAACGCGTCACCGCCTACGACGTGCATACACCGTTGTACCGACTGGAAATGAAGCAGATGCCGAGTACTGCGCAGATCGTCGCTGCAGCCAAGCGCACGCTGGCGGCGAGCTGATCACGCGCATGCACCCGGTCGCCAACATCCTCATCGGCATCGTCGCGCTGCTGCACGCGTGGTTCCTCACGCTCGAGATGTTCCTGTGGGACAAGCCGATGGGGCGCAAGGTGTTCCGGCTCACGCCGGAGTTCGCCACCGCCTCCCGGTACCTGGCGATGAACCAGGGCCTGTACAACGGCTTCCTGGTCGCCGGCCTGGTCTGGGGACTTGCGATCGACGATCTGCGCATCAAGACATTTTTCCTCGCCTGCGTGAGCGTTGCCGGCCTGTTCGGCGCCGCGACGGTCAGCCGCAAGATTTTCTTCGTGCAGGCACTGCCGGCGATCCTTGCGCTGGTTCTCCTGCATCTTCCGTGACTCTGGAAATCATCATGGCCAACGAAAAGACATTCCATCTCCCCGACCTCGGCGAAGGCCTGCCCGACGCCACCATCGTCGAATGGCTGGTCAAGGAAGGCGACAGCATCAAGCTCGACGCGCCGCTGGTGTCGATGGAAACAGCCAAGGCCGTGGTCGAAGTGCCCTCGCCGTATTCGGGCAAGGTCACCCGGTTCCACGGCAAGGCAGGTGACGTCATCATCACGGGCGCAGCGCTGGCCGAGTTCGAACTCGATCCCAATGCCAAGCAGCGCGCGGAAAATGCTGCCCATCATGGCCATGGCCACGCGCCGACGCCGCCGCCGACAACACCGGCCAAGGCCGCCACGGCCGATCGCGAGGACGAAGGCACGGTGGTCGGTGCGGTACAAAGTTCCAACGAAGTGCGCAGTGAACAAATCGCCAGCGTCGGCGGCGTCAAGGCCGTACCCGCGGTGCGCGCGCTCGCGAAGAAGCTCGGCGTCGATCTCGCGCGCGTGCGCGCGAGCGGTGCCGGTGGCGTGGTCACGCTGCAAGACGTCAAACAAGCCGCGGCCGATGGCAGCGCGAAGCTGGGCGCAGGCCCGATTGCAGCGTCGGCAGCAGTCGCTGCGCCTGTTGCTGCAGTCGCGAGCGCCGCACGCAGCACGCTCTCGCAAGCGGGCAAGCCGATGCGTACCGCACCGCCGACCGTCGCCGCGACTGGCCAGCCCGAACAGCTCAAGGGCGTGCGCCGCAACATGGCGCGCGTGATGGCCGATGCGCACGCGCGCGTGGTGCAGACCACGATCGTCGATGATGCCGATCTGCACGCATGGCTGGGCAAGCAGGACATCACCGCGCGCACGATCCGCGCGATCGTCACCGCCTGCCGCGTCGAGCCCGCGCTCAACGCCTGGTTCGATGATGCCAATCTCACGCTCACCAGGCACCCGCATGTCGACCTGGGCATCGCGGTGGACACGCCCGATGGCCTGTTCGTACCTGCACTGCGCAACGCGCACCTGCTCGATGGCCGTGGCCTGCGCGAAGGCATCAACCGCTTGCGCACGCAGGTCGAGGATCGCTCGATCCCCGCTTCGGAACTGTCCGGCTACACCATCAGCCTGTCCAACTTCGGCGTGTTCGCTGGCCGTTACGGCACGGTCGTCGTGGTGCCGCCCTGCGTGGCGATCATCGGCGCCGGCAAGCTCAGCCACGACGTCGTCGCGGTGATGGGCGGCATCGAAGTCCACCGGCGCCTGCCCATCAGCCTCACCTTCGACCACCGCGCCTGCACCGGCGGCGAGGCCGCGCGCTTCCTCAAGGCCCTGCTCGACGATCTCGCCTTGCCGCAATAACGGAGCGTCCGGAACACCAGGACACGATCGCGGGCCGTGTTGACGTGGAAGTCGAGCACACGGCCCACCCGATCACCCGGTGTGCCCAGCATCCATGCCACCGCGGCCATCGGTATCTCGCACCTGCGTCGCCATGGTCCACCAAGGAGCAGCAACGCAGTTCAAATTCCAGGCCTGTGCCGTCCGCTCATTCCACTGCCCGCTCAAGCAGGTTCACGATCTCCTTGGCTCGCTTTGACACAATGTAGAACGTGGATCCGCAAGCCAGCCGCATGATGACGATCCCGCAAACGCAGAACGATTTCACCGAAACGCGCTCGATCTCTCGGTATTCGATCTCGATGGTATTTCCAATCGTGAAATACTCATCATGGAACCGGAACCGCTCGGCCAGGATTCCGCCGCTGTTGAACAGCGCGCCATAGCGAGTCCAGTAGAAACAACGCACATCAATCAACAAAGCGTGACCGGACTCAAACCGGCGCTGACGACCAAAAGCACCATCCGAAACTTGCTTTCTCACTTCATCATGGCCAGAACGGCTCGGCGGCTCATCGGTGCCGTCCGCGCCCATGCGGCTCGTGAGCTGCCCGCCCGCCCCTTCCACTGCGCCCTTCCGTCGATTGCGTCATTCACCGTAATTCTTCTTGATCCGGAGCGCAGCCGCATCGAGTGCGGCCAAGACGCTTGCTCGATACTCCTGCAATGATTCATCGGAGACCTTTGCTGCTGCATTACGGCGCTTCACAACTTCGCCAAGTTGCAACGCTGGCTCATCCACTGTCTCCAAGGGAAGCATGACAACCGCATCCGCGATCGTTTGGGGCGAAAGTACATGGTCTCGCGCAAAGGCAAGAAAGCTCCCCATGTCTTTCTCCGAGAATTGCCCCAAGGCGATCATTGCATCCTCCCAATTCCCGCCGTGGAGCAACTTGAGCTTCGATGCGAGGTACGTCGCCGCAGGGCGCTTCCCTTCCGCCACTCGCTGTTCCAACGCCGCACGCCTATCGTCACACAGGTCAAAATAGATCCAACATTCCTTTGGATCAGCCGCCCTCAATTCGGCCAGAGTCTTTTCGTCTGCACGCTGAATGAACATGCTGACCGCCCCATAGCATCGAGACGAGGTTTCGCCCGCGAAGGCTTCAAGCGAAAAGCCACAAGCAAAAACCACGGCCAATATCTGATGGCCCATAAACCACGATGCAAATGCTTTCTTGCAACTGTCACTCATGTCTTTGCGTTTCATGGAATTTGAAAACCAAATTGGCTCTCCGGCCCTGCAGACACCGGGCCAAGCGGTGGGATCTCATTAACTGTTACATTAATGTTCCCAGATCCATCGGCATTGA
>NZ_JAHCAP010000026.1 GCF_019634815.1 Dokdonella sp. | reverse complement strand
GCGCAGGGATGCGGGGCCGAGCCGGCTCACGCGCTGACCAGCCCAAAAGAACCTTCTGCCGCATAGCAGCATCACAAATCATGACCTGCGCGCCTTGCCGCTCGCGGGGCCGTCGCGTATGTTACCGAGTCGCTGTGTTCGATCTTTGTCGTTCGCATGCTGCACGACGGCGCTGGGAATTCGGGCGCTCGTTTGCCCACCACCTTCCAGCTCGCCGAGGGGACACCATGATTTTCTGGCGCGTCAAACCGCTCAACCAGATTCTCGAAACAGCCGAAAAGAAATCTCTCAAGCGCCAACTCGGCCCGATCCAGCTGACCCTGCTCGGCATCGGCGCGGTGATCGGCACCGGCATCTTCGTGCTCACCGCCGAAGCGGCGCAAAAAGCCGGCCCGGCGATGATGGTGTCGTTCCTGATCGCCGCTGTGGTTTGCGGCCTGGCGGCATTCGCCTATGCGGAACTCGCGGCGATGCTGCCGGTGTCCGGCTCGGCCTATACCTACACCTACGGCGTCATGGGCGAGCTCATCGCCTGGATCGTCGGCTGGGCGCTGGTGCTCGAGTACGCGATCGGCGCCACCGCGGTGTGCGTGGGCTGGTCGGGTTACATGAACGGCCTGCTCATGCATACCGATTTCTTCGGACTGGTGCAGCCGGGCGCGCTGGCCCTGCCCGAATACCTGCGCACCGGTTACTACTCGGGCGGTGGCTTCAATCTGCTGGCGTTCCTGATCGGCGCGGCCGTGACCTGGCTGCTGGTGATCGGCACCTCCAAGAGCGCGCGCGTCAATGCCGTGCTGGTGGCGATCAAGATCATCGCGCTGACGGTCTTCGTCGCCCTCGCGGTGCCGGCGGCCAAGAGCGGCAACCTCGAACCCTTCCTGCCCGGCGGCTGGGGCAGTCCGATGGGCGGCGCGGGCGTGCTCGGCGCGGCAGCCTCGATCTTCTTCGCCTACGTCGGCTTCGATGCGGTGTCCACCGCGGCCGAGGAAACCAAGAACCCGAACCGCAACATTCCGATCGGCCTGATCGCCTCGCTGCTGATCTGCACCGTGTTCTACCTGCTGGTGGGTTACGGCGCGGCCGGTTCGATCGGCGCGCAGCCGATGCTCGGCGCCAATGGCCTGCCGCTGGATCCGGGCACTCCGGAAATGGCCGCCGCCTGCGTGGGTTCCAACGCCCTGGTGTGCAGCAACGAACCGCTCGCCCACGTGATGCGCGTGCTGGGCTTCGAGCAGATCGGCAACTGGATCGGCGTCGCCGCGATCATCGCGCTGCCTTCGGTCATCCTCATGATGATGTTCGGCCAGACCCGCATCTTCTTCACGATGTCGCGCGACGGTCTGCTCCCCGAGAAGCTTTCCAACGTGCACCCGCGTTTCTTCACTCCGCACGTGATCACCTACATCACCGGTATCGTGGTATCGATCTGCGCCGCGCTGTTCCCGGTCGGCAAACTCGCCGATACCTCCAATGCGGGCACCCTGCTCGCGTTCGCGATGGTGTCGGTGGGTGTGCTCATCCTGCGCAAGAAGCAGCCCGATCGCCCGCGCCCGTTCCGCACGCCGATGGCATGGATCGTCTGCCCGCTCGCGGTGGCCGGCTGCGTCCTGCTGTTCGCCAACCTCAGCGTCATCGCCAAGGTGGTGTTCGTGCTCTGGGGCGCGATCGGCTTGGTCGTCTATCGTCTATACGGCTACCACCGCAGCCAGCTCGCCGGCAGCGGGCACTGACCCACACCAGGCAACGAGGAAGGCCGGCGCAAGCGCCGGCCTTCTGTCTCAAGGCACCCGCTTCAGGAGCCGCACATGCTCAAGCAACTCCTCGCGATCAAGCCGCCGCAGGCGGCCAGGACCGATGCCGATTCACTCGATCTCAATCGCACGCTCGGGCCCTGGGGCCTGACGGCGCTGGGCATCGGCGCTGTGATCGGCGGCGGCATCTTCGTGATCACCGGCCAGGCCGCGGCCGAACACGCCGGTCCCGCGATCATCCTGTCCTTCGTGCTGGCGGCGATCTGCTGCACGTTCTGCGCGCTGTGCTATGCAGAGTTCGCGGCGATGGTGCCGGTCTCGGGCAGCGCATATTCCTACACCTACGCCACGCTCGGTGAAATGGCCGCCTGGTTCATCGGCTGGATGTTGATCCTCGAATACGGCGTCTCGGCCTCGGCCGTCGCGGTGAGCTGGAATGGCTACTTTCTCAGCCTGCTCGACCATTTCAACATCCACTTGCCCGCGGTGCTCGTCAACGCGCCGCTCGACGCCCAGCTCAAGCCCACCGGCGCGGTCATGAACTTGCCGGCTGCCGGTATCGTGCTGGCGCTCACCGCACTGTGCTATGTCGGCATCCGCGAATCGACCACGGTCAATTCGCTGATGGTGGTGCTCAAGACCGGCCTCATCCTCATCGTGATCTTTGCCGGCTGGAAATATGTCGACCCGAGCCTCTGGCAGCCCTTCATTCCACCCAGCGAAGGTCCGGGCAAATATGGCTGGGATGGCGTGCTGCGTGGCGCCTCGATGGTGTTCTTCGCCTACATCGGCTTCGAGGCGACCTCGGTCGCGGCGCAGGAATCGCGCAATCCACAGCGCGACATGCCCATCGGCATGCTCGCCTCGCTGGCGATCTGCACCGTGCTCTACATCGCGATGGCCGCGGTGATGACCGGTCTGACGCCCTATTCACAGCTTGGCACCAACGAACCCGTGGTCACCGCGGTTGCGACCCATCCGGAACTCAATTGGCTGCGCGTGGTGGTCGAGGTCGGCGCCTTGATCGGCCTGTCGTCGGTCGTGCTGGTGATGGTGATCGCCCAACCGCGCATCTTCATGATCATGGGCCGCGATGGCCTGCTGCCGCCGGTGTTCACGAAGATCCATCCCAGGTACCGCACGCCGCACATCAACACCCTGATCACGGGCTTCGGCATCGCGCTGCTCGCCGCGGTATTCCCGCTCGACGTGCTCGGCGAACTGACCTCGATGGGCACCCTGATCGCCTTCGCAGCCGTCTGCGCGGGAGTGTGGATCCTGCGTCATACCCAACCCGATCTGCCGCGACCGTTCCGCATTCCCGCAGCGCCTCTGATCTGCCTCGCCGGCATCGTGAGCTGCATGATCCTGCTGTCGACGATGACGATCCACAACTGGATGTTGATGCTGGTCTGGACCGCCTTCGGCATGGTCGTGTACTTCGGCTATGGCTACCGACGCAGCAGGTTGCGGGGGTGAAACGAAATCAGGCTGAGGAATTCCTCAGCCTGATTCGGGGACGCCGTGCGGGTCTACAAGAGGGCGACGCGTCCACAAGGCTCTTCCCGCCGGACCATCACTTTGCGACGACCTTCTGCGGCTTGCTCAAGGGCTTCTTTTCGCCAACACCATTGACGGTGCCGATTTCGTACCAATAGGCATTTCCGGGAATTGCGCTGTTGTCGCGCCACTGGTAGGAGCCGTACGCGTTTCCTTCGTCGTCCGCAGCCCGGATCAGTTCCTTGTTGATACGCAGGAACGGTCCCGCCTCCGCATCGGCACGATAGATGATGTAAGCGTACACACTCTGCTCGTTTGTCACTGCCCATTTGAGCAAGGGCCCATTGCCAGGCGGCGGCGCGGAATCGACCGCACGCACTTTCTGCTCGATGGCCTGTTTCAGGTCGACCTTGTCGGCCGCACCAAGTTCCACGCCAGGAACAGCGCTGGTCGCCTTGCCAGACTTTTCGAGTTCCTTGTTCCAATCGTGAACCACGAAGTCGGGCGGGAGCAGCATGCCCACGACGTCGATCGGCAAGGTCTGCTCGAACTCGGGCAGATCCACGAAAATCTTGCCCTGCAGGCGTCCGTTCGTCTGATCATTCGCCACCGTGATCCGCAGCATCTTGCAGCCGGCAGCGGCCGGCTTGCAGTCAAGCACGGAGACCTTGCCCTTGACGCCCTCCATCCGCGCATTCCTGGTCTTGAAGGCCTTGCCCGATTCACTGGTCAGGCGCAGCAGGAACTCATGCTTGTCATTCGTGCGCAACAAGCCAAACGCGAACGGATTGCCGCCAGGCGCGATTTCGCCAATCACATTCGCATCGACAGTGACCCAGACCTGCGGCTGCTGCGGCGCATTGGTCTTGAGCTTGATCTTGCCGTGTTGAATGCCCCAAGGGGCATCCTTGAGCAGGGTCGCGGTAACCGAGCGGCCATCCTCGCCAACGCGCGCGTCGACCCAAGCCGGCTTGTCGATGATCGAAAGCAACTTGAAATCAGCCACTTCGCGGCTGTGCAGTTCAATCGACTTCACTGGCAAGCTTGCACTGAGTTTCACGGGGCCGAAATCGATCAGCGGAGCGGCTTCGTCGAGAATCGAAGAGACATACGCCGTGACACTCGCGCCACGTATGCGATTGCGTCCAGATTCACTCGTTTGGAATCGAAACGAGTGCTTCACGAAGCCGATGCCATCGCGCAAATCGACCGTGGCCTTGAGGTAGGTCGTGCCGAAGGGCGGTACGGTCGTGCCGGATTCAATCGAATCCCAGGCGAATTTTGCTTCGCCTTTGCTGATCGCAATTGGGTGATCGCCGCTGTTGTGGAGTTCGATATCGCATGAAACAGTTTCAAACTGTTGGTGTTCTCCCACCCGGCATGGCGAAATCACCAGATGGCTTGGTTGATCAACAGGCGCCGCCGTCAGCAGCGACAGCACAAGAGCAGTGATTGAGAGCATGAATTCGGAATCCCGGACATAGAAAACCCACCCGCGTCACCGCAGGTGGGTCGATTCTAAGCATCAACGACGGGCGATCAGCCCACCGAGAAGCTCTGCAGCGTCACCGGCAGCGAGCCGTCGGCACTCAACGTGAAAGTACCGCAGGCACCAGCGCTATCAAAATCAGCACCTGTCACGATCACGTAATAGGATCCCGGCGGAAGATCATTATGAAGAGTATTTCCACCGGAACCCTCAGATCCTGAAGCGGTGCAGTTCGCATCAGTATTGCATCCGCTTGCTTGCGGTACCCAATAGACAGCAAGTGCGTAACCTGCACCGCCAGTATTCGTAATTGTGGTGAAGGTGCCAGCCGCGGCCACATTAACCAACGCAACAAATGCCGCACCTGGTGCGCCAAAGCCACCTTGGCAAACGCTGATGATACCAGTTTCATTGCCCGGGCCGCAGGTCGTTCCAGTCAACGGCGCGACGCCACTCGTATCCGGCTGCCACGACGTCGGAGCGGCGCAGGTTCCAGCGCTCGCCGACATGCTGAACAGAGCTGCGACGCCCGCCAAACCCACCGTTGCACAAAGCAGATTACGCTTCATTGATCGTCACTCCTATTAGAATTGAAAACTTGCTTACCAGCCGATATATGTCTGACGGCGGGAATCAAACTGGTCGAAATTCACGGCCTGAGCCGCATGATTGTTCTTGAATGGCGTACTTGGCGCAGTCAGGCCGAGGCTTGCAGCCGAAACACCGCCCCATGCTGCATTGTCAAGATTGGCAATCGTACCCGAAGGTGCCGGCTCGGTCGTTCCCGAAGCCGCATTGACCCAATAAGTCAACTGGCCTGCCGCGCCAGCGCCAACCGTGAGCTTGCCCTCGATGCGATTCACGCCGGCAACAAGATCGGTTGTGTAGGTCTGGTTGCATGTACCCGTGGCGCAAGATGCAATGAAACGCACGCGCTTCGCGCCTGCAGGACCGGCAACAATTGAAACACGGAGCATGCGGTTCAGGCCATTCGCCGTCGTTGTTGCTGGGCCCTGAAACACAACAACGGAGTCTGTAGTAACAAACGAAGTAAGTGCAGTCGTGTCAACCAAGAACTGGAACCTGTATGACGGCTCCGAAGCGGCATGCGTGTATCTGACAAATGCCGATGACGAAATACTCGCACCCAGCGAAGAACTCAGGAGGCACTCAGTGCTCGCCAAACCAGGCGTTCCGATCGCCAAGACGCCGCCGCCAAGCACAGTCTTGCTCGTCCACGCGCCACCCTCAGCCGTCGTCGGACCCGCCGGGCACGCGGCCATCGCCGAACCGGCGAAACCGAACAGACCGACCACCGCGAGCGACAGAACCTTCATTTTCGTATTCATGGATTAATCTCCCAGAGTGTCTCGGGCGGAGCGGTTCGCTCCCGTCCCCATTGGTTTGAAAGTGGTCAACCAAGCCCGATCCGCGCGAACACTAGTGAATTCTTAACACAGTGTCAACTTAGGACAAGGCGTGGGCCTGGTCGACCTTCCCGGTACGGCATGGGCTGCCTGAACGGCCTCCCGCACCTGCCGGCGGCATATCGCCCCCGGCCCACGTTGGACAGGAACGCAGCAGAGGGGCGAAACCGGACACGCGGGTTCAAGGGCGCTCCTGCGCGACCCGAGCCGAGCGAGCTCGGCTCTACAAAAGAACGCCAAGCCGGGCACACGCGCAATGACAAACGCCACCACCGTAGAGCGGAGCTTGCTCCGCTGCCCTGTTCCTTGCGCTGCCGGAGCCGAGCGAGCTCGGCTCTACAAGACGCGCCCCCGTAGAGCGGTGCTTGCTCCGCTGCCCCGGCCCTCACCCACCGCGCGCCATGCCAGCCTAGCGATTACCCGCCGAGGAACGGCGACGGCGGCTTGGCGCCGCGCCGTAGCCCGAGCGTGGCTCCTGGATCTTCGTGGGTGTGCGGCTGGCGATGTGCCCGCGCAGCCAGGCGGCGAAGGCTTCGGCTTCGAGCCGGCCTTCGGAGAGGGCGAGCATGGCAGTGTACTTTTCCGCGGCATCGGCGATGACGTCGACTCCGTTGACGATCAGGAACGTTCGGCATGCAACCCACGCAGTGCGCTTGTTGCCGTCGAGGAACGGATGATTGCGCGCAATGCCATGGACAAGCGCCGCTGCCAGATCGGCAAGATCCGGCGCTGGCTCGCCATAGGCATGCAGTTGCTGCGGCCGCGCCAGCGCCGATTCCAGCAGGGTCTCGTCACGGACACCGGACAGGCCGCCGTGCTCGGCAAGCTGGCGATCGTGAACTGCCAAGAGCAATCGCTTCTCGATCCAAACGATCATGACTCGACCTCATTGGGCCAGCTTGCGCAGCACATCGCGATCCTCGCGCATGATGCCTTCAGCCACGCCCATCTGCTGCTCGAACACCGGGTCGTAGGGTGCGAGCTTGATGCCGTCAGTGAGCTCGGTCACGAACAGCGTGTCGCCCTTGTCCACGCGCAGGCGCGCGAGCAATTCCTTGGGCAGGATGACGCCGACCGAATTGCCGACCGTGGTGATCTTGAGTCGCATGGAGGTGCTCCAGTGTGGTTCTTGGGTTGTTATAACACATGTTTCATTCCCATGAGCCGTTGCCGGGGAACACGATGACCCTTACGCGGCCCGAGCCGAGCGAGCTCGAACGTCACGAGCCGAGCGAGCTCGGCTCTACAAAACGCGCCCCGTAGAGCGGAGCTTGCTCCGTTGCCCTTGTTCTTTCGCGGCCCGAGCCGAGCGAGCTCGGCTCTACAAGACGCGCCTTCGTAGAGCGGAGCTTGCTCCGCTCCCCGGCGGCCGGTCGGGCCTGCCGGCCCTCCTACACAAGCGCGCGAACCAGGCCGGGCAAGCTCGAACGTCACGAGCCGAGCGAGCTCGGCTCTACAAGAGCGCCGCGCGCCAAGCACACGCGTATAGACAAACCCACCTTCGTAGAGCGGAGCTTGCTCCGCTCCCCGGCGGCCGGTCGGGCCTGCCGGCCCTCCTACACAATCGCGCGAACCAGGCCGGGCAAGCTCGAACGTCACGAGCCGAGCGAGCTCGGCTCTACAAGCCACGCGAAGCTGTGCGCAACGCGTGGACGAACGCGCTGATTTGACCGCCCCACGGCGAGCCGCGAGAATCGCGGTCCCTGTTCTTCCGCCCTGCCTCGTGGCTTCGATCCCGCCATCATCCAACGCCGCGCGCTGTCTCGCGGTGATTCCCGCGCGCAACGAAGGCGCGAGCGTCGCCGAGGTCGTGGCCGGCGTGCGGCAGGCGCTGGGCTGCGATGTGCTCGTCATCGACGATGCCAGCAGCGACGACACCCGGGCGCGCGCGGCCGAAGCTGGCGCGGTCACGCTGCGCTTGCCACTGGGCCTTGGTGCCTGGGGCGCCACCCAGACCGGGATCCGCTATGCATTCCGACATGGCTATGCCAGCGTGATCGCGCTCGACGCCGATGGCCAGCACCTGCCCGAGACCCTGCCCACCCTGTTCGCAACCCAGGCTGCGCACGGCGCCGATGTCGTGATCGGCACCTGCGTCGAGCGCCTGAGCCGCGCCAAGCGCGTCGCCTGGTGGTATCTGCGCCTGCTCACCGGGCTGCGGATCGCCGATCTCACTTCGGGCCTGCGCCTTTACGACCGCCGCGCGATCGAGCTGCTGGCCGGTCCCGATGCGAGCCTGCTCGATTACCAGGACATCGGCGTGCTCATGCTGCTCGCCCGCAAGGGCCTGCGCATCGAGGAAACTCCGGTGCCGATGCGCGAGCGGCGCGCGGGACACTCGCGGGTCTTCGCGTCGTGGCCCGTGGTGGCGAGCTACATGGCCCACACCACGGTGCTGTGCCTGTCGCGGCTCGACGCCGGCCGCCGCACCTCGCGCTCCACGCGCAGGACACGAGCCTCATGCTGAGCGGTCAGATCACTTCGGCAATACTCGGCGTGGCCATCGCGGGGGCGATCCTGTTCCTCGTGCGCCGCGACCACCTGCACGGACCATATGCCCTGTGGTGGCTTGGTGTCGCCGCGGCCACCTTCTTGCTCGGCGTGTTCCCGCAGTTGGTGGTGTGGATGGGCAACCTCACCGGCATCTTCTATCCGCCGGTGCTGCCGATCATCGTTGCCGTCGCGCTGATCCTGATCCGCCTGCTCAAGCTCGACATCGACCGATCGCGCCAGGAGCGCCAGTTGCGGCGCCTGACCCAGAAACTGGCGATCCTCGAGCTGGAACTCGATCGCCTCGGCGGCAGTCTGCCGCCCGCGGCGCGCGACGACGATCCCGACTGAGCAGCGCGGGCGCATGCGCATCCTGCACCTTGGCAAGTACTACGCGCCCGAGCGCGGCGGCATCGAACGACACACCCAGGCGCTGGCCGAATACTGCAGCGCACAGGGCGATGCGGTTGCCGCCCTCGTGCATGCACGGCCTGGACGGTGGCGCTCCACGCGGGAAACGCTCAACGGCGTGACGGTCTACCGCAGCGGCTGCGTGGCGGCGCCGGTGTACACGCCGCTCAGCCCCGCCCTGCCTTGGCAATTCATGCGCGTGCTGCGCGAGTTCAAGCCCGAACTCCTGCATCTGCACCTGCCCAATCCTTCCTGCTTTCTTGCCCTGGCGCTGCCAGCGGCACGGCGACTGCCGTGGATCGTGCACTGGCATGCCGACGTGCCACCCGATGCGCCCGATTGGCGCTTGCGTGTCGGATACCGTGCCTATCGTCCATTCGAGCAGGCGCTGCTGGCCCGTGCGCAGGCGGTGATTGCGACTTCGCAGGCCTATCTCGATGCGAGCCTGGCGCTGGCACCGTGGCGCAGCAAGACACAGGTGATTCCGTTGGGAATTGCCGATGAAGCGCGCGTCGAAGGCCATCCAGGATCCTGGCCGGCCGGCGAGGGCCTGCGCTTGCTCGCGGTTGGGCGCCTGAGTCGCTACAAGGGCTTCGACGTGCTCATCGACGCGCTCGTCGCGCGCAGCGAGGATCGCCTGCTGCTGATCGGCGCGGGCGACTGCGAGACACAGCTGCGTGCCCAGGCACAGGCACGCGGCGTGTCGGCGCGCGTGGCCTTTGCCGGTGATGTGGATGATGCGAGCCTCGCGCAGGCCTACGCCGGCGCCGAGGTGTTCGTGCTGCCCTCGCGCGATCGCGGCGAGGCCTTCGGTCTGGTGCTGCTCGAAGCCATGCGCGCCGGGCTGCCCGTGGTTGCGAGCGCCATTCCCGGTTCGGGGGTGGCCAGTGTGATTGCCGACGGCGAGAGCGGTTTGCTCGTGCCGCCCGATGACGCCGCTGCGCTCGCCGCTGCACTTGCGCGCTTCGATGATGCCGGCATGCGCACACGCTTCGGTGCGGCCGGACGCGCACGCTGGACGGATCACTTCACGCTCGCCCATTCGGGCGATGCCACGCGCCGTCTCTACTCCGCGGCCCTCGGGGCATCGGCACCGGCTTGATCGGCCCCGCATGCCTTGGCTGCACGATCCGGCGTAGTCACCGCGAGCACCAGCAGGCTCACCAGCAAGGGCGTGATCTGCAGCAGCAGGCGATTGACCGCCGAATAGCTCTGCGCGTAACGCGCCGCGGTGGTGAAAAGAAACAAACCGAGCATCACCGCAAAAGGCAGGGCGACGAAAGCCGCCATTCGCCGCGTCATTGGTGAGGTCGACCAGCGCCGGAAGTTGCCGACCAGCACCGCCGGCAGAACGAACCACAGCAGATTCCAGTTCCACTGTGCCCACAGCGCCGCGGCAAGCGCCGTCGCCGAGCTGCCGATCTGGCCGAGATCGAAAAATCGGCCGCTGTCGAGATAGCGTCGCGCCACGCCGATCCACGATACCCCCAGGGCAATCGATGCCAGCACCAGCGCCACCAGCACCACGAAGCCGATCGCGAAGCGCCGCACCTGCAAGCGCCGGGGCAAGGCGCGAAACACGCAAGCCACGCCGAGCAGGATGCTCCAGGCGGCTCCTTCGAGCTTGATCATCGGCAGCAGCACGATCGCAAGCGCGACGAAGGCGAGTTGGCGCCGCTCGCCGAGCGACCAGCGCAACCAGGCATGCGCTCCGAGCGCGAGTACCGCGGCGACCCACAGATCGGCATACCCGCCCAGCGCCACATGGGCATCGAACAGCGGCAACGAGCCCAAGGCATAGGCACCGGTCGCAGCCAGCAGCGGACGCACGCCAAGCGCGCGCCAATTGCCGTATTGCAACGCAAGCAGGGATACACCCAGACCCAACCAGGCCAGACCAACCAGCGGCTCGATCCAGTACACGCCCGCCGCAAACCAGACTGCGACCCAGGACACCAGCTCGGGGTAGAGCCAGGCGACGCCGGTACGGGTCGCCGATGCGCTCTGCGCAATCCACGTCTCGAAGGACACCGATGGCTCGATGCGCCCGGCCAGCACCCAGACCTTGGCCTTGGCGAGCCAGACCGCCCATGCATCCCAAGGCAGGATCGGGTGCAGCAGGATGTCTTCGAACAAAAGGCCGACGCGCCAGCACAACAGGGCCAGCGCAAATGCGATCCAGAGCCGATTTCCGGGCGTGGTGCGCCAAGTCGCGGGGGTATCGGGTGCGACGGGCATGCGCTTGTGCTGCGTCCACGCCAACATCCACAGCATCAAGCCGGCAATGACTGCGGTAGGTGCGACACGCGGCAAGGCCCTGGCCAGATCACCGGCGGCGAGCACGCGCACGAGCATGGCGCACAGCACCGCGCCGAGCATCCATCCGCCGCCAAGCGCACACCAGCGCTCGGCTGCACGTCGCGGCCAGCCGGCGAGCGCGATCCACGCACCACTGCCAAGCAGGAGCGTTGCAGCCCACACACTGAACAAGGCTGCGGCGCTCATCGCGAAGGCCCCAGCACGCGATACACCGCAAGGCGTGCGTCCTCTTCAAGGACCTCGGCATGAAATTGCTGACCACCAAAGCTCAGCATCCCGTTGCTGAAGGCTGCGGGCATGTCGTAGCGGGCAATGATCGTGCCTTTGGGCAGTCCGCGTCCGGGCAAGGCCGCGGCAACGCCGACGTTGAGCGGCGCGGCGTGATAGGCAAGACGGATCGCGACATAGGGCGAAAGGGAACTGAGCAGGATGTGTCGTCCGCTCGGCTCGTCGCGCAGCAGATGCTTGAGTTGCCCGGCGGCCCTGATCAGCTCGCCATCGGCAACGTGCGATTGACGCTGCGCCAATGCGCTGCTGCCCCAGACATCCTGATCGGTGCGCCGCTTGTAATCGAGATCGCGCAACCAGCACAGATCCAGCGCCAGCCATGCGATGCCGCAGCCGATCGCGACGAAACGCATCCATGCGCGACCGCGCAGGCCGAGGATCAACCAGGCCAGGATCGCCGCAATCGCCAAGGCAAGCGCGGCGACGAGCGGCGGCCGCAAGCCATGCGGCGACTTGTCGCCGATTTCGCTCGGCCCGATCGCACTGACCGAAACCAGCTGCCACGGTGTGTGCGCAAACCAGGCGCTGGCGAGCGCCTCGATCTGCCCTTGCCACGACGCCGCCGCCAATGTCGCCGTGCGCAGCGTGAACGGTCGAAACGCATCCTGTACGGGTACCAGCTGCGCAACCGGAAACTGGGCAAAACCGATCTCGCTGATCTGACCGCGCCAGGCAGCCACGCCGGACAGGTCGACGCTGACGGTGGCGCCGGCGCTCGGCCTGGGCAGTGAAATCGTTTCCACATCCTTGCCGTCGGCGCGGCGAAACACCAGCGACAGCTCGAGCGTGCGCGGAAAATCATCAATGCGGTAACTGAGCAGTGGAAAGCGCGCGGCATCCAGATCGGGCACCACGGCGGTTTGCAGGGCCGAAAAATCCGCATTGGGTGCAAGGATGCGCAAATCCTGCCCGAGCGGCTCGGCATCACCGAACACCGGCTGGAAACGACTGCCATGAAACACCCGATGTTCGCCCTGCACGGGCATGCTCCAGCGCGCGCCGGCCACCAGCAGCAACAGCAGCAACCACGCGGCCAGTACAGCCGCGCCAAACACCGCGACGCGAATGGTGCTCGCCATCAGCCGCCCAGCCCTTCGAGTTGCGCCAGCTCGGCAGCGCTGAAGCCTGCGCGCAGGCGCGCTCCGTGGTTGAACGGCCCGCGCAGACTGCCGCGCATGTGACGGCCAATGAGTTCGAGGAAAGTCGCCTGCGGCTCGACTCCTGCCCGCGCGCAGCACCAATCGAACCAGCGCGAGCCCGCGGCGACATGTGCAACTTCCTCGGCGAGGATGACTTCAAGCACGGCCACGGTGTCGAGATCGCCGACACTGCGCAGGCGCTCGATCATGCCCGGCGTGACATCGAGCCCGCGCGCCTCGAGCACCCGCGGCACCAACGCCATGCGCGCAAGGCAGGAGTCAGCGGTGCGCGTTGCCATTTCCCACAAGCCATCGTGGGCATCGAAATCGCCATAACGATGACCCAGTTGCTCGAGCCGCGCGGCAATCATCGAGAAATGGCGCGCCTCGTCGTCGGCGACGCGAACCCAGTCGGCATAGAACTCGGCCGGCATGCCGCGGAAGCGGTAGACCGCATCCCAGGCGAGGTTGATCGCATTGAATTCGATGTGGGCCACGGCATGCACGAGCGCCGCACGGCCTTCCCGCGTGCCCAGCCCGCGCTGGGCCAATTCGCGCGGCGACACCAATCGCGGGCGCGGCGGGCGTCCGGGCGCCACGATCGCCGTCACCGCCGGTGTCTCGCCAAGCGCGAGCCGGCCGATCGCGAAATCGCGCGCGGCCGCATGGGTGAGCGCAAGCTTGGCTGCGACTTCATCGCAGGCCAGACACGCCGCAGCGGCAGCAAACACCGTATCCGTCGCGCCAACCATGGCCGCCTCGCGCTCTCCGTCAGGCGGACGCGACGCGTCCTGCCGAAACTGCAAAGGAACCACACTCATGCGCGGCGATCAACCATACGTGCGTGAATGCGTGACGCGGTCGGCGCCCGCCAGCCGCGGCGATCCAGCCACATCAACTGATCACGCGGCGCTTGGCCTTGGCATCATCGGAACGCATGAACTCCAGGTCGGCCAGATAGGTCGGCTCGACACCGGTCACGTATTCACCGGAGAAGCACGAGGTATCGAAGGCTTCCAGGTTTTCGTTGCCGTCACGCACTGCCCAGATCAGGTCTTCGAGATCCTGGTAGATCAGTTTGTCGGCACCGAGGATGCGCTCGATTTCCTCGACGCTGCGGCCATGCGCAACCAACTCGGCGGTAGCCGGCATGTCGATGCCGTAAATGTTGGGGAAGCGCACCGGCGGCGCCGCCGAGGCAAGGTAGACCTTGCGCGCCCCTGCATCCCGCGCCATCTGGATGATTTGCTTCGACGTGGTGCCACGCACGATCGAGTCATCGACCAGCAGCACGTTCTTGCGTCGGAACTCCAGGCCGATCGGATTGAGCTTGCGACGCACCGACTTCAGCCTTTCGCTCTGTCCGGGCATGATGAAGGTGCGGCCGATGTAGCGGTTCTTGACGAAACCCTCGCGCACCGGCACGCCGAGAATCTGCGCCAGCGGGCCGGCCGCGGTGCGTGAGGTGTCGGGAATCGGGATCACCGCGTCGATGTCGTGATCAGGCATCTCGCGCAGGATCTTCTCGCCGAGTTTCTCACCCATGCGCAGGCGCGCCTTGTACACCGACACATCCTCGATCATCGAATCAGGCCGTGCCAGATAGACGTACTCGAAAATGCACGGCGCGTGCAATGCCGGTTCGGCGCAATGCCGCGCATGCAACTGGCCATCGAGCGTGAGCAGGACCGCCTCGCCCGGCGCGATATCGCGCAGCAGGCGAAAGCCGAGGATGTCCAGTGCCACCGATTCGGAAGCGACCGCATACTCCTTGCCGCTGGCGGTATCGCGCTCGCCGAGCACCAGCGGGCGGATGCCATGCGGATCGCGGAAGGCGAGCACGCCGTAGCCGAGCACCATCGCCACCACCGCGTAGCCACCGGCGCAACGCGCGTGGGTGCCGGCGACGGCCTTGAAGATGTGGTCGGGCGTGAGCGTGCGACGGTCCTGGATCTGCAGCTCGTGCGCGAGCACGTTGAGCAGCACTTCCGAATCCGAATCGGAGTTGACGTGACGGCGGTCGTCCTCGAACACCTCGCGACGCAGCGCCTGGGTGTTGATGAGATTGCCATTGTGGGCAAGCGCAATGCCGCAGGGCGAGTTCACGTACAGCGGCTGCGCCTCGGCCGAGCCTTCCGAACCCGCGGTCGGATAGCGGCAATGACCGATGCCGACATTGCCGCGCAGGGCCAGCATGCTGTCGTGGTTGAACACGTCGCGCACCAGCCCCGCGCCCTTGTGCAGGCGTAGCCGGTTGCCGTCGAGGGTGGCAATGCCGGCGGCGTCCTGACCGCGATGCTGGAGTACGGTCAAGGCGTCGTAGAGCGCCGCCGCGACTTCGGATTTGCCGACGATGCCGATGATTCCGCACATGGTGATGACTTCAATGGGATGGGGGTTGGGTGGCTGGCCCTTGCGGCAACACCTTGAGCGGGTCGCGCACGAGATTCTCCACCGGTTCGAGGTAATGCGCGACTTCGGCAGGCAGGCGCGCCGCCAGCCAGTCGGCGCCACGCTGGAAAGTCGGCAGCAGCCGTGATTCTTGCCACCACGGGTCCTGCCTGAACATCGCGCCGAGCACGAACACGATCAGCACGACCAGCGCCAGACCACGCACCAGGCCGAACACCATGCCCAGCAGGCGATCGCTGCCGGACAGGCCACTGCCGGCGATCAGCTTGCGCAGGATGTAGGCCACGATCGCGCCCAGCGCAAGCACCGCGATGAAGCACAGCACGTAAGCCAGCATGATGCGCAGCGAAGGCGTCGGCACGTGTTCGGTCAGGCGCAGCGCCAGCGCCGGGCCGAGCAGCCAGGCGAACCAGAACGCGCAGAACCAGATAACCAGCGCCAGCACCTCGCTGATCAGTCCACGCCACAGACCCATCAGCATCGACAGGCCGAGCACCGCGAGAATGGCGATGTCGACCCAGTTCACGGCCCAACCCGCGACCACACGCGGCGCGCGCGCTCACCGCCACGGCCCCGTTTGCCAGCGCTCGGATTTGCCGATGTTCTTGCTTGAACCATCGCGTGGATTCCGGCCAATCGCCCAGCCATCGAGGACCATGAAGCTTGTGTCACCTGATCGGCGCCGCCCAAGCCACTCACTGCGTCACGATCATGCCGTCGAGCTTGAGCTTGTCCTTGATCGAGTCGCGCAGCTTCTCGGCCTTGGCGCGCTCGACTTCCGGGCCGGCGCGCACGCGCCAAAGCGTGGTGCCGTTGCTGTTGACCTTGTCGACGAAGGCGGCAAAGCCGGCATTGCGAACGCGATCGCGCAGCTTGTTGGCATCCTCGGCGCTCTTGAGCGCACCCAGCTGCACCGCGAATGCACCGGCCTTGTGCGCAGGCAAAGCGGCTGCATCGGTGCGGGCATCATCGGCATTCTCGATCACGCTGCCGGGCACGCTCGGCTTGAACCGCTTGATGCGCAGACGCGTCGCCTCGGCCGCGGCGCGGTCGGTGAATGGGCCCACGCGCACGCGCTCGGCGGGCTTGCCCTGGAATTCGGTCGCTTCGGAATAGGCGACAAAGCCGCCCTTCTTGAGCGCCGCCACCAGATCGGCCGCGTTCCGGTTCGAGCTGTAAACGCCCAGATGCACATAGAAACGGCCATTGGCGGCAATCCCGGCTTCTTCGCGCGCGGCCGTCGGCTTGGCGAGCTCGGGCTTGCTCGCGGCTGGCTTGGGCGGTTCGGCCTTGCTTGCCTCGGGCTGGGGCGCGGGCGCCGCTGGCGTGGTGCCTGGCGTGGCATCGACCGGCTTGGGCGCGGTCGCGGTATCGACGCTGGCCACACGCTCGCCGCTGTTCGCAGCTTGCGGCGTGACGCTGAGATCGCGGGTCTGGAACTCGCGTTCAGGCACCGGGGGAATCGACAAGGTGGTCGTTTCCATCTTCTCCGGCTGGCGCGGACCGCTGCCGGACAGGAACATCGGCACGAAAATCACCGCCAGGGCAATCAGAACGGCGGCGCCGAGCAGGCGCTGCTTGAGCGACAGATCCATGGATCATCCACGATCAGGAAAACTTGGCGATTATACGTGAGCCCGACCTGCCACCGGCCAAATGGCGAACACGTTCCGGCCCGTGGTCAGCTCGCGTTGCCTGACAGGTGCGTGAGCGCGGCGGCAGCAACGAAGAACGAACCAAACGCGATGATGCGATCGCCGGGCTGCGCCACCGCGATCGCGGCATCGAGCGCGGCCGCCACGTTGATCGAGCCGCTCAGCGCCATGCCCGCGGGCAGGCGCGCCTGCAGCGCGACGAGCGACAGGCCACGCGGTGAATCGGCGTCGAGCGCCGCGAGAAACCAGCGCTCGATGTGCTGCTCGAGCGCAGCCGCGATGCCACCCACGTCCTTGTCGCCGAGCGCGCCGAACACGGCCAGATTGCGCCCGCGGATTGGCGTCGCGGACAGCCACTGTGCCAGCGCGCGAGCGGCCTGCGGATTGTGCGCGACATCGACGAACACCTCGGGCTCGTATGCGACGCGTTGCAGGCGCGCGGCCGCGTGGGCATGGCACACGCCTTGCGCAATGGCTGCTTCGTTCCAGCCACCGCGTCGGCGCAGTGCATGCACCACCGCGATCGCCGCTGCGGCGTTGGCGAGTTGCACTGGCGCGGGCAATTCGGGCAAGGGCAGGTCGAGCTGCGCGGAGTCGCAATGCCAACGCCAGCGATCATCCTCTGGCTGCCAGTGGTAATCGCGACCGGCGATCAGGCCGCGCGCGCCAATTCCGGCGAGCGCATCAAGCAAGCCTGCAGGCGCATCCGGACTGCCGACGACCGCCGGGCGGCCACGGCGGAAAATGCCGGCCTTCTCGTGGCCGATGCTGTCACGATCGTTGCCCAGCCATTCCTGATGGTCGAGGTCGACGGTGGTCACCACCGCAGCATCTGCGTCGACCAGATTGACCGCATCAAGGCGGCCACCGAGCCCGACTTCGAGCACGGCGACATCCAGCTGCGCCTGCGCGAACAGCCACAGCGCGGCGAGCGTGCCGAACTCGAAATAGGTCAGCGCGATGTTCTGGCGCGCGTGCTCGATGCGCTCGAAGGCCGAGACCCATGCTGCATCCTCGACATCGACACCCGCGATTCGCGCGCGCTCGTTGTAGCGCAGCAGGTGCGGCGAGGTGTAAGCGCCCACGCGCTTGCCTGCGGCGGTGTAGATGGCTTCGAGGAAGGCCACGGTCGAGCCCTTGCCATTGGTACCGCCTACCGCGACCACCAGCGGAGCAGGCGGTGGCGCCCCCAGTCTTCGCCACACCTCGCGCACGCGATCGAGGCCGAGCGCGATCGACTGCGGATGGATGCGCAGTTGGTATTCGAGCCACTCGGCAAGAGTGCTTGGCATGGACGATGACATTGGCGGTGTCGCCGCGGGCTCACAGTCGCAAGGTTCGCCGCGGTTTCCACGGCAGCTTGCCGCGCCAGTACAGAATCAGCAGGAAGCCGAAGGCGAGGCCGCCCAGATGGGCGAAATGCGCGACGCCCGCCTGCGTGCCGGTAACGCCGAGCACGAGCTCGAGAATGCCGTAGAGCACGACGAACAGCCGCGCCGGTATCGGTATCGCGAAATACAGCAGGATCCGATGGTGTGGATACAGCAGCCCATAGGCGAGCAGCAGCCCGAACACACCGCCCGAGGCACCGACCGTGGGGTAGTAGCCGTTCGGGAACAGGTGCAGCACCGCAAGCTGAGTCAGCGCGGCGCCGATCACGCACACGAAGTAATACAGCGCGAACGGACGCGCGCCAAAGGCCTCCTCGACCGGCCCGCCGAACATCCAAAGCGCGAGCATGTTGAACAGGATGTGCGACATGCCGCCATGCAGGAATGCGTAAGTCACCAGCTGCCACGGCTCGAAACCGACGACGTCACTGTAGGGCGACGGCCCCAGCGGCCACAGCGCGAACGGAATCGTCAGCGGATACGGCGGCTGCGAGTCGTGCAGCGCCATCTGCAGCAGGAACACCAGGATGTTGGCGATGAGCAGCGCGCGGGTGACGGGCGGCGTGCGGATGGGCATGCGGGCGATCGAAGGCAAAGAGTCGGCATTGTGACGCGTTTGCGCGGATCCTCGCAAAGACTTGCTGATCTTCCGCAGCGTTTGCCCGGCGACCGTGACACGAACCGGTACTGATCCCTTGCACTGGCAGCGGCGGCCGCAACCGGCGATCGCGATGTCGCGCACCAATCCCGCAGGGCGATGCCGTGCCGGTCGGTCGCGCACAAAGTCCCGGGCAAGGCGGATACAGCCGTGTCGACAAGGATGTCCGCCAGCGTTCAGTCACTGTTCGCATGCGAACAGCGCGCCCGCACAGGCCCCACTCAACGTGTCGCGGCGCAGGTCCGAAAAATTTCACCCTTCGGCAACATCTGCTTGATCGGGAAAGACTTTCATTGCCTTCCCTGCGCACGGCGCGTCCCGGATGCAATGCTGGCACGGTCCATGCTCTTGCATGGTCATGGACATCGCTCGCCCTGAACTCAAGATCAAGAAGCGCCGACGCCTGCTGATCCTCGTCGGCGTCGCCGCGCTCGCAGTCGCCGGCATCGGCATCGGCCTGGCCCGTCTCGGACCGGCCCTGCCCTCGGTCGAACGCAACAACGTCCTGATCGGCACGGTCGAGCGCGGCGAATTGCTGCGCGAAGTGCGTGGCCCCGGCACGCTCGTGCCGAAGGAAATTCGCTGGATCGCTGCCGAAACCGCTGCACGGGTGGAGCGCATCGTGGTAAAGCCGGGCGCTGCCGTGCAGGCCGACACCGTGATCATCGAACTGGGCAATCCGGAGGTGGAGACGCAACTGCTGGCCGCCCAGACCGCCGTCATTGCCGCTGAATCCGACCTTGCCGCCAAGCGGACCGATCTGCAATCGAAGCTGCTCGACGAAAAATCCGCCCTCGCCTCGGCAAACGCCGAATACGCTTCCTCGCGCATGCAGGCCGAAGCCGAAAAGCCGCTGGCCCAGAAGGGCATCATCCCGACCGTGCAATACAAGCGCACCCTGATCACGCTGGAACAATTGAAGTCGCGCGTGGAAATCGAGGAGCAGCGCGTGGCCGCATTCCAACGCAACATCGCGGCCCAGATCGCTGCCGAGAAGGCGCGCCTGGGGCAACTCGTCAACACGCGCGAACTGCGCCAACGCCAGGCCGATGCGCTGCATGTGCGCGCCGGCATCACCGGCATCCTGCAACAGGTGCCGGTGGAAGAAGGCCAGCAGGTCGCCGCCGGCGCGAACCTGGCCCGCGTGGCGCGTCCGGGCGATCTGATGGCCGAACTGCGCATCGCCGAAACCCAGGCCAAGGACGTGGCACTCGGCCAAGCGGTGCGCGTGGACACGCGCAACGGCATCGTCACCGGTCGCGTGCTGCGCGTGGATCCGGCGGTGCAGAACGGCAGCGTGCAGGTCGATGTCGAACTCACCGGCGAGCTCCCGCCCGGCGCGCGCCCCGACCTTTCCGTGGATGGCACGATCGAGATCCAGCGCCTGCCCGACGTGCTCCACGTCGGTCGCCCGGCGTTCGGCCAACCCGACTCCGACCTGCGCCTGTTCCGTGTCGATGCCGGCGGCGACACCGCCACCCGCGTGCCGGTGCGCCTTGGCAAGGCTTCGGTCAATCAGATCGAGATCCTGCAGGGCCTGGACGCCGGCCAGCGCGTGATCCTGTCCGACACCAGTGCCTGGGACCAGTACGACCGCATCCGCCTGAAGTGAACCGTCTTGCCAATCCTTTCCTGACCGAGCCGCTGACATGACCGTTGCAAACCTGATCCATCTCGATACGATCAAAAAAGTGTTTCTCACCGACGAGGTGGAAACGCACGCACTGGCCGACGTGCACCTGGACATCGCCAAGGGCGAGTTCGTATCGATCACCGGCCCTTCCGGTTGCGGCAAGTCCACCCTGCTCGCCATCCTCGGATTGCTCGATACGCCCAGCGGCGGCACCTATCGCCTCAATGGACGCGAAGTGGCCGACATCGATGCCAGCGAGCGCGCCCACATCCGCAACAAGGAAATCGGCTTCGTCTTCCAGGCCTTCAACCTGATCGGCGACCTCAACGTATTCGAGAACGTGGAGCTGCCGCTGACCTATCGCGACGGCGTCGGCAAGGCCGAACGCCGCCAGTGCGCAATCCAGGCGCTTGAGCGGGTCGGCATGGCGCACCGGGTGAAGCACTACCCTGCGCAACTTTCCGGCGGCCAGCAGCAGCGCGTCGCCGTTGCGCGTGCACTGGTCGGCGCGCCTTCGATCCTGCTGGCCGACGAGCCCACCGGCAACCTCGATTCGAAGAACGGCGAGGCGGTGATGAGCCTGCTCGAAGATCTGCACAAGGCCGGCTCGACCATCTGCATGGTGACCCACGATCCGCGCTACGCCGACTTCGCCCAGCGCAAGATTTTCATGTTCGACGGCCGCATCGTCGACGAGGACACCATGCACCGCCTGCGCCACGAAGAAGACCAGCGCCTCATGCGCCGCGCGGGAACCTGAGTGATGAGCCCCCTGCTCGGCGACCTTCGTCAGGCCTTGCGCAGCTTGCGCAAACATCCCGGCTTTGGGTTGACCGCGGTGCTCACGCTGATGCTCGGCATCGGCGCAGTGGCGGCGATCTTCACCGTCTACGACGCGGTGTTGCTCAAGTCCCTGCCCTTCGCCGATGCCGATCGCATCGTGCGCGTGATGCGCGAGCAGCCGCCGGTGCACAAGAGCCCCGTGTCGCCACCAGTGTTCCGCGAATGGAGCGAGCGCAGCGGCGGCGCCTTCGACGCCTTTGGTGGCTACACCCCGCAGACCGTCAACCTGACCGGCGCGGGCGCCGCCCAGCGCCTCACCGGCTACACCGTCACGCCGGGATTCTGGAACGTGTTCAGCCAACCGATCACGCTCGGCCGTGCCTTCGGCGAGACGGAAGAAAATGCCAACGAACGCGTGGTCGTGCTCGGCAATGCCCTGTGGCGCAACCGATTCGGCGCCGATGCGGGTGTCGTCGGTCGCGACATCCAGCTCAACGGCGAAGCCTGGCGGGTGATCGGCGTCGCCCAACCGGGCTTCGCCTACCCCGACGACGCGCAGCTGTGGACGCCGACCTTCCTGCCGGCCAACACCGCCGGCCGCGGCAGCAACTCCATCGCGCCGGTGGCGCGGCTCGCCCACGGCGTCACGCCGGCGCAGGCGCGCACGGTCATGCGCGGCATCACCGACTGGGAAGCGGCAAACTTCCCCGCGGAGAACGGCGGACTGACCGCCCAGGTCGAACGCCTGGATGAACTGGTCGGCCGCCCTCTGCGCGGTTCGCTGTCGGTGCTGCTGGGCGCGGCCCTGCTGGTGCTGCTGATCGCCTGCGCCAATCTCGCCAGCCTGATGCTGACGCGCGGCCAGACCCGCGCGCAGGAGCTGGCCGTGCGCAGTGCGCTCGGCGCCGGCCACACGCAACTCATGCGCAGCGTGCTGGCCGAAGCGATGGTGCTGTCGCTGGCCGGCGCCCTCGCCGCACTCGCCTTTGCGCAGTTGGCCGTGCCGGCGCTGCTGCGCCTCGCGCCGGATCTGCTGCCCGGCTACAACACGCCATCGATCGACTTGCGCGTGGTGATCGCGACCACCCTGGTCGCCGCGCTGACGCTGGCGCTGTTCGGCCTCGCGCCGGCCTGGCGCGCCGGCCGCGCCGATCCCGCACTGACCCTGCGCGGCAGCGGACGCGGCCAGGTCGGCAGCCGTGGCCAGGCGCGCGCGCGCGGCGTGCTGGTGGCCGCCGAAATCGCCTTGGCGATGACCCTGCTGGCGGGCGCGGGTCTGCTCATCGACAGCCTGCGCCAGTTGTCGAAACAGGATTCCGGCCTGCGCGATGTCGCCCAGGTGCTGACCGCAAAGTTCTCCCTGCCGACCCCGACCATGCAGCCCGGCGAGGACTTCGCCGCCTGGTATGCGCGCGTCAAGACTGCGCTCGACCCGCGCCTGACTGCCATCGAGGCGCGCCTGACCGCGCTGCCGGGGGTTACCTCCGTCGCCCTCACCAATGCCCTGCCCGCCTCGGGCGAGGGGGGCTGGAACGGTGGCTTCACCATCGCCGGCCGCGAAGTCCCCGAGGACGCCATCGCCGAGTTCCGCTTCGCCAGCCCGGATACCTTCCGCACCTTCGGCATCACGCTGAAGACCGGGCGCGCCTTCAACGCCACCGACGGCACGCGCGCGCTGTTCCCGACCGAAGTGCTGGTCAACCAGGCATTTGTCGATCGTTACCTTGGCGGCACCGACGCGCTCGGCGCGCAGGTGTCGATCTACGACGACTCGCCCAAGACCATCGTCGGCGTCATCGGCGACCTGCGCCAGCGCGGATTGGAGCAGCCGCCGGACGCCGAAGTCTGGTTCCCCATCACCACGGTGCCGATCGGCGACCTCGCCCTCGCGCTCAAGGTCCACGGCGATGCGCTGGCGCTGGTGCCTGCCTTGCGTCGCGCGATGCAGGAATCCTTCCCCGACGTGCCCGTGTTCGCCCCGCGCACCATGGACGAGGTGACCGGCCAGACCACACGCCTGCGCCGCTTCAACCTGACCCTGATGAGCGTCTTCGCAGGCGTGGCGCTGACCCTGGCTGCGATCGGCATCTACGGCGTGCTGGCCTGGATCGCCGCCCAGCGCCGACGCGAGATCGGCGTGCGCCAATCTTTCGGCGCCACCCGCGCCGACATCCACAAGCTGATGCTGCGCAGCGGGCTGGCCATGATCGTGCCCGGCATCGCCATCGGCCTGCTCGGCGCGCTCGCGCTCGGCCACCTCATCGCCAGCCAGCTCTACGGCATCGGCGAGGCCGATCCGCGCGTGCTCGGCAGCGTCATCGCGCTGCTGGCGCTGGTCGCCCTCGCCGCCTGCCTGATCCCGTCCTGGCGCGCCCTGCGCGTGGGGCCGATGGAGGCGCTGCGCGATGAATGACGGTTGCCGCCGGGGAGACTGCCGATGAACGCGCTGCCGTTGCTGCGCCAGGCGCTGCGCAACCTCGCCCGTTCCCCCGGCTTCAGCCTGGCCGCGGTCGGCATGCTCACGCTCGGCATCGCTCTTGCGGTCGCCATGTTCAGCGCGCTCGCCGGTGTGGTCCTGCGCGGCCTGCCGTTTCCACACAGCGACCGACTGGTGGTCATCCAGTCATCCAATCCGGCGCGCGGCATCGCGTATTCGTCGCTGACCGTGGCCGAAGCAAAACAGGTCGTCGCTGGCGTCGACGGCCTCGTCGTCAGCGCCTACTTCCAATGGAGCGGCGTCACTGTCGCCGACGACGGCCACCCGCGCGAGATCCAGACCCAGCAGGTCAGTGCCGGCTTCTTCGAAACGCTCGCGCAGGCGCCCCTGCTCGGGCGTACGCTCGACCGCGAGGACGCACGCGAAGGGCGCGCCGTCGCGGTGATCTCGCACGCCGAGTGGATCGATCACTTCGGCGGCGATCCGGGCGTCATCGGGCGGCGCCTGGATCTCATCGGCGACGCACCGGTCGAGATCGTCGGCGTGATGCCGCCCGGTATGCGCAGCCTGTTCGGCGGCGCCGCACTGTGGACACCGCTGCAGGAACGCGCGCTGCCCGAGCATCCGGCGCGCCGCCTCGACCGGCGCATGCTCGGGATGATCGCGCGGCGTGACGCGGGATCGACGTCGGCGCAGCTCGATGCCGCCCTCGCGCTGCGTCTTGACGCGCTACGCGGTCAACACGGCCTCGCCGATGAGGACTGGCAACTCACGGCGCAGCCCGCGCTCGACGCGGTGGTCGCTGATGCCCGTTCCACGCTGTGGGGTGCATTCTCGCTCGCGTTGATGGTGTTGCTGATCGCCACCGTCAACGTCGCGATCCTGATCGATGTGCGGCTCGCCGCGCGCCAGCGTGAACTGGCCTTGAAGCAGGCGCTCGGCGCAACGGCGACGTGGTTGGCGACCGGGTTGTTCGCCGAAGTCGCGCTGCTCGCGGGTGTGGCGGTTGCCTTGGGCAGCGTGCTCGCGTGGGCGGGTATCGAGGCGCTTCGCGGGCTGGCAAGCGGCAGCATTCCACGCACCGACGCAATTGCGCTTGACGGTCGTGTGCTCATCCTGGCGATCCTGCTCGGCCTGCTGGTTCCGCTGGCAACGCTTGCCATCGGCAGCTTGCGCGTGCGGGCCACGCCGGCCGCCGCGATCCATGCCGGTGGTCGCGGCCTCATCGGCCACACTCGGCGGCGCTGGCTGCCAGCGGCGGCGATGGGACTGTCGACAGTCTGTCTCGCCGTCGCTCTGGCGCTCGGCTTTGGTCTATGGCGCCTGCAGCGCGTCGATCCGGGTTTCCATAGCGAAGGCGTGTACGCCTTGCAGATGTTCCGCGAGAGCATGCAGGGCGACAGGCCGAGCGACGGGCCGGACGGTTGGCGCCAGTTCGCCGCGCAGGTGCAGGAACGCATCGCCGCGATTCCGGGCGTGGAAGCGGTCGCGATGACCACCGCGGCACCACTGTCCCGCATCGGCGGAGCTGCTGGCGAAGCACGCCGTGGCGACGATCCAGGCGTACCAGGCGTGCAGACTCTGCTGCGCCGCGTTTCCGCCGGCTATGCGACGCTGCTCGGCATACCGCTGCTCGAAGGCCGCAACATCGAAGCGAGCGACCGTGCCGGCGGCGAACCGGTCGCGGTATTGAACCGCTCGCTCGCGCGGCAGTTGTTCGGAGATGCGTCACCGCTCGGCCGAACGATCAGCCTGCCGCTCGGCCGTGACGGCCGCGGCGACTTTCGCGTGATTGGCGTCGTCGGCGACATCTCGAACGTGGACCTGCGCGCACGCGCGGAACCCGAAGTACTGGTGGCCTGGTCGCAACAGCCACGCGTCGCAATGACCTTCCTCGCCCGCAGCCGGGCTGGCGTTGGCGGCATCGGCAAGGCCATGCGCGAGGCCTTGTGGGCGGTCGATCCACGCCAGGCCATCACACGCGAATACGCGCTGGCGGACGAGATTGCCGACGGCCTGCGCCCGGCGCGCTTCTTTGCCGCCATCGTCGGCGCGTTCGCCCTGTCCGCGCTGCTGCTGGCGATGCTCGGCACGTATGCCGTGGCGGCACTGCAACAGCGTCGGCGCGTCGGTGAGTTCGGCCTGCGCCTCGCCCTCGGCGCGAAGGCGCGCGATCTCGCCCTCGCCGTCGTGCGCACAAGCGTGCTGTCCAGCGCGATCGGCATCGGTATCGGTCTGGGCGCAGTTGGTCTGGCACTGCGCCACATCGAACTCGACCCGGTCGGCATCCAGGGCATTCCGCCGCAGGCGCTGGCCGCGGCGATCGCGTTGATGGCGCTGGCCGCACTCGCCGCCAGCCTGCTGCCCGCGCTGCGCGCCGCCCGTGTCGCACCCATGGAGGCGCTGCGCGATGAATGACTGTCCCCCCAAACCACAAGACCAGGCCCAGGCCGCCCGCAGATTGAGCGCCTGCGCCCGCACGATGGACGCGCCCCCATGAACGCCCTGAAAGATCTCCGCTTCGCCCTGCGCAGCCTGCGCGCCCACGCCGGCACGAGCGCCTTTGCCGTCGTCACGCTGGCCTTGGGCCTGGGCGCGGCGCTGGCGATTCACGCGGTGGTGACAACCCTGCTGCTGCGCGACCTTGCCTACCCGGATTCGGAGCGCATCGTGCAGCTGCAGGAGCGCGCTGCCGACGGCCACCTGATGAACCTGGCCGAGCCCAATTACCGCGATCTCGCCGCGACCGGCGTGTTCTCCGCCAGTGCCTTCCATGGCGGCGGCGAAGGGCCGGTGAGCCAGGGCAGCCGCGTGCGCCGCGTGCTCACCACCTGGACCGGCGGCGCCTTCTTCGGCGTGCTGGCCACGCCGCCCGAACGCGGTCGCAGCTACGACGCCGATGAGCACCAACCGGTGGCGGTGATCTCGCACGCCTTCTGGCAGGGCATGCTCAACGGCCGCAACGACGTCATCGGCCAGACGATCGAGGTGGACGGCAGCCCCATGACCGTCATCGGCGTCATGCCGCGCGGCTTCGACTACCCGGCGGGCACCGCGGTATGGCTGCCCAATCCCGATGATCCCGGCCAGTCGCGCACGGCGCACAACTGGACCGGCATCGCCCGCCTGGCCGATGGACAAACGCTGCGTTCGGCGCAACTCGCCGCGACCACGTTGGCCACGCGCCTGATCCGCGAACACGGCGACGATCTCGACCTCACCGGCTTCGACCTCACGCCGCTGGCCCAGGCGCTGGCCGCGCCGGTGCGCGATGCCCTGCTGCTGCTCGCTGCCGGCACCCTGTTCCTGCTGCTGATCGCGGTGAGCAATGCGGCCAATCTGCTGCTCGCCCAGCATGCCGCACGCAGCCGCGAACTGGCCGTGCGCGCGGCGCTGGGCGCGAGTTCGCGCCGCCTGGCGCGTCAGGTCCTTGCCGAAGCGGCGCTGATCACCCTGGTTGCCTGCGTGCTGGGGCTGGGTCTGGCCTGGGCCGCGATTGCCTTGCTGGTGCAACGCGGCGAATCGGCGCTGCCGCGCGCCACGGAGATCGGCATCGACGCGGGTACCCTGGCCGCGGCGTGCCTGGCCAGTCTGATCATCGCTGCGGCGCTCAGCCTGACCGTGCTCGTCGTGCAGCGTCGGCGCGCGCCCGCCGCAGCCTTGCGCGAAGGCGGCCGCGGTCAATCGGCAAGCCGTGGACACCTGCGCCTGCGCGCCGCGCTGCTGGTCGGCCAGACCGCGCTCACCACCGTGCTGCTGGTCGGCGCGGGCCTGCTCGGGCGCAGCTTTCTCGGCCTGCTTGCGGTCGATCCGGGATTCGATGCCGCGCAGGCGACCACCGTGCAGCTCGCGCGCCCGTTTTCGCGCGATCCAGCCGTGGCTGCGGAAACGGCACGCCGCTACGCCGCGATCATCGACGCACTGCGCGCGATTCCCGGCGTGCAGGCCGTGGGCGGCGTCAACGCGCTGCCGCTGGATGGCGGCGCCAACGGTGCTTTCTGGGACGGCAGCGTGACCGACCTTGCCAAGGCGCCCAAACCCATCGGCTACGCCGAATTCCGCGTTGCCAGCGATGGCTACTTGAAGGCCATCGGCATTCCGCTGCTCGCCGGACGCGGTTTCGATGCCGGCGATCGCGCCGATACCGCGCAAGTGGCGTTGATCAGCGCCGCCGCCGCACGCGCGACCTGGGGCAATGCAGATCCCGTCGGCAAGCGCATCCAGTACGGCAACATGGACGGCGATGAGCACGTGCTGACCATCGTCGGCGTGGTCGGCGACGTGCATGAGCAGCGCCTGGATCGAGCGCCTGCAGGTGCGGTTTACGTGAATCTCGCCCAGCGACCGCTGGCAGCGGCGAATTTCAACCTCGTGTTGCGCTCGGCGCTGCCATCCGAACGCCTTGTGCCGGTCCTGCGCGAGATGCTCGACCGCAACGCCAGTGACATTCCGCACGCCATCGCCCCGCTGGCAGCCACGCGCGCGACCGCATTGGCTGACCGCAGCTTCAGCTTGCTACTGCTGAGCGTGTTCGCGGCCGTCGCCTTGGTCCTCGCCCTGGGCGGCCTGTACGGACTGATGAGTTTCGCCATCGGCCAGCGCGACCATGAGCTGGCCCTGCGCCAGGCCCTCGGCGCGTCCGCAGGACGCATTGCCCGCAGCGTGCTCGGCAGTGGCTTGCGCATTGGTCTGTTGGGCATCGGTTTGGGTCTGACTGTCGCCTTGGTCGGCCTGCGCACGCTCGGCCGGCTGCTTTACGGCATACCGGCACACGATCCATGGACCCTGTTCGCCGTTGCCACCCTGCTGCTGGCATGCCTGCTCGCCGCCTGCGCGCTGCCGGCCCGGCGCGCCGCGCGCATCGCGCCCAGCGCCGCACTCGGCTGAGCCCTTCGCTGCCCCATCTGCCCACGGAAACTTTGCCATGCCGCTGAATTTCGCCACCGTCCGCCAGAGCTGCCGCGCCGCGCTGCGCCGCCCGGCCTTCCTGATGCTCGCCGCGTCGACGCTGGCGCTTGGCATCGGCGCAGCAACCGCCGTATTCGCGCTGGTCGATGCCGTGCTGCTCGCGCCGCCGCCGTTTGCGCAGCCCGATCGGCTGGTGGTGATCGACCGTGCTGGCGGCCACCCCTGGCAAACCATTTCGCCGCAGCAGTACCAGATGCTGGCGGGCATCGACGGCATCGCGGCACTCGGCGCCAAGTACCCACCGCGCGACGTCAACGTCGCCGGCAGCGGCGATCCGGAACTGGTGACGGCGTGGCCGGTGGATGCGGGATTCCTGCCGACGCTCGGCATCGCTCCGCAACCCGGTCGCAACTTCAGCGCCGACGAGGATCGGCCCGATGCAGCGCCGGTCGCGATCCTCGGCCACGCCTTCTGGCTGCGGCATTTCAACGGCGCGGCCGACGTGGTCGGGCGCAGCGTGCTCATCGATGGCGTCGCCAGCACCATCGTCGGCGTGCTCCCGGCGCCGCTGCGTCTCGACGGTTCGCCCGACTTGCTGATCCCGCTGGCGCTACCCGTCGCCAGCAAGGACCAATCGACCAACCTGCTTGCCATCGCCCGGCTCGGTCCCGGAGCCGCGGCTGCCAGCGTCGGCGCAGCCGTCGACACCCACCTGCATGCGCGCGCCGATGAACTGGGCTTCAACGAACACTGGAATCCGCGCTTTGCCACCTCGCCACTGGCGTGGAACTTCAGAGCGGACGCGCGGCCCGTGCTGCTGCTGTTTTTGGCCTGCGCGGCCTGCGTGCTGCTGCTGGTTGCAGTCAACCTGTTCAACCTGATGCTGCTGCGCGCGCTCGGCCGCGGCCACGACAGCGCGGTGCGCGCGGCGCTGGGCGCATCAGGCGCGCAGCTGGCGTTGCCGGCATTCGGCGAAAGCTTGCTGATCGGGGTGCTGGGCGCACTCGCCGGCCTGCTGTTGGCAGGCGCGGCGCTGGTGCTGGCGCGTGGCTGGCTGCCGGACGGCTGGATCGATCCCGACACGCGCTTGCTCGGCTCGGCGTCGATCGCGTTCGCCTTCGTTGCGGCGCTGACGGTGGCGCTGCTGGCCGGGCTCTTTGGCGTCTGGCGCGGGCGCAGCGGCGCGGCGGCGCGGGAACTGGCTGCTGGTGCGCGCGGCGGCGGCAGCGTCGGTGCGCAGCGCTTCAGCCGCAGCCTGGTCGTGGCGCAGGCCAGCCTCGCCAGCGTGCTGCTGACCGCTTCCGCGCTGCTCGCGCTGTCGCTGTGGAAACTCTCGCAGGTCGATCTGGGCTTCGCCGCCCGCGAGGTGATCGTGTTTCGCCTCAATCCCGCGCCGGCGCTGTATCCGGATACCGCCGCCATGCACCATTTCGGCCAGTCGCTGCTCGACACGCTGCGCGCACAACCCGGAGTCAAGCACGCCGCGTTGACGACCACGCTGCCGATCAGTTCGCAATTCAACGTCTCGATCCATCTGCCCGATGGCAGCTCGCCGCCGGAAGCGCCACAGTTTCGTGCCGTCAGCACCGACTCGTTTGCCACGCTCGGCATTCCACTGATTGCCGGTCGCGCCATCGCCGCCGACGACCGCCCCGGCAGCGAGCCAATCACCGTCGTCAGCGCCAGCTTCGCCGCGCAATGGCTGGGCGGAGACGCGATTGGCAAATGGATCCGCTACGACACTGGCGGCGACACGCCGTTGCCGCCCATGCGCATCGTCGGCGTGGTCGGCGACGTGCACCAGTTCGGCCCGCAACAGGCCGCATTGCCCACGTTCTACGTGCCGCTCGGGCAAGTCCCCGATTCGATCATGGGCATCGTGCGCAAGCTCACGCCGCTCAACGCCATGGTCAAGGTGTCCGGCCCGGTCGCGCCGTGGTTCCCGCGCCTGCGCGAGCTCCTGCGCCAGGTGGATGCGCGCCAGGGCATGGCCGGCCTGCGCATGTTCGAGCGCGACGTGGCCGACGCCACCGCCCCGCAGCGCATGAACGCTCTGCTGGTCGGCACTTTCGCCATCCTGGCCATCCTGCTGGCGACTGTCGGCCTGTATTCCGTCACCGCCGTCGCGGTCGCCTCGCGCCGGCGCGAATTCGGCGTGCGCGCGGCGCTTGGCGCGGCGCCGGCGCGCCTGCTCGTCGGCGTGATCGGCGGCGGACTGCGCGATGTGGGCCTGGGTCTGGCGATCGGCCTGGCGGCCGTCCTGGCCGGCGGGCAGCTGTTGGAAAGCTTTCTCTTCGGCGTCCACGCCTTTGATCCGCTGACGCTGACCGCGACCCTGCTCGTGCTGCTCAGCGCCGGTCTGGCCGCCACGGCCGTGCCGGCGCTGCGCGCTGCGCGCACCGCACCCATGACCGCCTTGCGCGACGACTGAGGACATCCCAATGCTTGCCCATCTGTTCAAGGATCTCGGCTACGGCCTGCGCACCCTGCTGGCGCGACCCGGTTTTGCCGGCATCACCGTTCTCACGCTGGGCCTTGCCATCGGCGCGCACACGCTGCTGTTCGGTATCGTCAATGCGCTGCTGCTGGCACCGGTCAGCGGCGTGGGCGAAGCCGACCGCGTGGTCGAAGTCGGGCGCACCCAGGGCGGGCCGGGCCTGGAATCGATTTCCTACCCGGATTTCCTCGACTACGCCGTAGCGAAATCCTTCGACGGCCTCTATGCGTTCTCGCTGCAGGCCCTCAACGTCGCCAAGGGCGGCGAACCAAGGCGCGCGCTGGGCCTGGTCGTAAGCGGCAGCTACTTCTCGACCCTGCACGTCACGCCGGCGCTCGGTCGGCTGCTGATGCCAACCGACGACAGCGCAGCGGCGGCGCCTGCCGTCGTGGCGAGCTACGCGGCCTGGCGCGAGCATTTCAACGCCGATCCCGGCGCTCTGGGCAAACCTGTCTCCATCAACGGACATGCCTTTACCTTGGTCGGCGTCACGGCGCCCGGATTTCGCAGCCACATCGCCGTGCTCGCACCCGAGTTCTATCTGCCCTTGCAGGATATTGGCCTGCTGCGCGAAGGCGGCAGCGAGCTGCTCACCCAGCGCAAGTCGCAATGGCTGATGGCGGGCGGCCGACTGGCAACGGGCGTCGATTTCGAGACGGCGCAAGCCGAGCTGAGCACCATTCGGCACCGCCTTGACGCCGCCTACGCCACCGATGCGACGCCGGCCGGCGTCGGCATCGCGCCCTTGCGCGGCGTGCCGAGCCAATTGCGCGGCCCGCTCGGTGCATTCTCGGGACTGTTGTTCGGGCTGGTCGGCATGATCCTGCTGCTGGCTTGCGTGAACGTGGCCGGCCTGCTGATCGCGCGCGGAGAAACGCGCCGGCAAGAGATCGCCGTGCGCTTCGCGCTGGGCGCGCGGCGCTCGCGTGTGTTCTTCCAACTGTTCGCCGAAAACCTGTGGTTGGCGGTCGCCGCCGGCATCCTCGGACTGGTGCTGGCGATCTGGTGGCGCGCACTGATCCTGCACATGGATCTGCCAACGCCGATTCCGCTCAGCCCGCATATCCCGGTCGATGGCGCAGTGCTCGGTTTTGCAGCCCTGCTGACGGCTGCGACTGCGCTGCTGTTCGGCGCCCTGCCCACGCTGCGCGCGTCACGCCGCGCACCGGCCAGCGGCGGCGTGCTGGTCGCACGCGGTGCCGCGGGGCGCGGCACGCGTCTGCGCGAAACGCTTGTCGTGGTGCAGATCACGCTGACTCTGGTGCTGTTGATCGGCTCGGGGCTGTTCTTGCGCGCACTGCAGCGCGCAGCGGCAATCGACATCGGATTCAACGCCCAGCATGTCGCAAGCATGGATTTCGACCTTGAACCAAGCGGCTACGACGAAAGCCATCGCGCGCGCATCCAGCAAGCACTGCTCGACGGTGTGCGTGCGAGCACCGGGGTTGAACATGCGGCCCTTGCGGCAATCCTGCCGTTCAGCCTCAGCCGCATGACGCTCGGTTGCGTGCATGCAGCCGGCTTGGCCGAGGACGAGCTGTGCCCCGACAGCAACGTGGTAAGCGACGACTACTTCGCGACCCTCGGCATGGCTGTTCAGGGGCGCGGCTTCGATTCGCGCGACCGCGCCGGCGGCGCCGCGGCTGCGGTGGTCAATGCCAGCCTGGCACGGCGTATCGCCGCGCAGGGCGATGCGCTTGGCCAGAGTTTCCGTTATGGCGAAGGTGCGCAGGCGCGCGAGCTGACCGTGGTCGGCATCGTGGCCGATGGCAAGTACAGTTCACTGGGCGAGGAGATCAAGCCATTCCTGTTCCTGCCGCTGGCGCAGACGCCCTTCACCAGCACCAGCCTGCTCGTGCGCAGCACGCAGCCGTCTGCACCGCTGGCGCAAGCGTTGCAGCGCGTGGTGCATGAGCTCGACCCCAGCCTGCCCGTCGCCCAACTGCATCCACTGAGTGACACGCTGGCGTTGTCGTTGCTGCCGCAACGCATCGCCGGACTCGTTTCCGCCTCGCTGGGGGTGCTCGGACTGCTGCTCGCGGGTACCGGCCTGTATGGCCTGATCGCCTTTCATGTAGCCAGTCGCACCCATGAAATCGGCATCCGCCTGTCCCTCGGCGCCGCCCCGGCGCGCGTGCTGCGCGAAGTGATGAAGCGTGGCTTGCGCCTGATCGGTACCGGTCTGGCCGCTGGCAGCCTGCTCGGGCTTGGTCTGGCCCTGCTGATCTCCGGCCTGCTGTTCGGCTCGCGCGCCAGCGATGCCCTCGCCTTTGTCCTGGCCGGGCTGCTGCTCGCCCTGGTGGCGCTGCCGGCCTGCTACCTGCCGGCGCGCCGCGTCGTACGCATCGAACCTGCCACTGCCCTGCGCCACGACTGAGGAAACCCATGCCGCACGCCCTGCGCCTTGCCCCGCGTTCGCCCACCCCCGGCATCGCCCGCGAGCCGCGAGTGCATGTCGCCATCCTCGCCAGCTCGGCCTGGCCATTGCGCTCGCCGCTTGGCTGCCCGCGCGGCGCGCTGCGCATCGATCCGATGATCACGCGGCGCGAGGACTAGCGCGCCACCGCTTGTCTGCCCCCACCATCCATGCCATCTGGATACGCCATGACCGCATTTCAGTTTCACCGTGCCATGCGTCGTCTGCGCCGCGCACCCGCCTTCAGTCTTGCCAGTGTGCTGCTGCTCGGCCTGGCCTTCGGCGCACTCGCCTGTGTCAGCAGCGTGGTCAACGGTCTGCTCTACAAACCCCTGCCTTTTCCGGACGCCGATCGTCTGGTGACGGTGGAGTCGCGCATCCTCGGCATTCCCTTCGATGTTGGACTGTCCACGCCGCTGCGAGACGAGTTGGCACGCAGCGCGCAGAGCATCGATGCCATTGCCGCCTATCGCGGTGAGCAGATGGTGCTGCGCGACGAAGCCGGTCGCCGCAGCGGCACCTTGCTGGCGGCGCGGGTCGAACCGCAAGTCCTCGAGCTGCTTGGTGCACGTCCGGCGCTCGGTCGCCTGTTGCGCGCCGAGGACGTGGCATCGGGCGCAGCGCGCAGCGCGGTGCTGTCCTGGCAGGAATGGCAGCAGCGCTTCGGCGGCGCCAGCGACGCAATCGGTCGCATGTTGCGCCTGCAAGACCAGGATTACCGCGTGGTCGGCGTGCTGCCGCGTGGCTTCGTGTTCCCGGACGCGCAGACCCGGATATGGCTGCCGCTCGCCTTCAGTGCCGCCGACCACGAACGCTCGCGCGCCGGCAGCTTCGAGGGCACGCTGGCGGTTGCGCGCCTGCGTGGCGGCGCAAGCCTCGCCAACGCCGGAGACGAATTGGGCAACATCGCCCGATCGATCCCGGAGCTGGACAGCGCTTTCGGCAACAGTTTTCGCCTGCAGGTGAATCCGCTGCGCTCGCTGTGGCTGGGAGGGCGCCGCCAGGCCCTGCTGCTGATGCTGTTGGCAGTGGCGATGGTGTGGCTGGTCACGGCCGCCAATGTGGTGAACCTGTTTCTCGCCCGTGCGTTGGAGCAGCGCCAGCAAATGGCCCTCGCCGGAGCGCTTGGCGCCACCACCTCGCAGCGCGCTCAAGCTGTCGGCGCCGAGGCCGCTCTCGTCTGCACGGCAGGCGTGGCCGTCGGTGCCGCGCTGCTGCCCGCCGGTCTGGCCCTGCTGCGTCATTTCGACCTGCTGCCTGCCGGCGCTCCGCAGGTCATCGGCATCGATCCGCCCATCCTGCTGCTGCTGGCTGCGCTGGCGCTGATGCTGTGCGGGGTTCTGACTCTGGTCGGCCTGTCCGTCCAGCGCGGCAACCTGCACGCGATGATCCGTCAGGGCGGCACGCGCCAGACGACCGGTGGCGCGGCGCAAGCGGCGCGCAGAACCCTGGTGGTGGCCCAGGTCGCGCTGACCGTCGCCCTGCTGTTCGGTATCGGCGTGCTGCTGCGCAGCTCGCAGAACCTGCTGGCCGAGGATGTCGGCTTCCAGCGCGACCATCTGCTTTACGCCAGCCTTTCGGATCTCGTATCGGCCGACGCCACGCCCGAAGAACGCAAGGCGCGGCTCACCGACCTGGTCGATCGCACGCGCGCCCAACCCGGTGTCGTCGCCGCGGGGCTGGGCAGCATGGTGCCCTTCGGCACCAGCATTGCCACCACCACCTACACGCCGTCCGGGCTTGAAGACAGCAAGGAGCAACCGATTGCCTACAACCAGCAGGTCGATGCCGGCTACTTCGCTGCGCTCGGCATGCCGATCCTGCGCGGGCGCGCGTTCACGCCTGCCGAGGCACGCGCCGATGCACCGCTGGCAATCGTCGACACGCTGTTCGTGCAACGCCATTTTGGCGCAAGCGATCCGCTGGGCCAGCACTTCAAGATTGGCGTGGGTCCGGGCGTGGCCGACCGCGAAGTGACCATCATCGGCGTGGTACCGACGCTCAAGCAGCGCGCGCTGGACGAAACCGCCGAGCGAGTGTCCATCTACCAACCGAACGAGGCGCCGCCGTGGGCGGCGCTGGTGGTTCGCACCGCAGTCGATCCAGCCAATCTGATCGCTCCGATCAAGACCCTTGGTGCACAGGTGGCGCCGAAGGATGCGATCGGACCGATCGTGAGCCTGGAGCAGCGCATCGATGACAGCATCGCCGACCGCACGCGGCTGAACAGCCTGCTCGGCCTGCTCGGACTCACCTCCCTGCTGCTGGCGGCGGTGGGCCTGTTTGCCGTGTTGGCCTACGCCGTACGCCAACGCGTGCCCGAGTTCGGCGTGCGCATGGCCTTGGGCGCAAGTGCCGGCAACGTGCTGCGTCTGGTGCTGCGCCAGGGGTTCGTGCTGATCGGCCTCGGCCTCGCGCTGGGCGTACCGCTGGCATGGGTTTTCGCGCGGACACTGTCGGCACGCCTGTACGGCGTGGGTGCCTTCGATCTGCCGACCTTGTCGGCTGTTGCGCTGACTCTGGCATCGGTCGGTCTGGCAGCCTGCGCGTGGCCGGCACGTCGCGCCGCCGCCACCGACCCGGTCGTGGCGCTGCGCAACGAGTGAATGCCCCACAACCGGAGACCCGTCATGATCCGCCTGGAACAACTGGAAAAATCGGTGCCGCTGGCCAATGGCCGCCAGTGGATCCTTCGCAACATCACGCTCGACGTCGCCGAGGGCGAGTTCCTCAGCATCATGGGCCCATCGGGTGCCGGCAAGAGCTCGCTACTCAACGTGCTGGGCCTCATGGATCACGACTGGCAGGGGCACTTCGGTTTCGACGGCGTGGCGGTGGAACAACTCAACCCGAAGCAGCGCCAGGCGCTGCAGCGCGAAAAGATCGGTTTCATTTTTCAGCACTACCACCTGATCGACGACCTCAAGGTGTGGGAGAACCTGGATCTGCCGCTGCAGTACCGCGACGTGCCGGCCAAGGAGCGTGCAGCACAGGTCGCCGACCTGCTCGACCGCTTTCAGATCGTCGGCAAGAAAGACCTCTATCCGAGCCAGCTTTCCGGCGGCCAGCAGCAACTGGTCGCGGTGGCGCGCGCCGTCATCACGCGGCCACGCCTGTTGCTCGCCGACGAGCCAACCGGCGCGCTGCATTCGACCCAGGCGCGACAGATCATGGATCTGCTGCACGAACTTCATCGCGAGGGCGCAACCATCGTGCAGGTGACCCACAACGAAGCTTTCGGCAGCGAAGCCGATCGCGTGGTCCGTCTGGGTGATGGCTGGATCGAGCGTTCGGCCGGGGTATGATTCGGCCAGACCGGCGGAAAAAAGGACTGCCATGCATCGCAAGTGGCAGGAAGCGCGGAAGGCATTCGACATTGCGACGCGCCGCGACGGAAGGAAATGGGCGATGGTCACGCGGGGAACCTCGTCATCGACCGTGCCCCAATCGCCCGACCTGCGGACTCTGCCGGCCGCGCGCGAACGAGGTTTCGCAGCGGATCGGGCACTTGCGCGGCAGCAACCACCGGTTTGATTCGGCATGACCCAAGCGACCCTTCTCATCGCCGATGACCAGCGCGACATCCGCGAGGCGCTGCGCTTGCTGCTCAAGGCCGAAGGCATCGGCTGCGTGACCGTGGATGGCCCCGCCGCCGCGCTGGATGCGGTTCGCAAGCAAGCGCTGGATGCCGCTCTGGTCGATCTCAACTACACACGCGACACCACATCCGGCGCCGAGGGTCTCGAGCTTCTGCGCGAGCTGAAAAAGCTGGACGCTGATCTGCCAGTGATCGTGATGACCGCCTGGGGCACCATCGACATCGCGGTCGACGCCATGCGCCGCGGCGCCGACGATTTCGTCGAGAAGCCCTGGGACAACCAACGTCTGGCCAGCATCGTGCGCAACCAGATCGCGCTGGGCGCCTCGCGGCGCCGTGCGCGCCGTCTGGAAGCGGAAAACGCCATGTTGCGCGCCGACGGGGATGACGGTTTCATCGCCGAGTCGGCGCCCATGCGCAGCCTGATCGCAATGCTCGAACGGGTGGCACCATCGGACGCCAACGTACTGATCCTGGGCGAGAACGGTACGGGCAAGGGCGTGCTCGCCAGCCGCCTGCACGCCCGTTCGCGGCGCGCCGATGCTGCCTTCGTCAAGGTCAACATGGGTGGCATTCCCGAAAGCGTGTTCGAAGCGGAGATGTTCGGTCACGTCAAGGGTGCCTTCACCGATGCCAAGACCGATCGCATCGGCCGCTTCGAATTGGCCGACGGCGGCACCCTGTTTCTCGACGAAATCGCCAACATCCCGCCGAGCCAGCAGCCCAAGTTGCTGCGCGTTTTGGAAGACGGCGAACTGGAGCGCATCGGCTCCTCGCGGACGCTGAAGGTGGACGTGCGGCTGATATCGGCCACCAATGCCGACCTGACTGCCGACGTCGCCCGCGGCCTGTTCCGCAAGGATCTGCTGTTCCGCCTCAACACGGTGGAGCTGCACCTGCCGCCGCTGCGTGAACGCGGCGAGGACATCCGTCTTCTGGCCGAGGCCTTCCTTGCCCGCTTTGCCGCGCGCTACCAGCGCGAAGGCCTGCATTTCGCTCCTTCAGCCCTGCGCGCGTTGCAGGAATACGACTGGCCTGGCAACGTGCGTGAGCTCTCGCACATGGTCGAGCGCGCGGCCCTGCTCGGCGATGCTGCGGCAATCGATGATGCCGCGCTCAATCTCAAGCCGCCCGCAGCGTTGGACATCCGCGGCGCTGCGGCGCTCGCGGCCATCGAATCGCTGACCGTGGACGAAGCAGAAGAACGACTGGTGCGCGAGGCACTCGAGCGCACCGGCGGCAACATCCAGCGCGCTGCAAGCCAACTCGGTCTCAGCCGTCCTTCGCTGTATCGACGTCTGGCCAAATACGGCATCGAGAGCGGCAATTGAAGCCGCGCACGCCGCGCTGGAACTACGAACATCGCCTGTTGGCCGCGCTGCTGCTGGCTGCGCTGCCCGCCTTTGCTGCGCTCACCGGCGTGGCCCTGCATCTCTTCGGCGCCACGCCCGCACTGCTTGCCGGCCTGGCCCTGGTGGCGCTGGTTACGCTGGCTCTCGCCCTGACCCTGCGGGCGCGCGCGATTTTCCCGTTGCGCACGCTGGCCAACTTGCTCGAGGCCCTGCGCGAAGGTGACTACAGCCTGCGCGGTTCGCGTGCGCAGCGTGGCGATGCCGTGGGTGAAGTGGTGTGGGAAATCAATGCGCTGGCACAAACCCTGCGTGAACAGCGCCTGGCGGTGGAGGAAAAAAGCGCGCAGCTGGCCAAAGTGCTGGCGGCGCTGGATCTGGCTGTCTTCAGCTTCGACGCCAAGGGCTGCCTGACACTTGCCAATCCGGCTGCCGAACGCCTGCTCGACCGGCCACTGGGCGAACTGGAAGGGCGTTCCGCGCAAGCCCTCGGCCTTGCTTCATTCCTCAGCGGCGAGATCGCCGATGTGGTGGAACACGCATTTCCAGGCGGCAACGGCCGCTGGGAAATTCGCCGCGCACAGTTTCGCGCCGAAGGGCGCCCGCATCACCTGCTGGTCATCTCCGACCTCAGCCGCGCGCTTCGCGCCGAGGAACGCCTCGCCTGGCAGCGCCTGCTGCGCGTGCTCGGTCATGAACTCAACAATTCACTGGCACCCATCCGCTCGATGGCGGAAACGCTGTCCCAGCTGGTGCTGCGCGAGCCCCTGCCTCCGGACTGGCGCGAGGATGCCGCCAGCGCGCTCGGCGTGATCGCCGACCGCACCGATGCGCTGGCTCGTTTCATGGGTCGCTATACCCACCTGGCTCGCCTGCCGCCGCCCACGCGTGTTCGCGTGGACTTCGCCGCCATTGCCCGTCGCGTGGTGCGCCTTGAGCAACGCATGCTCGTCACTCTGATCGAAGGGTCGGAAGTCAGCCTGAGCATCGACGCGGACCAGATCGAGCAGGCGCTCATCAACCTGATCCGCAATGCAGTCGATGCGGTGGCGTTGAGCGGCCATGTCGGCCTGGACTGGCGCCAGGACGGCTCGTGGCTGCAGATCGAGATCGTCGATGACGGACCCGGCCTGCCGCCCAGCAGCAACCTGTTCGTTCCCTTCTTCACCACCAAACCCGGCGGTTCGGGCATCGGGTTGGTACTCACGCGCCAGATCATCGAACAGCACGGCGGCACCCTGAGCCTGCAAAATCGCAGCGATTCGCACGGCTGCATTGCCCGCATCCGCCTGCCTCTGGCTTGATCGGCGCAGTTCAGATCGCCACGTCGAAGCCATCGACGAACACGCGGTCGATCACCGTGATCGAGCCACGCATGCCGCTGGTGAGGTCACCGTGTTGCTCACAGTAGTAGCCGATCGTGCCGAGGCGATTGAACTGCCGCGACACCTGCCAGAGCTGCGCGCTGGGCGCGCCATGCAGGTTGCAGTCGAGCGCGCAGATGAAGCTGTTGTCATCGGCACGGACGTTGTGCAATCCACCGCCATTGACGAAACGCACGATGTCGCCCTGGTGGATCGTGAGTTGCGCCGGAGTGAAGGTCATGTCGTTGTTGGCTGTGACAACATGCACTGCCGCCTGTGCAGCACCTGCGCCGAGCAATCCGGCGCACATCAGGACCGCATGGCACGATCGGTTCGCGGCGCGCATGGCTCAACCCAGAAAACGCAAGTTCGCAGTGGGGAAATTGCCGAGGTTGGGCAACAGATCGGCGATCCCGCCGGCACTCACCCCGTACCACGCGGCAAGCGTCGCCACGTACTGATCAATTGCCGTGGTCGGAATGATTGCGCCATAGCCGGTATCGTCGGGATTGCTCGTGCCGGGATGGTCTTCGTCGTAGGGCGCGAGCGATGGCATGGCGCCATAGAAGCGTCCGCCACGCACCGCACCGCCAACCACGAAATGATGTCCGCCCCAGCCGTGGTCGGTGCCGCTGCCATTGACCGCGAGTGAGCGTCCGAAGTCCGATGCGGTGAACGTGGTGACACCGTCCTCGACGCCCAGCTCGACCGTCGCCGCATGGAAGGCCGCGATCGCTTGCGACAATTCCTGCAGGTTCGCGGCGTGATCGATGAGCTGGGTGCTGTGCGAGTCATAGCCGCCGACCGAGGCGTAAAACACCTGCCGACTCATGCCCAGCGAAGCGCGCACCTTGATCATCAAGGCGATCGCCGCAAGCTGGTTGCCCAGATCGGTGTCGGGGAATGGCGTGCTCAGGCGCACCCCGTTCAAGGCCGCGTTGAGCAGGGCCGCATTGGTGATCGCACGATTGGAAGTGTCGGCATAGGCACGCTCGAGCACGTTCGCCTGCGTACCCGCGGCACGCAAGGCATCGTAGGCGGCCAGACGTCCGGGGTCGTCGGGCAGCAACCACGAATCGGGACCATCGCCGCGAAAACTCATGCCGGGCACGCTGAAGAACGGGATCGGGTCACCGTTGTCATCGACGCCACCGGCCGCCTCTGCGGCCGCGTTCCAGGAATCGAGCGCGTACTGGTTGACGATGCTGCCGCGCTGGAAACGGTTGGAACCGGCCAGCGTGATGCTCATCGGCAAGGCACCGGCATTGGCGCTGTAGAGCATGTCGGCGACGCGACCGCCCCAGCCATCGGCATTGGCGTCATCCGGGCGCGCCGTCTGCCACTGGTTGCTTTGATCATCATGCGAATACAGCTGCGGTGGCTTGGGCACGAGATCGTTCTGGTACTGCGTTTGCGTGGTCGGCTGGATCAAGGTGCCCACGTTGGCGACGACCGCGAGCTTGCCGCTGTTGAACAATCCGCGCAGACCGGCGTTGCCGCCAGTCACCTGACCCAGCGATGGATGCATGCCGTAGGCGCCGCCATCGCTGGGCGGACCACCCGGCAGGCCGCCACCCAACGGCAGCGGCGTCAGCGCATTGGCGAGCAGGTCGGACTGCGCCAGCGCAAGCCCCTGCCGGGTCGCGGCGTAACTGGCGTAATGTGCGGCATCGTGCGGCGCGAGCGTGTTGAAGGCGTCATTGCCACCGCCAAGGAAGATGCAGACCAGGGCCTTGTAATCGCCGAAGGACGCCCGCGGCGAGGCCGCGGCCGCTGCCGCGATCAGACGCAGGTTGCCGAGTGCCGAAAACGCACTGACGCCGCCGAGGGCGGCGCAGATGCTGCGGCGGAGAAACTGGCGACGGTTCACGTGCATGGTGCACTCCTTGGCGCGGCCGTGGCGACGGCACGCGCGCGGCTCATTTCTGGATCGAGTATTCGGGCGAGGTGAGGATCAGGTACAGCACCTCGTGGACGCGGGCGAGGCCGAGGTTGTCGTAGTCGGCCGGCAGCATCTGGTTCAGGCGCGTCACCAGCACATTGCGCATGAAGGGCGACATCTGCCCGCTCATGAGCAGCAGGTTGTAGCGATCCACCAGCGCCGCAGGATCACCTTCGGCAATCACCGCGTCGGCGTTCTGATTCATCAGCAGCACGCTCGGATCGTCGGAACCCCAGCATGATTCGTTGCCGACGTGGTTGCAGAATATTTCCCAGAACAGTGTGTTGGCCAGGCTCGTGGTGGTCGTATCGGTGAGTATCTGGAATTCCGGACCGACAAGACCGGCTCCGCGCATCTCGCCTGATGGCGCGAAATCGGGCTTGAAGAAATTGAACACCGTTGGCGACTGCAGCGGGGACTGGCCGATCATGTCGACCAGCGGCGGCCAGGTGTTGAGGCTGCTGATGCGATTGCTGCGGATCGGATCGCCTTGCAGCGTACGGGCATGCAGCGCGCGCCAGATCTGGGTGAGCTTGAGCAAGGGCTCGCGCAGCTTCCCGTAGCTTGAGTAACGCTGCCAGTGACCGACGCGCGCCTCGGGATCGAGCAGAATCGCGCGCACCACGGCGCGCAGATTGCCGCGCACATGGGCTGCGCTGCCATCGTCGTTGAACACTTGCGCCACGCGCTGCACGTAGGCCGGCGAGGGATTGCTGGTGACCAGTCGCTGGATCAGCTGCTTGCCGATGAACGGGCCGACATTGGGATGATGGAAGATGTTGTCGAGCGCCTGCGTCAGTTCGGCCTGTGCACTGTTGGGAGGCAACACACCGCCGGCAAGTGCGACACCCGGATAGTCGAGCAATTGCTTGCTGGAGGTGTTGTCGTGCCAGATCTCGACCGGCTCCATCGGCAGCTGCCACTCGGGATCCTCGGCTTCACCGGGCCCGCACCAGAAATACTGGTATTCGTTGTCGGGGTTGTTGCAGCACAGTGGCACGCCGTCCTGATACTCGACGCTGCAACCGAATGAATTGAAATTCCAGCCGGTGAATACCGCTGCGAACCCACGCACCGTGGCCTGACCGTATGTCGGAATCGGCTGCCCGCCGGAGAGCTTGGGCGTGCCATCGAGATTGAGCTGCACCAGGCCAATCGAGAACAGCTGGTTGATCTCGCGCGCGTAGTTCTCGTCAGGATGAATGTTGGCCTCGGCGTCGGCCTTCTGGTTCTGGATCGAACTCAGGAACACCCCCATCGCGGGATGCTTGGTGACATCTTCAAGCAAGGTGCGGTAATTGCCGAAAGCATCGTCGACGAGCATGTCGTAATAACTCGCCAGCGCCCACGGCTGGCCGGCAAGGGTGCCGTTGCTGTTGGAGACTACGAAGATCTCGCTGAGGGCAAACGCTACCCGCTGGCGCAGCTGGTCGGTTGGCAAGGCGCCGTTGCGACTCGGGTCGGGTGTGCCGAGTGCGTTGATCGCCCAGATCTCGGCGCGTGTGCCGGTCCATTCGGCGACGACGTTGCAATACTCGTCGTCGCCCGGACACACCAGTTGCATCACCCAGTCCAGATACGGTGCTTGTTGCGAAGCCGGCGCGGCGAACTGCTCGTTGAGCCAGCCGTCGTAACCGACCACGCGCAAATGCGCGATCTCCGCATCGGTCGCGCCGAAACTTGCCTGCGCCAGAAAGCGTGCGGCGTCCGCATCGCTCGTCGGTGTGCCCGACAGCGCCTCGAAGCCGCTGCGGAACACCTGATCGGGGAAATGGCTTTGCGCCCAGGCCGGGCTCATGCCGCCCAAGCTGCCTGCCGCCAGGATTGCCGTGCACCACATTGCCGCAATACGCATCGCTGGCCTCCATGTTCGCCGAGCGTTTGGCGATCCTACGGCAATGCGCAGGCCGCCGGAACGCTCCGGCTCACGCTTTTCGCGTGCGGCGGGGGGAATTCCCGTGACGCGGTCCGCAACTTGGAGATGCGGATGCCGGCTGCGGCGGCGCCCACAGCAAGCGGTCGAGGTCGCGGTCCCAACCAAAGGCGGCAAGATCGACCCGTCCCTTGTCGACCAGCACACCCTCCGCGGCAAGCTGGCGGACCTGCTCACGAAACGCGCGACTGCCCGCGGGAAACGCGATGCGGCCATCGGAGCGCACTACGCGAAACCACGGCAGGCCTGCACTTGCAGGCTCACCCAGCACACGCCCGACCAGGCGCGCGCGGCCGGGCAGGCCCGCACGTCGTGCCACTTCACCGTAACTGGCCACCT
>NZ_JAHCAP010000025.1 GCF_019634815.1 Dokdonella sp. | reverse complement strand
GCTTGCTCGCGCGCAGCGAGGGCGAGGCCGGCAATTTCGCGCGCGCGGTCGAGCTGGCGCGCCACGCCATCGACGAATGCCGCGCGTTGTCGCCGGACGGTGGTACCGAGGAAGCCTGGGGTCAGATGACGCTGGCGCTCGCCTTGCTGGGCGAGGTGCACGCACGCGAGGCACTCGCGCCCGCGCAGGGAGCCGCGGACCTGTACACGCGGTTTTCGGGCGACCGCCACTGGCGCGCCGCCGAGGCGCGCGGCGTGCTCGGCATGGCGCAGGCGGCGACGGGACAGGCTGCCGATGCCCGGCGCGAGCTCGATTTCGCCCTTGGGATCCTCGACAAGGATCGGCCTTACATGCCGATCGTGGCGGACTTGCGCCGGGCGCGGACGGGGCTGGGAAGATGATTCCTGCGTGAATCTGTCGTTCGGGTGCCTCGGTTTGCGTCTGTCCCGGTACGCGGCATCCAACCGGGAGAATTTCATGTCTGCTTATCGCTTCAACCATGGCCTGCGCGCGACGCGCCAACTCGTTCTTGCGGCCTGCATTGGCCTGGCACCGTTGGTCACGCATGCCGGCGACAGCAACGTCGATACCACGTTTACCGTCGGCGGGGTCCAGCCGGGATGGCGGCGCGCCTACGTGGCTGGCGGTGGCAATGCGGATGAGCGCATCGTCGCCGCGGCGCGCGCCCCCGATGGCGGCTACGTACTCGCCGGATCACGCGCGGGTGGCGGCGCCGGCGCGCTGATCTTTCTCGCCAAGTTCCGCGCGGATGGCAGCGACGATGCGACGTTCGGCGGCAGCGCGGCCACCGGCAACGCCGGCACGGGCCGCGTGCTCAAGGATGCCTGGCTGAGCAGCGTCACCGACATGACGATCGACGCGCAGGGCCGCATCATCGTCGTCGGCGCGACGCCCGGCGCGCTCGGGCAATCGGATTTCGGCGTGGTGCGCTTCAAGGCCGATGGCAGCGATGACACCAGCTTTGCCGGCGACGGCGGCACCGGCGTGGCCTTCGATTTCGACGCTGCCAATGGTCGCGTCAACGACACGCCCTCCAGCGTGACGACATCGCCAGACGGCTCGATCTTCGTTGCCGGCGTGATCCAGGATCGCATGAGCGGCAATGCGACCACGCTGGTTGGCGTGGTCAAGCTCAAACCCGACGGTTCGCGCGACGAGGATTTCGGCTCCGTCGCCGGTGGTCTTGGATACTTTTGCGGCGTGCAGTGCGAGAACGTCCTGCACGTCGCACGCATCGTCTACGACGCACCGCGCGATCGCATCGTCGTGGGCGGGGACCATGCGGTCAGCGCGAGCAATACCGACTGGTTCATCTTCGACACGACCTCCAGCGGAACGACCCATGTCGACTCCTTCGTCGTGGATCTGGGCGGGGCCAGCGGCTACCAGCTCGCCTACATGACGGATCTGGCTGTCCAGACAGACGGCAAGCCGGTCGCCCTGGGCTGGGCCAATGACACAAACCTCAAATCCGTGCCGGTGTTGCTGCGCCGGAAGGCCGTGGGCAGCGCAGAAGACAAGCCCGGCTTCGGCAACGTCACCAATCGCGCCTTGATGGTGTTGCCGTGGACCGACGCCATCGTCAACGGATTGGCAATCGACAGTCGCGGCCGCTTCTTGCTCGCCGGTGAATACGCGCCGTTCAAACAGGGCATCTCCGGGCGCCTGTCGACATCGGCTGCCATCGATACAAGTTTCAATGGCACCTCGTCGCCCTCGGGCTACATCGCCAAGACCACGGGCGGGCAGGGAGCCTTTCGCACGATCTTCAAGCGCGTGTTCCTCGATGGTGGACGCCCGGTGCTGGTCGGCGAATCACCCGATTCCACCACTGGCGACACCGATCTCGACCTCGTGGTCACGCGCCTGCAGTCCGATCTCATCTTTGCCAACGGCCTGGAGTGATCGGAAGCGGTCGGGGTTCGCGGCCAGCGGCGGCGTGAGGCGTTGCGAGGTGCATCGCGCCGAATGGAGACTCGCGTGCGGTGCGTATCGCGGCGCAGACCCGGCGCGACGCCCCGATCAGCGGTATTCGGGCTTCTGCTCGCGTGCGAGCAGCGCGACCATGCCTTCGCTGGGGGTGAGCTCCTCGTGCAGCACTTTTTGCACGAGCGCAGTGATCGGCAACTCCACGTCGTGCGCGTTGGCCAGGTGCATCACGGTATCGACGGTCTGCACGCTTTCGACCACCTGGCCGATCTGCGCAATCGCCTCTTGCAGGCCGATGCCCTGGCCGAGCGCGAGGCCCAGGCGCCGGTTGCGCGAGAGGTCGCCGGTGCAGGTGAGCACGAGATCGCCCAGGCCCGCGAGGCCCATGAGGGTTTCCGGACGGGAGCCGAGCGCAGCGCCCAGGCGCATCATCTCGTTGAGTCCGCGCGTGATGAGGCCGGCGCGTGCGTTGAGGCCCATGCACATGCCATCGGCGACTCCGGTGGCGACGGCGAGCACGTTCTTCATCGCGCCGCCCAGTTCCGCGCCGAGCACGTCGCTGCCGGTGTAGGCGCGAAAGCGTGGTGAATGCAGTTGTTCGGCGATGAGCTGCGCAAATGCCGGATCGGCGGAATGCACGGTCAGCGCGGTCGGCAGGCCTTGCGCGACTTCACGCGCGAACGAGGGGCCGGTGACGACCGCTGCCGCGTGGCCGGGCAGGCGCTGCGCGACCAGTTCGTGCAGGAAGCGGCCACTGGCGGGATCGAAACCCTTGGTGGCCCAGGCGATGCCGACGCCGGGCGCGACCCACGGTGCGATTTGCACCAGCAATTCGTCGAAGGCGTGGCTGGGCACGACGATGAGAATCGTGCCGGCATCGCGCACCAACGGCTCGATCGCCGCCGTGAGCTGCAGCGAATCGGGCAGTTCGAGATCGGGCAGGTAGCGTGCGTTGTGGCGCTCCGCGGCCATCTCGACGATGGCCTGCGGCGTGCGCCCCCACAGCGTGGTGGGAACGCCATTGCGCGCCAGTTGCACGGCCAGCGCCGTGCCCCAGGAGCCTGCGCCCAGTACTGCGGTCGTGGCCTGGCTCATCGCCTCACCGCGATCGCAGTCGATCAGGCATTGAGTGGCTGCGCGGAAGCGCCTTCGCTGCGGCGGCGCGCCTGCTCGGCATACAGCGCGTCGAAGTTGATCGGCTGCAGGAACAGCGGCGGGAAGCCACCGTTCTGCACCAGGTCGGAGATGATCTGGCGCACATACGGGAACAGCAGGTTCGGGCAGTAGCTGCCGAGGATCGCGTCACGACCGGCATCGTCGAAACCGGCGATGCCGAAAATCCCGGCCTGCTGCACTTCGGCGAGGTAGGCGGTCTTGTCGCCGACCTTGCAGGTGGCAGTCACGCTGAGCACCACTTCGTGGACATCCGGGCCGAGCACGGTCGAACGATGGCCGAGGTTGAGCTCGACATTGGGCTGGCCTTGTTCCTGGAAGATCTGCGGCACGCCCGGCGCCTCGAACGAGACGTCCTTGACGTAGATGCGCTGCAAATTGAGCTGAGCCTGCGCTTGCGCCAGGCCATTGGCGGCGCCGTTGCCTTGTTCTGCCATTTCGGTGTTCCTGCGGGAGGGAAAAGGAGGCGATTATCCCACGCCGGCGCTGCCAGCGCACGCCGCCGGGCGGATCGTCACTGCCGGCCTTTGGCCAGTGGCATCTGCGCCTCGCGCCAGGCGGCAATTCCGCCCTCGAGCCAGAACACCTTGGAATAGCCCGCCTTCTTGAGTTTTTGCGCGGCGGAGGCCGAAGCCTGGCCATTGCGGCAGGTCAGCGCGACCGGCGCCTCGCGTGATTTCGACAGCTCCTTGCCGTCGGGATCGACCTGGCTGGGCAAGAGGTGATGCGCGCCCGGAACGTGGCCCGATTCGAACTCGGCCTGCGCCGAGACATCGATCACGTAGGCATTCTCGCGGTTGATCAGCTGGGTCAGCCCGGCCGGCGTCAGCGCGGTATAGCCACGCATGAACTGCTGCATCTGGACGACCAGCAGCGCCACCAGCACGCCGATGAAGGCGAGGGCGAGAACGAAATGGTTGCCGAGGAACTCGGGCAGGCGGTGGAGGAATTCGGACATGCGGGTCAAACCGGCGGACGCGGCCGGCGATTATCGCGGAAAATCATGCCCGGCGACTGCCGGGCGCCCGATCACTCGCGTCGGCTGATGTCGGGCAGGCCGCTGACCAGCCACCAGTGCTTGGTGGCCTTGTCGTATTTCCAGATCTGGTGATCGACCGCGCTGCGCGCGGTTTGCGTGTTGACATTGAACAGATCGAGCTGAACCGTCTGGCGAACCTCTTCGGGGCCAACCGTGACCAGCGGCGACTCGTCGTAGCTGCTCACGCGCACCTGCTTGAAGCGCTCCAGGTCAATCGTGCTTGGCGGATGCTCGGCCAGCACCTTGGGATCGATGAAGGAAACCGCCTGCTCGATCTCACCCCAGCGGATCGTCGCTGCATAGGCGCGCAGGGTGTCCTTGAGGATGGCCTGCTTGGAGCGGATTTCCTGATTGGCGCAGCCGGCCGGCAGCAGGCAGACCAGGACCAGCAAGATCAGCGACAGTGTGCGGCGCATGGCGATCCTCCAGGGGCGGGACGCGCCAATTGTGCAACAAGTGCGCGCGCGCACGCTCAGTTTGCGGTGCGCACGATGGCGACGAAACGCGAACCCAGGCTCGCAGCGATGCTGCCGTCTGCAAGCGGCACCTGTGCGTTCAGGCTCAGGCGGGCCTTGCCGCGCGCGGCCAGCGTGGCGAAGAAATCGTCGAAGGATTCGCCGGGCGCCAACTGCGCTTGCGCGCGGAAATCGCCCCACACGGGCGCCAGGTAGCGAATCGCGCTGTCCTGCACGTAGACATCGCAATCCAGGTCGCGCTCACGCAGTGCCAGTTCGACCACACCCCAGCTCGCCAGCGTCATCAGGCTGGCGAGGCTGCCGCCGAAGGCACACCCCTTGTCATTGATGTTGGGTGCCAATGGCGCAGCGAGCGTGAGCAGCGCGCCGTCCCAATCTTGCACGTGCAGCGACATCGCCCGGGCGAGCGGAATGCAATCAAGCAGTTCGCGCTCGAGCGCGGCCGCAGGTGTGGGCATCGGAATCGACCTTGGTCTTGGAAAACGTGGCGCGCCGACACGGCGGCGGCGCGCATTATCATGCCCACGCATGTCCGCAACCAAGCCCGCCATCGATCACGCCACCTCGCACGGCAATGCGCTGGCCGGCGCGAGCGTGCTGATCACGCGCCCTGCAGGCACCGCACGTGCGCTCGCCGCGCAGGTGCGTGCGCGCGGTGGCGTGCCGCTGCTGCTGCCGGGCCTGAGCCTGCGCAACGAGCACGATCCCGCGCTTGCGCGGCGATTGCATGACGGCCGTTTCGATGACTGGATTTTCAGCAGTCCGGCTGCGGTGCGCGCCTGTTTCGAGCTGGCGCCGAACTTGCGTTTGTCGCGCTCCGCACGTGCCTTCGCCGTCGGCGCCGGTACGGGACGTGCGCTGGCGCGACATCGAATCGAGGCGCTCGCCCCGACCGCGGGCGCCGACAGTGAAGCCCTCCTCGCATTGCCTGAGCTCGCGCGGCTGCGTGGACGCCATGTCGCCCTCTTGTGCGCACCGGGTGGCCGCAATCTGATCGCGCCGGCCTTGCGTGCACGCGGTGCGCAGCTCGAAATCCTGCATGTCTACCAGCGCCGCGCGCCGCGTCTGGATCGTCGTCACCTCAAAGCGCTCGAAGCGGCCGCCGCCCCGTGGATCACGCTGCTGTCGAGCGCCGAGGCGCTCGACCACCTGTGCGCCCTGCTGCCGGTCGCGCTGGCCGCGCGCTGGCGTGCGCAGCCGCTGATCGTCGCCAGTGAACGCCTCGCCGGCCTTGCGCGCGGACACGGCTTCGTCGATGTCACACTCGCCCGCAGCGCGATGGGCAGCGACTTGCTCGAGGGCGCGGCGCGCTGGCTGGCGCGCCATCGCCTGTAGGAAAGGGATGAGAGGCCGCGCGAGTTCGCCGCGCTGGTTCAGGGTCCGGAACCCGTCCATGCGGAGATGGCGGCTTCATTCACGAAGATCTGGCCGCTCAAGCCGTCCGGGTACGGCCTGTGCCGGCCAGTTCGGCTAGCATGAACACATGAACGCACCGATCGAAAACAAGGAAGTGGGCGAAACGCAGGCGCTGGTGGTTCGCGGCGCGACCGCGCCCGCGCCGCGGCGTGGTGGTCTGGCCGTGCTGCTGGCGCTGCTCGCCTTGTTGCTCGCCGCGTGGTCGGCGTGGCGGGTCTACCTTGACGAACGTGATGCCAGCCAAAGCACGGCGCTGAGCCAACTGTCGACACGACTCGACGGAATCGAGGGCCAGATCGGCCAGCGCCAGCGCGATCTGGATGGCGTGCGCGCGCGACTGGGTGATGCCGACACCGTCAACAAGAGCCTGCGCGAGGAAGTGCTTGCGCTCGGCGAGCGCGTGCGGCACGTCGAGGATGCGATTGCGCATCTGGCCGAGCAGCGCCTGAGCGGGCGCGATGCGCTCGCCCTCAATGAGACCGAATTCCTGCTGGTGCAGGCGCAGGAGCGACTCGCCCTGTTCCACGATGCCGATGCGGCGCTCGCGGCCTATCGCCTCGCCGATGCCGCGCTCGCTTCGGCCGAAGACCCCGCGTTTGCCTCGGTGCGGCGCACGATCAGCGCCGAACGCGATGCGCTGGCAGCGGCAAGACCCACCGACCTGCGCGCCAACCTCGATGCGATCGAACGCCTGCGCGCCGCCTTGCCGCGCATGGTTGCGGCGCGCGCGCCCGAGCCTGCGGCGCAGACTTCGCGCTGGCGCGACTTCCTCGATTCCTTCGTGCGCGTCGGCCATGTCGATGGCGCCGGCAACACCGCGCATGAGCCGGCGTTCAGTCGCGCGGTGATTGCCCTCGATCTGCGCGATGCGCAGGCAGCCCTGCTCGGTGGCGACCCGAAGCGATATCAGGCCGCCCTGCATCGCGCACGCGATGGCATTGCCACCCTGGTCGATGGCCAGAGCGCAGCGGTACAGGCCGCGCTCGCTGAAATCGACCGTCTGCTCGCCGCGCCGCTCGTGCCTGCGTTGCCGGAACTGGGCAGCGCCCTGCGTGAACTGCGCGCGTTGCGGGCGACGCGCGCGCTGGCCGAGCCCAAGCCACTCGCGCCGGCACCGGCGTCGTCGGCGCCCGCGCCCGCGGCTGCGCCAACGCCCTCGGCAAAACCTGCGTCCGGAGAAGCCACATGAAGCTCTGGCGTTGGGTACTCGTGCTGTTGATCGTCGCGGCGGCTGCCGCACTCGCTTGGCATTGGCTCGCGGCCGATCCGGGTTACGTCTACCTGCGTCTGGGACGCACCACGCTCGAAACCAGCGTGGTCGTCGCGATCGCGGCCCTGTTGCTGGCGTGGCTGGTCGCGGGTCTGGCCTGGCGTCTGTTGCGCTGGCCGTTTCGTGCCTGGGGCCGCGCGCACAAGCGGCGTGGTCGCGAACGCTTGGCCAACGGTCTCACCGCGTTCGCCGAAGGCGACTATCTGCAGGCCGAACGCGATCTCGACAAGGCCGCCCAGCATGCCGCATTCCGCACGCCGGCCTTGCTGGTGCTGGCGCGCGCCGCGCACGAACGAGGCGCGCAGGAGCGCGCCAGGCAGGCGCTCGATGAAGCCGAAGCCGGCGCCGCACGCGCTGCGACCGCCTTGCGCGCGCGCTTTCTCGTCGAAGAAGGACGCGAGCGCGAAGCCTTCGACCTGCTCAAGAAGAATGCCGACGCCGACACACTGTGCCTGCGTGGTCGACGCCTGCTGATCGACAGCGCACTCGAACTCGGCGAGAGCCAGGTCGCACTCGATGCCATGCCCGCCCTGCTGCGCAGCCAGTCCCTGACCGCGAGCACGCTCGAGCAACTGGAAACGCGCGCGCTCGCCGCCGCGCTCGCCGCCGCGCCCGACATCGCCAGCCTCAATGCGCTGTGGAATCGCGCCAGTCGTGCACAACGTCGGCGCGAGGAAACCATCGAAGCCTTTGCGCGCCGCAGCGCCGCGCTGGGTCAGGTGCTGGCGGCGATGGACGAGGTCGAATCGGCGCAGCGCCGCCAGTGGAGCGAGCGTCTGGCTTCGATCTATGGCGATCTCGGTGACGCCGAGGTCGCCGCCCGCCTGCGCCAGGCCGAGGGCTGGCTCGCACTCGCACCCAACAGCGCTGCCCTGCAACTCACGCTTGGTCGCCTGCAACTGCGGCAGGGACAGCACGAGCGCGCCGAAGAATCGTTGCAGCGCGCACTCGCACTCGCACCTTCGGCGGCGGCCTGGGAAACGCTCGGCGAATTGCGGCGCGCGGCGCAGGATCCGGCGGGCGCAGCAACCGCGTTCGCCAATGCGCTGCGCTGCGCACGCGGTCAGACCACGCAGACCCTCGCCCCGCTGCGCGCGCCGCGCGCACTCGACACCCAGCCGATCGCTTTCGAGGAACGCAGCGAGCACGGCGTACCGCGCCTGCCGCATTCCTCCTGAGACACCGCGCCGTGCGCGGGTCGCGACGCTGCTTCGCTGCGACCCGTGGCGCCTCCTTGCCGTGAACAGTGGGCTGGTCGGCCCGCGTGCGGCTTCAGCGCGTCAATGGGTCGATCGTGTCCACGCGCCCGTCGCGCAGACGCAGGCGACGGGGCAGGTGGCCGGCGCCGAAGTCGTAGATCCATTCCTCCTCGCGCAAGGCCCGCCACTGTTCGACGCCCGCCGCGGGCCGGCGACCGACATGGCCGCTGGATACCCGGCGCGTGGCCGGTTCGCCGCAATGCGCAACCAGTTCGCCCACGCTCATCCCGGTGTAGGGCATTTGCGGATTGCAGTCGTCGCCGATCGTTTCCACGCCGTAACCCAGCGTGTTCTCGCGCACCAGCACGCCGGCGCGAAACACCAGTTGCACCAGCAGGCGACGCGGGCCGAAGTTGTAGTACCAGATGTCGATCGGCACATCACGCTGCAGCTCGAGTGCATGCCCGGCGCCAGTGATTTCGGTATCGACGAAAGCATCGGTCCAGTAGGGCGTGCCGCAGACCGCACGCACGCGCACGTCACTGTCGCCGGCATTGAGCAGGCGGTTGCCGCAACGCAGTGCCGAGGCATTTCCGGCCGCGCCAAGCAGGATCAGGGTCAGCAAGCTTCGCAGCCACATCGCATGGTCTCCCGCCGGGTTGGGTCATCGTATCCGGCGCAACATGAACGAGGTTCGTCGCGGCAGGTACCGGACCGGTCCTGCGGATCGCGGTTGCTATAGTGGCCGCTTTGAACGGCAGCGAGTCGAACATGGCCTTGTGGAAGCAGACGACCGATCTAGAGCGCATCAACAGCTGGAATCGCGGTTGCATGGTCGAGCACCTGGGCATGTGGGTGACCGAGGTCGGCGAGGATTTCATCCGCGGCACGATGCCGGTCGATGCGCGCACGCGCCAGCCGTTCGGACTCTTGCATGGCGGCGCGTCGGTGGCATTGGCCGAATCGCTCGGCAGCCTCGCCGGCAACCTGTGCCTGGACAGCAGCGAGATGGCGGTCGGGCTCGAAATCAACGCCAACCATGTGCGTGCGGTGACCGCGGGAAGCGTGACTGGAACGGCGCGTGCGCTGCACATCGGTCGCAGCACCCAGGTGTGGGAAATCCGCATCGAGGATGAGCGTGGGCGACTGGTGTGCATTTCGCGCCTCACGCTCGCGGTGGTGCCACGGGCAAGCCCCAAGGCCGTGTGAGCGTGACCTCGACGACACCCTACGCGCAGCTCACGCCGGCGCTCGTGCTCGATGCGGTCGAGGCGGCGGGCTTTCGCACCGACGGACGCCTGCTCGCACTGCCCAGTTACGAAAATCGCGTCTATCAGGTCGGCCTCGATGCGGCCGCGCCGCTGGTGGTGAAGTTCTATCGGCCTGCGCGCTGGAGCGATGCCGCGATCGCCGAGGAACACGCGTTTGCGCTCGAACTGGCGCAGGCGGAATTGCCGGCGGTCGCGCCGCTGGTGATCGATGGCGCAAGCCTGCGCACGCTGGCCGGATTCCGTTACGCGCTGTATCCGCGCCGCGGTGGCCGCGCGCCCGAGCTCGAATCGAGCGAACATCTGGCCTGGATGGGGCGCCTGCTTGCGCGCATCCACCTGGTCGGTGCGCGCGATCGCTTTGCGCAGCGCGGCGCCATCGATGCGCAGACCTTCATTCGCGTGGCCGCGCGCGCATCGCTGCAGTCGGACTTGTTGCCGCCATCGATCCGCGATGCCTATCACGCACGCACCGAGACGCTCGCCTTGATGATCGAGGCGCGCTTTGCCGCCCATCCGCCGCGCCTGCTGCGCGCGCATGGCGATTGCCACGCCGGCAACGTGCTGTGGACCGATCACGGGCCGCATTTCGTCGATCTCGACGACGCACGCATGGCGCCCGCCGTGCAGGACTTGTGGATGCTGGCGCCGACGCCGCGGGCACTCGATGCCCTGCTCGAAGGCTATGCGCAGTTCCGCGACTTCGATTACACCGAACTCGCCTTGGTCGAGCCGCTGCGCATCCTGCGCCAGGTGCACTGGGCCGGTTGGGTCGCCGCGCGCTGGGATGATCCGGCATTCCCGCGTGGCTTTCCGCAAGTGGGCGAAGCACGTTGGTGGGAGCAACATCTGAACGACCTCGGCGAAGCCGAGGCGCGGCTGCGCGATTGAGCGCGCTTGCGCCCCGTCATCGCCACCGGCGCATCATCGCTGCGGCCTGAACAATTGCGACGAGTGGCCGGCGCACGCTAACGTCGCCGTGTCGCTTGCGCCACTGCCTGCCGATGGATTCGATCGAAATCGTGCTGACGATGTTGCTGCTGGTGCTGGCCAGCGGCTACCTCGTGCGCGTGTTGCCGTTCGCCTTGCCGCTGCCGCTGGTGCAGATCGCGCTGGGTGCCGGCGTGGCGGCGTTCTCGAGCCGCGGCGTGCAGCTCGATCCGGATTTGTTTTTCGTGCTGTTCCTGCCGCCGCTGCTGTTCCTCGATGGCTGGCGCATTCCCAAGGATGGCTTGCTGCATGATGCGCGGCCGATCCTGCAGCTCGCGTTTGGGCTGGTCATCTTCACCGTGCTCGGCGTCGGCCTGTTCATGCATTGGCTGATCCCGGCGTTGCCGCTGTCGGTCGCCTTCGCGCTGGCCGCGATCGTGTCGCCGACCGATCCACTCGCAGTCGCGGCGATTTCCGCGCGCGTACCGATACCGCGGCGCATGCTGCACATCCTCGAAGGCGAATCCCTGCTCAATGATGCTTCGGGCCTGGTCTGCTTCCGGTTCGCTGTCGCGGCAACGCTCACCGGCCAGTTTTCGCTGCTGTCGGCCTCGTTGAGCTTCGTCTGGCTTGCATTCGGTGGTGTGGCGATCGGCACGGCGGTGTCCTGGGGCATCAGCCGCTCGCATCGCCTGATCACGCGGCGTTTCGGACAGGATGCGGGCCTGCCGGTGCTCGGCAGCCTGCTCACGCCGTTTGGCGCCTACCTCGCGGCCGAGCATCTGGGCGCTTCGGGCATTCTGGCCGCGGTCGCGGCCGGCGTGATGATGAGCTATGCCGAGCTCTCGGGCGTCGCCCCCGCCAACACGCGTCTGCAGCGCGCGGCGGTTTGGGACTCGGTTCAATTCGCGCTCAATGGCACTGCCTTCGTCGTGCTCGGCGAGCAGCTGCCGGGCATCCTGCATCGCGCCAGCGAGGGCGCTGCCACCGGCGGGCAGTTCGGCATGGACACACTGCTGCTGTTCGCGCTCGCGCTCAATCTGGTGCTGGCCGCCTTGCGACTGGTGTGGACCTTGGGATCCCTGCATGTGGATGCCTGGCTGCTGCGGCGACGCGGCCAGACGCAGCAGCGTCCTTCATGGCGGCTGGTGCTGGCAATGTCGCTGACCGGCGTGCGCGGTGCGATCACCTTGGCCGGCGTGCTGACCCTGCCCTTGTTGCTCGCCGACGGCCGACCGTTTCCGTATCGCGATCTGGTGATCTTCCTCGCGATGTCGGTGATCGTGTTCTCGCTGCTGGCCGCGAGCTTCGGCCTGCCGCGGCTGCTGGTCGGCTTGCAGGTGCCGCCCGAACCGCATGCCCGGCGCCAGGAAGATCTGGCGCGACGGCTCGCTGCCAAGGCCGCGCTGACCGCGATCGAAGAGGTGCGCCGCGAGCATGACGGTGCCGTCGCCGATGCGCAGATCGAAGCGGCTGCCGCCACGCGCGTGATCGCGATCTATCAGCGGCGGCTCGATGGCGACGATACCGAAGTCGATGCGCAGCGCCTGCGCCAGGCCGATCAGGCCGAACGGCGCCTGCGCCTGGCCGCCCTGCGCGGCGAGCGCGCCGAGCTGTTCGCGCTCGCCCGCGCGGGCCGGCTCGCCGACGATGTCACGCGCAAGCTGGTCAGGGAAATCGACTACGTCGAGTCGCGCTACCTGTAGCGAATGGCGCGGCAAATGGCGCGGCGAGGCGACGGCCTTGGGCTACCATAGCGCGTCATGCACGGCCCACCCCGAACCCTCGAAGCCTCCGCGCCGACCGATCGCCTGCGGCCCTTGCGTTACGCCTGGCGCGTGCCGCAGTTGTTCTTCCACGGCATCGTCGCGGTGCCCTTGACGCTGTGCGCGTTCAACCCGCTCGCCAGGCGCATGCGCATCGGTTCGACCACGGTCGAAAAGTTCCTCGTGCGCTGGTGGTCGGGGCGCCTCATCCGCATTTTCGGCATGCGCATTCGCAGCTTCGGCGAGCCATTGCCCGATGCCGTGCTGTTCGTCGCCAATCACATCTCCTGGCTCGATATCGAACTCATGCACAGCCAGCGTGCGCTGAGTTTCGTCGCCAAGAGCGAGATCGAGCGTTGGCCTTTCGTCGGCTGGCTCGCGGCCAGGGCAGGCACGATCTTCCATCGGCGCGGTGACGGCGATTCCCTCAACCTGGTGATGGGCGTGGTGGTGCAGCGCTTGCGCGAAGGTCAGCCGGTGGGCGTGTTTCCCGAAGGCGGCAGCGGGCATGGCGGCCGCGTGGGCACCTTCCATGCGCGCATCTTCCAGACTGCGCTCGATGCCGAAGTACCGGTACAGCCGGTGGCGCTGCGCTATGGCCGCGATGGCCGGCAGGATCCTTCGGTGCCGTTCGCGCGCAAGGAAAAATTCTTCCCCAATCTCGTGCGTCTGCTCGGCAATCCGCGCATGGACGCCGAAGTCCATTTCCTCGAACCGGTCGCGCTCGCGCCCGAGGCGCGGCGGCGCATGGCCGAGGAAAGTCGGGCGCGCATCAATGCCGTCCTTGGCTACCAAGATGACTGACGATTGACGCGACCGTGCCATCGACACCGGCCACCCGTGTCGCGCAGGATGCGGCGCAGTTTCGCCCGCCACGCTGGCTGCGCAATCCGCATGTGCAGACCGTGCTGGCCTCGGCCGGATTGCGGCGCTGGCTGCTGCGCGAGGCGCGACGACGCGTCGAAGGCGCTGCGCAGAAGCTGCCGATCGACTGCGGAGCGGGTGTGTGCCTGCAGGGATTCGTCACCCGCCAGCAGGCGCTACCCGTTGCGCGCGGTCTGTGCGTGTTGATCCACGGCTGGGAAGGCAGCGCACAATCAACCTACCTCATCGACGCCGCCGCGCACCTGCTCGCGGCAGGTTGCGATGTGGTTCGCATCAATCTGCGCGACCACGGTGGCACCCAGCATCTCAACCGCGGCTTGTTCCATTCCTGCCGCATCGACGAAGTGGTCGGCGCGGTGCGGGCGCTGGCTGCGCAGTTTGCCGGCCAGCCATTGCTCGTGCTCGGATTTTCGCTGGGCGGCAATTTCGCGCTGCGGGTCGGCTTGCGTGCCGCGGATGTCCTCAGCGGCGTGCTCGCGGTGTGTCCGGTGGTGAGCCCCGCGGCAGGCTTGTTCGGACTCGAGCAGGGGCCGTGGTTCTACCAGCGTTATTTCCTGCACAAGTGGCGGCGCAGCCTGCGCGGAAAGCGGCAGGCGTTTCCGGACGTCGAATGGTTCGCACGCGCCGACCTGAAGCTCGACCTGCGCGGACTCACGCGCGCTCTGGTGCTGCGGCATACCGATTTCGGCTCGCTCGAGGCCTATCTCGACGGCTATTCGATCGCCGGCGACCGCCTTGCGCAGTTGCGCGTGCCGGCCACGATCCTTGCCGCCGCCGATGATCCGATCATCCCGATCGCTGATTTCCGCGCCCTGCGCCTGCCCGAACAGGTGGAACTGGCAATCACCGCGTACGGCGGCCATTGCGGATTCCTCGCCGGCATGCTGGCGCCGAGCTTCTTCGAGGGCTTTGTGCGCGCGCGCCTGCCGCGCCTGCTGGGCGAGGCCTGAAGTCGCGCAATCCCGCGGTTTTCTGCGGGCAAAGGCGCGGATCGGGCATAATGGCCGGCTCACGCTTGGCCAAGGCCGGCGTCCCGCCTTCATCGCTCGGATTCCTCCCCCATGCTGACACTTGCGCAATCCCTCGAACTGCAACGCCAGGGCCGACTCGACGAAGCCGAGCAAGGCTATCGCGCACTGCTCGAGCGCGAACCCGACAACACCGATGCGGTGTTCATGCTCGGCGTCGTGCGCCTGATGCGCGATGACGCGATCGAGGCCGAAGGCTGCTTCGAACGCGCGGTCCAGGCCAAGCCCGACATCGCCGATCTGCATCTCAATCTCGCGGTCGCGCGCTATCGCGCGGGCAAGCACGAGCTGGCCGAGCGTGGCTACGAGCAGACCCTCAAACTCGATCCCAATGCGCTGGGCGCGCACATCGGCCTCGGCCAGATCATGCTCAACCGTGGCGAGGAAGCGCGCGCCGAGAATCATTTCCGCATTGCGCTGCGCGCGGGCGAGGACGGCCATGCGCTGGTCGGGCTGGGCAATCTCATGGTCTTGCGTGGCGATTGGGACGCGGCCCTGCGCTACCTCACGCGCGCGGTCGAGCTGATCCCGAACAACGCGATGGCGCAGTACCTGCTCGGCCAGACCTTTGCGCGCAAGGGCCTGCTCACGTTTGCGCGGCAGGCGCTCGAGCGCTGCCTGCAACTGGCGCCGGGCTTGCACGAGGCCCACGCCTGGCTCGCCGAAGTGTTGATGCATGAAAGCCAGCCGCGCGCCGCCGAAGCGCATTACCTGCACTTGCTGTCGGTGCCCGGCTATGAACTGCGTGCCCATGCCGGCCTTGGCGACGTCGCGCGCGCCGAGAACCGCATGGAAGACGCGGTCACGCATTACCGCGCCGCAATCGAAATCGACCCGCGTCAGCCGACACCGATGCGCATGCTCACGGTGGCGCTGGCCGCGCTCGGTCGCAACGACGAAGTCGCGCAGACCTTTGCCGACTACCTCGCGCTGGTGCCCGATGACGACGAGGTCCGCGAGATCCGCGCCGACGTGCTCGCCGCCATCGGCCGCAACGCCGAGGCGAGCGCCGAGTGGGACGTGCTGGTGCGCCGCAAACCCGCGGTTGCGCTGGGTCACGCGCGCGCGGCCTTGCTCAAGGAACAACAAGGCCTGTTCGATGCCGCGCTCGATCATGCCATGCAGGCGCTCGCGCTCGATGCCGCGGATGTCGATGCGCGCCTCGTGCTTGCGCGTGCGCAGTTGCGCAAGCAGGAGTTCGCCGCGGCTGCGCAGACGCTGGCCGTACTCGCTGCGGCCAAGCTCACCGACGAGCAGGCGCGCCAGCGCGATCGTGCGCTGGGTCAATGCCATGACCATGACGGCGATGGCGAGGCCGCACTGCGCTGCTTCCTCGCTGCGCAGCAAGGGCTCGAACAAACGCTGCCGCCGCTGGCCGAACCGCGGCCGGAACTGGCGGCCGCGCTGGCCGAACCGGCGGGCAAGCCTTGGGCGCATGCGCCGGTGCTCGTGCTCGGCACGCCGGGCAGTGGCGTCGAGCAGGTGGTGGCCCTGCTCGCTGACCAGGCGTCGTTGCAGGTGTTGCGCGGGCGCGCGGTGACGCGTGATCGTGCGGACGACTTCAACCATCCGCGCTTCCAGTTCTATTGTGGTGAGCTCGATGATGCCGCGCGCGAAAGCATCCGCGAGCGTTACCTGCAGCCACTCACGCGCAGCGGCATGGCGATCGACCGCACCCTCGTCGACTGGCTGCCGCGCTGGGATGCGCATCTGCTCGCACTGGTGCGTCGCGCGATGCCGGGCACGCGCCTTTTGATCGTGGATGCCGATCCGCGCGATGCCTTGCTCAATTGGCTCGCGTTCGGCTGGGTCAATGGATTTGCGTGCACCGATGCCAACGCGGCGGCCGATTGGCTGGCGCGTGCCCGACGTCATATCGCCTACGGGGCGCAGCTTGATGATCCGCGCCGACTGACTGTACGCGCGGAGGACTTGCTCCAGGAGGGTTCGGCTGCACAGGAAGTCGCGCGCTTCCTCGGTCTGGATCATCTGGATTTTTCCGCGCAGTCACGCCGGCTTGCCGCCGGCCGCCCGCGCACCCGCTTCGCCGCAGATCATTGGCAGGCGTATCGTGAGGTGCTCGCCGCGCCATTCGCGCGCCTGCAAGAACGCTGAAACCCGTCGGAGGTGACCATGCAGATCCGCAGCAACGATTTCGCCGATGGGCGGCCGATTCCCGCGGTGTGTGCATTTGGCCAGCCGGGACCGGCGGGTGAGCCCTGCGTGCTCGCGGCCAATCGCAGTCCGCATCTGGCCTGGAGTGGCGTACCCGCAGGCACGCGCTCCTTCGTGCTCAGCTGCATCGACGTCGACGTACCCTCGCGCGGCGATGACGTCAATCAAGCGGGCCGCACGGTACCGGCGTCCCTGCCGCGTGTGGAGTTCGTGCACTGGCTGATGGCGAACCTTCCCGCAGACTGCATCGAACTGGCGCAGGGCGCCTGCGCCGATGGCGTGGTCGCGCGCGGCAAGCGCACGCCGCCCGGCCCCGCGCGTTCGGTGCAGGGCCGCAACGACTACACGGGATGGTTCGCCGGTGATGCCGAGATGAGCGGCGACTACCTTGGCTATGACGGGCCGTGTCCGCCATGGAACGACAGCATCGTCCACCGCTACCGTTTCACCGTGCATGCGCTCGATGTCGAGCGACTCGACCTCGTGGCGGGTTTCGATCTGGCGCAATTGCGCGCGGCAATCGCCGGCCACGAACTCGCGCAGGCAACCCTCACCGGCACCTACACGCTCAATCCTGCGCTGCGCGGTTGATCAAGCCACGCCGGGCAGCAGAAGCAGCAGCGCGCCCAGCGCGATGCGGTACAGCGCGAAGGGCATGAAGCGGTGGCTGCGGATGTAGCCGAGCAGCCACTTCACCGTGATGAAGGCAGTCAGCAGTGACACCGTGAAGGCGAGCGCGAGCGCACTCCAGTCTTCGCCCGCCGTGCCATGCGCTCGCAATGACTTGAGCAACTCGTAGCCGCTGGCTGCGAACATCGTCGGGATGCCGACGAGGAATGCGAATTCGGTCGCCGCGGCGCGGTTGTTGGTCCCGGCGAGCATCGCGATGAAGATCGTCGCCGCCGAGCGCGAGGTGCCGGGGAACACGCCGGCCACGACTTGGGCGAGGCCGACGAGGATTGCCACGCGCCAGGAAATCGAGCTGCGCTCGGGCAAGCGTGCGGCGAAGCCTTCGGCCAGCAGCATCCACACCCCACCGATGATCAGCGCCCAGGCCACCGGTGCGACGGTTTCGGGCAACTTGAAACCCAGTCGCGTGGCCGCAAAGCCGAGTGCCGCGGTGATGAGGAAGGCGGCCAGCAGCTTGAGTGCGTAGTCGCGGCTCTCGCCGCGCGCGAAGCCGGTCGCCAGTTGCCACAGGCGCTCGCGGTAGATCAGCACCACGGCGAGGATCGCGCCGGCCTGGATTGCGACGTTGAACAGGTCCGAGCGCGCGCCGAGCCAGCGTTCGGCAATCAACAGATGGCCAGTGCTCGAAATCGGCAGGAACTCGGTGACGCCTTCGATGATTCCGAGCAGGAGCGTGGCAGCAAGGTCGGACAAGGCGTGGTTCCGGCAGGGGGAGCGCGCATTCTACGGAACGGCACGGACGTGCCGGGCTTGTATCGATAATCACCAAAGTGGTGCAAACGACGCACCATTGCCGAACTTTCGCTTGACCATCCGGCGCGCAGGGCGCATTCCATCGCGGTCTGCCGGCAACGTGGGGCTTGGCACGCGGCTTGCTCTGATAACCGCGCCCTTAGCCACGCAACGGATGTCCACGATGACCACTGCCGCCGCCCTGCTCAACAAGATCAAGGACGAAGAAATCGAATTCATCGACCTGCGCTTTGCCGACATGCTTGGCAAGGAGCATCACGTGACCTATCCCGCGCACAGCGTCGATGAATCGCTGTTCGAGGACGGCAAGATGTTCGACGGTTCCTCGATCACCGGCTGGAAGGGCATCAATGAATCGGACATGGTGTTGCTGCCCGATCCGACGGCCTCGTTCGTCGATCCGTTCATGAGCGACAAGACCCTGGTGATCCAGTGCGACGTGCTCGAGCCGAGCACGATGCAGGCCTATGCGCGCGATCCGCGCTCGATCGCCAAGCGCGCCGAGAGTTACCTCAAGTCGACCGGCATCGCCGACACCGCGTTCTTCGGCCCGGAGCCGGAGTTCTTCATCTTCGATTCGGTGCGCTACCGCAACGACATGGGCCATGTCGCCTACCAGATCGGTTCGGAAGAAGCCGCGTGGTCCACGCACAAATCCTTCGATGGTGAAAATCACGGCCATCGTGGCGGGGTCAAGGGCGGCTACTTCCCGGTGCCGCCGGTGGATTCCTTCCAGGACCTGCGCAGCCACATGTGCAAGGTGCTCGAACAGATCGGCCAGGTGGTCGAAGTGCATCACCACGAGGTCGCCAACGCCGGCCAGTGCGAAATCGGCACGCGCTTCAATTCACTGGTGCGCAAGGCCGACGAACTGATCGCGATGAAGTACGTGATCAAGAACGTCGCCCATCAGTTCGGCAAGACCGTGACCTTCATGCCCAAGCCGATCGTCGGCGACAACGGTTCGGGCATGCACGTGCACCAGTCACTCGCCAAGGGCGGCCAGAACCTGTTTGCGGGCGATCTTTACGGCGGCCTGTCGCAAACTGCGCTGCATTACATCGGCGGCATCTTCAAGCATGCGCGCGCGATCAATGCCTTCGCCAACGCCAGCACCAACAGCTACAAGCGCCTGGTACCCGGTTTCGAGGCGCCGGTGCTGCTGGCCTATTCGGCGCGCAACCGTTCGGCAAGCTGCCGCATTCCCTTCGTGCACAGCCCCAAGGCGCGCCGCATCGAGGTGCGTTTCCCCGATCCGGTCAACAGCGGCTATCTCACCTTCGCCGCGCTGATGATGGCCGGCCTCGACGGCATCCTGAACAAGATCGATCCGGGTGCGCCGTCCGACAAGGATCTCTACGACCTGCCGCCGGAAGAGGAGAAGAACATCCCGACCGTGTGCCACTCGCTCGATCAGGCGATCGAGGCGCTCGACAAGGACCGCGGCTTCCTCAAGGCCGGCGGCGTGTTCTCCGACGACTTCATCGACGCCTACATCGAGGTCAAGATGGCCGAGGTCACGCGCTTTCGCGCCGCGACCCATCCGCTCGAGTACCAGATGTACTACGCGATCTGAAGCCTCGGCGCCGTTGCGGGAACACGCATTGCCGTCGTTCCCGCAGCGTGGCCCGGCTCGCGCCGCCTGCGCCGAAGACCGCGGCAGGGCAATCAGGTCGCCGTCCGCTGGATCCGCGCCGCCGGGAACTCGCAGCTGAAGGTCGAGCCCTTGCCGGGACGGCTCTCGATGTGCAATTCGGCCTGATGCAGGCTCAGCACGTGCTTGACGATCGACAGGCCCAGGCCCGTGCCGCCCGTGGCGCGCGAGCGACTGGAGGAAACGCGGTAGAAGCGCTCGGTCAGGCGCGAGATGTGATCTGCGGGAATGCCGTAGCCGCTGTCCTCGACCGCGTACACGGCGCCCTCGCCGACATCACGCCAGCTGATGCGGATCGAACCGCCGGTGGGCGTGTAGCGCACCGCATTGCTGACGAGGTTGGAAAACGCACTGTGCAGGTCGCGGCTGGAGCCGATCAGGTCGGCGCGGGATTCGCGCACGAGCTCGACCCGGTGACGGCTCTGGCTCAAGGCCTCCGCTTCGCGCAACAGACTCGCCAGCATCGGCGCCATCGCCACACGGTCGTCGACTGCGGTTTGCTGGGCTTCCAGCCGCGACAGCGTCAGCAGGTCCTCGACGATTTGCCCCATGCGCCGCGATTGCGTGCGCATCTCGTCCAGCACCGGCGCCAAGGCGGGCACGTCATTTGGGTCGAGCAGTTCGAGATAGCCGTGAATCACCGTCAGCGGCGTGCGCAGCTCGTGCGAGACATTGGCGACGAAATCACGCCGCATTTGCTCGAGGCGACTGATCGCACTGACATCGCGCGCGAGCAGGATGCGCGCGCGCCGCCCGACCGGGATCAACATCACGCCCAAGCGGGGGCCCTCCGGCAGTGGCGAGGCGATGTCGGTCACCGGGCCCATGCCGCCGTGCCGCAGCCATGCCCCCAACTCCGTGCCGGCAAATCGCGCGCCGAGCTCGTGTCCGCGATCCTGCGGGCGAAACAATCCGAGCAGGCTGCCGGCGGTGTGATTGAACCAGCGAATGCGGCCGCGTTGATCGACCAGCACGCTTGCATCGGGCAGTGCGTCGGCGCTGCGCCGCAACTCGGCCAGCCAGCGGACGCTTTCGGATTGGGCTTGCTGGCGCACGCGCGTCACGGGTTCGCGGAAAAGCGATAGCCGCTGCCGCGCACGGTCTGCACCATCCCGTCGAGCCCCGAAGGCTCGAGGGTCTTGCGCAAGCGGCGGATGTGCACGTCGATGGTGCGCTCTTCGACGTAGACGCTGCCGCCCCAGACATGGTCGAGCAGTTGCGCGCGCGAGTAGACCCGTTCCGGGTGACTCATGAAGAAGTGCAGCAAGCGGTATTCGGTGGGTCCGATCGAGACCGCCTGCTCGCCCGCGAACACGCGGTGTGCGGCACTGTCGATGCGCAGATCGCCGATGTTGATCGTGCCCGAACCATCATCGCCCTGGCTGCGACGCAACACGGCCTTGATCCGCGCGATCAGCTCGCGCGCGGAAAACGGTTTGACCACGTAGTCGTCGACGCCCGCATCGAGTCCGTTGACCCGATCCATCTCTTCGCCGCGCGCGGTCAGCATGATGATGGGGATCTCCATCGTGGGTCGGGCCCGACGCAGGCGGCGGGCGAAATCCAGGCCGCTGGTACCGGGCAGCATCCAGTCGAGCAGGATGAGGTCGGGAATGCGGTCGGCAATCGCCAGCTCGGCCTCGCGGGCATCGCCCGCGAGCGCACAATGCATGCCGTCCTTGCGCAATGCGAACGCGACCATGTCACGGATCGATGGTTCGTCTTCAACGATGAGGATGTGTTTGTGCACGGTCGGTTCGGTCAAGGCCAGCGTGGGCCATTATTGCAGCGTGCCAACATGACCGCATGATGACAAACCTCGCGTTCGGCCATCGGCTCAGAACGACACCTGACCCCAGATGCCGACCTCGTTGCCGCGGCGATGTCGGGTGTAGGCAATGCCGTCGCGGCTGGCGCTGCTGTCGGTCGCACCGTTCTTCCACACCAATGCCAGATCGAGGTTGTCGCGCAGGCTGTACTCCAGGCCCAGATGCGCATAACGCTCGGCGCTGCGCGGATCGCGCACGTGGCTGGGCGTGGTGCGGTCGACGCGCGCGGTGAGCGTGAACTGCTCACCCAGCGCCTGACTCGCCCACACCGACCAACCCTTGGCGTGGTCGCCTGTCGGCTTGTTGACCTCGTTCCAGTTGTCGGACTTGAAGTACTCGATGCCGGCGCGGGTGCGATCCGAAACGTATGCGGCCATCGCGCTCACGCGTTGGGTCGTGTGGATGGCAGGACTGGATTCGAGATCCTTCCCGCGCCGGCCCGAGTATGCGCCAAGGGCAAGCATGATCCTGCTGCTGGGCAGGTAGGCGATGCGCCCCTCGAAATCGACGCTCTTGCTGCGGCCCGGATCCTTGTATCCGGCACCGTTGACCATCGCCACGGCGTAGTCGAATTGCTGTCCGGCGCCGAGTTTGCCGCCCAGGTGGACGCCCCAGTCGGCGGAGTTGCCGAACTTGGTGCGGTCGACCACCGACTTCTCGATGTAGCGAAAACCTTGCGCCTTGTCGACGAACGAAATCCACGGCATGTCGGCTGAGCCCACACGCAGCACCGCCGCCTTGGAAAACTTGCCCTCGAGGTACGCCTTCTTGACGAAAAGCTGCGTCTCGCCATCGCTGCTCGACCAGGTGAAGTCGGTGGTGAGCTGAAGTTTCCAGGTGGAATCGAGCGCGTGGGCGATGTCGACATAGAAGCGTTTGACGTCGAGCGCGAAGCTGCTGGCGTCGGTCTTGCCGGTGTCGTTGTAGCGTTCTTCGAGCGAACTCAGATCGAAGAACATCCTGCCGCCGATGCGGGTCTTGCCGGCATCGGCGCTGGCCACGGGACTGGCCAGGGCAAGGACGATCGCCGCAATCGACGCGGCGCGAAGAGGCGTGGAATGCATGTTGGGCTCCGATGTGGGCGGCGTGGCGACACCATGCCGCGCGATCAGCCAACCTTTGCCGACAAGATTGACCACGCAAGATGACAGGATCATGCAATTTGCACTGCAGATTCGTGATGGCCGCAGCGATGGGCGCTGTCATGAAACCGCAACATGGCCATCACGACGCTGCAACCTGCATTGACTTGAATGCGCGGACCTTCCATCGCCGTCCCAGGCAGTCAGGAGTCCACCGTGTCCACACGCTTGCCAGCCCGCATCTTCGCCACCCTCGCTGCAACGACCCTGAGCTTCGCCGCTGCCGCCACCGAAATCAGCGGCGCCGGCTCGAGCTTCGTCCAGCCCATCCTCTCGAAATGGTCGACCGCCTATGCACAGGGCAGCGGTCACCGCATCAATTACCAGGCCATCGGTTCGGGCGGCGGCATCGCCCAGATCAAGGCCGGAACGGTCGATTTCGGCGCCACCGACAAACCACTCTCGGCCGACGAGCTTGCCCAGTCCAGTCTCGGTCAGTTCCCGAGCGTGATCGGCGGCATCGTACCCGTCTACACGCTCGAAGGCATCGCGCCGGGCGCTCTCATGCTCGACGGCCCGACGCTTGCCGGCATCTTTCTTGGCCAGATCCAGAACTGGAACGACGCTGCGATTGCCAGCCTCAACCCCGGCCTGAAACTCCCCGACAGCAAGATCACGGTGGTGCACCGCTCCGACGGTTCGGGAACCTCGTTCAACTTCACCAACTATCTTTCGAAGGTAAGCCCGGAATGGAAGACCAAGGTCGGCGAGGGCACGGCGGTCGATTGGCCGGTCGGCGTCGGCGGCAAGGGCAATGATGGCGTGGCGGCCTATGTCGGCCGCATCAAGGGCGCGATCGGCTATGTCGAATACGCCTACGCGGCCAAGAACAATCTCGGTCATGCCACGTTGAAAAACGCCGCCGGTGAAGTGGTGCGCCCTGGCCGCGAGAGCTTCCAGGCCGCAGCCGCAACCGCCGACTGGGCGAGCGCCAGGGACTTCAATCTGGTCATGACCAATGCGCCGGGCAGTGGCGCGTGGCCGATCACCGCAACCACCTGGATCATCCTGCCCAAGAAGGCAGGCGATTCCGAGCGCAAGCGGCTGGCGATCGACTTCTTCCGCTACGCCCTCAACAAGGGGCAGGCGCAGGCCGAGGCGCTGGACTACGTCGCCCTGCCGGTACCGCTGGTGCAGCGCGTCGAGGCGTACTGGGCGAGCGAGTTCAAGCACTGAGTGCGCCATGCGACCGCTTCCGCCCACGACCGGGCGGAGCGGTTCGCATCCACCCGACGACAAGAGCAAACCCGGATGACGTCAGCCAGCTCTTCGACGATGGTGATTGCGACGCCCGCACCGGCGACACGCCGCGCCGAGCGCGACGCGCGGCGTGATCGCTGGTTTGCCCGTGCCCTCAAGGCTTCGGCCTTGCTGGTGCTTGCGGTCCTGCTCGGGGCGGCCCTGTCGACCTTGTGGGGCGGGCGCGAGGTCCTGTTCGGCGAAGGTCTGCGCTTTCTCGCCAGCAGCGAATGGAACCCTGTCGACGATCGCTACGGGGCGCTGGCACCGATCTTCGGCACCGTGCTGACCTCGATCATCGCGATCGTGCTGGCGGTGCCGGTCGCGTTCGGCATTGCCCTCTTTCTCACCGAGATCGCGCCCGAGTGGATGCGCGCCTGGTTCAGCGCGGCGATCGAACTGCTGGCCGCGATTCCCTCGATCATCTACGGCATGTGGGGCCTGTTCGTGTTCGTGCCGTTCATGGCCGAACAGGTGCAACCCGCGCTCACGGCCGTACTCGGCGAACTGCCGCTGCTGGGCGCACTGTTCTCCGGCCCGCCGCTTGGCCTGGGCATCCTCACCGCCGGCATCGTGCTCGCAGTGATGATCGTGCCCTTCATCGCCGCGGTGATGCGCGAGGTGTTTCTTGCCGTGCCCGGTCGTCTCAAGGAATCGGCGCGCGCGCTCGGCGCAACCACCTGGGAGGTGGTCTGGCACATCGTGCTGCCCGCCACGCGATCGGCGGTGATTGGCGGCATCTTCCTCGGTCTCGGGCGCGCCTTGGGCGAAACGATGGCAGTGACCTTCGTGCTCGGCAATGCCTACGACATTCAAGCCTCGTTGCTCATGCCGGGCACCTCGATCTCGTCCTCGATCGCCAACGAATTCAACGAAGCGGTGGGCAATCATCGTTCGGCCCTGCTGGCGCTGGGATTCCTGTTGTTCGTGGTGACCTTCTTCGTCTTGTTGATCGCACGCGTGATGTTGCGTCGCCTGGCCCGGCGCGAGGGCACGGCATGAACGGCCTGTACCGTCGCCGCGCCCTCGGCAATGGCGCCGCAATCACATTCGCCGCCGCCTCCACCGCGCTCGGACTTGGCTTCCTCGGTTGGATCCTGTGGACCACGCTCAGTCGCGGCATCTCCGCGATCGGCGTGCCGCTGTTCACGCGCATCTCCGCCCACGGCGAAGACGGCGGCCTGGCCAACGCCATCGTCGGCAGCGGGATCATCAATTTCATGGCGATCCTGTTTGCCGCGCCGATCGGCGTGATGGCGGGTGCTTGGCTCGCCGAGTACGCCGCGCATTCGCGGCTGGGCGCCTTGATTCGCTTCATGAATGACATCCTGCTCTCGGCGCCATCGATCGTGCTGGGCCTGTTCGTCTATGTGGTGGTGGTGCTGCCGATGACCGCGTGGAGCAATGGCGCGGTCAGTTTTTCGGCCTTCGCCGGCGCGCTCGCCCTTGCCCTGATTGCCTTGCCGGTGATCGTGCGCACCACCGACGAAATGCTGCGCCTGCAGCCGATGACCCTGCGCGAGGCGGCGCTTTCGCTCGGCGTGCCGCAATGGAAGCTCACCAGTCAGGTGCTGCTGCGCGCCGCCGGCTCGGGCATTCTCACCGGAATCCTGCTGGCCTTGGCGCGCGTGGCGGGCGAGACCGCGCCGCTGCTGTTTACCGCCTTCGGCAACAACTACATGGCGTTCGGCCCGCTCGAAAAGATGGCCAGCCTGCCAACCATCATCTACCAGTACACCAACGACCCCAATCCGGCGATGCACGCCATCGCCTGGGCCGGCGCGCTGATGATCACCTTGTTCGTGCTCGCGCTCGGTCTGCTGGCGCGTTGGTTCCTCGTCCGTGGACACATCCGCCATGACTGAACTTGCCGCCGCCCTGCACACCGCCGACACCCTCGCTCCACGCAATCACATCGAAGTGCGGGGCCTGGATTTTCACTACCACGGCCATCACGCGCTCAAGAACATCACGCTCGACATTCCGGCGCGCCAGGTCACCGCCATCATCGGCCCGTCAGGGTGCGGCAAGTCGACCCTGCTGCGCGTGTTCAACCGCATTTACGCGATGCATCCGGGCTTGCGCGCAAGCGGCCAGGTGCTGCTGGACGGCGAGAACATCCTCGACCCGCGCTACAGCCTCAACCGCCTGCGCAGCAAGGTCGGCATGGTGTTCCAGAAGCCGGTGCCGTTCCCGATGACGATCTTCGAGAATGTCGCCTGGGCCATCCGTCACCACGAGCGCCTGGGTCGGTCCGATCTCGAGCGGCGTGTCGAGGAGGCCTTGCGCTCGGCCGCGCTGTGGGACGAAGTCAAGGACAAGCTCAAGGGCAGCGCGCTCGGCCTGTCCGGTGGCCAGCAGCAACGTCTGTGCATCGCGCGCTGCATCGCGCTCAGGCCCGAGGTGTTGCTGCTCGACGAACCCACCTCGGCGCTCGATCCGATCGCCACCGGTCGCATCGAGCAACTGATCGAGGAACTCAAGAGCGAGTTCACCATCGTCATCGTCACCCACAACATGCAGCAGGCGGCGCGCATCTCCGATCGCACGGCCTTCATGTACCTGGGTGAGCTGATCGAAGTCGATGCGACCGAAAAGATCTTCACCGCGCCTGCGCGCAAGCAGACCGAGGACTACATCACCGGACGTTACGGTTGAACCCCGCCACGAGCCGCATGGATCCCATCCAATGATCGATCACATCATCAAGAGCTACGACACCGAACTTGCCCGCCTGACCAGCGAAATCATCGGCATGGGTGAACTCGCCGGCAGGCAACTGCTGGCCGCCGTCGACGTGGTCGAGCGCCGCGATGACCGCGCGGCCCGCCACATCGTCGACAACGACGGCACCATCGACGCGATGGAGCATGCGATCAGCCAGGACGTGGTGCGACTGCTGGCGCTGCGCGCACCGATGGCGCGCGATCTGCGCGCGGTGTTCGCCGCCCTGCGCATCGCCGCGGACATCGAGCGCATCGGCGATTACGCAGCCAACGTGGCCAAGCGAGCGATCGCCCTCGCACTGGCCGCGCCGGTCGCCCCCGCGCTCGGCTTGCGCCGGCTTGCCGATCTCGCCGGCGCCGGTCTGGCCGAAGTGCTGGCCGCCTACCGCAGCATGGATGCCGAACGCGCCTTCAAGGTGTGGCAGGACGATGCACGCCTGGATGAGGCCTACACCGCGCTGTTCCGCGAGCTGCTCACCTACATGATGGAGGATCCGCGCGCGATCACGCCCTGCACGCACCTGTTGTTCATGGCCAAGAACATCGAACGCATCGGCGACCATGTCACCAACATCGCCGAAAACGTCTGGTTCGTGGTGCATGGCGCCGAACTGGCCGTACCGCGCGATTCGCGCGATACCACGGCGGATCCGGACTGGCCGCAACTTGGCCGTACGCCGCCGGTCGAGGGCAGCCAATAGCGCTTGCGCGCGCCTTGGCCGGGTTCAGGCACGTAACAGCAGGCGATAGGCCGGATTGTCGCTTTCGTCGCAGTGCGCAAAGCCCAGTCGTGCGAGGCAGTCCTGCCACAGTGGCAACTCGGCATCGGGCACCTGGATGCCGACGAGGATGCGGCCGTGGTCGGCGCCGTGGTTGCGGTAGTGGAACAGGCTGATGTTCCAGTCCGGATGCAATTGCGCGAGGAACTCGGGCAGCGCGCCGGGGCGTTCCGGAAACTCGAAACGGTACAGGCGTTCGTTGCGCGCCAGTGGCGAGCGACCGCCGACCATGTGGCGCAGGTGCTGCTTGGACAGTTCGTCGTCGGTGAGATCGAGCACGTCGAAGCGCTGCTCGATGAAGCGCAGCGCGAGCCGCTCGCGATCCTCGCGCGCGGCGATGCGGATGCCCACGAAGATGTGCGCGCGGCGCGCATCGCCGATGCGATAGTTGAATTCGGTGATGTCGTGGCGACCCAGCGCAGCGCAGAAGCGGCGAAAGCTGCCGCGCTCCTCGGGTATCGTCACCGCGAAGATCGCCTCGCGCTGTTCGCCGACCTCGGCGCGCTCGGCGACGAAGCGCAGGCGATCGAAATTCATGTTGGCGCCCGACACGATCGCCGCGAGCGGACCCGTCGATGCATGCGTGGCCGCGTACTGCTTGAGTCCGGCCAGCGCGAGCGCGCCGGCTGGTTCGGGTACGCTGCGGTCGACTTCGTAGACATCGCGGATCGCCGCACAGATCGCGTCGGCATCCACGCGCACGATGCCGTCGAGATGACGCTGGCACAATTCGAAGGTGAGCGCGCCGGCGCGCTTGACCGCGGTGCCGTCGGCAAACAGGCCGACCTCGTCGAGCGCGATGCGCTCGCCGGCTTCGAGCGAGCGCGCCATCGCGTCGGCATCGCAGGCCTGCACGCCGAACACGCGCCACAGCGGGCGTTCCTGCTTGATCACGCTGGCGACACCCGCAGCCAGACCGCCACCGCCGATGGGCACGAACAGCGCGTGCAGGTCGGTCGGTGCCTGTTCGATCAATTCGAGTGCGACGGTGGCCTGTCCGGCGATCACGTCGAGATCATCGAAGGGATGCACGAACTCGAGGCCGCGCTCGGCCTGCAGGCGCAGCGCATGCGCCTGCGCATCGCTGTAGGAATCGCCAGCCAGCACGATCTCGACATGCTTGCCGCCGATGCGGCGCACCGCATCGATCTTCACTTGCGGCGCGGTCACCGGCATCACGATCGTCGCGCGCACGCCGAGCCTGGCCGCGGCCAGTGCCACGCCCTGCGCATGATTGCCTGCCGATGCCGCGATCACGCCGCGCGCGCGCTGCAGCGCATCCAGCCGCTGCATGCGGCTCCATGCGCCGCGCAGCTTGAACGAGAACGCCGGCTGCTGGTCCTCGCGCTTGAGCAGCACGCGCGCGCCGCAGCGCGTCGACAGCAGCGGCGCTTCCTCAAGCGGTGTTTGCCGCGCGACTTCGTAGACGCCCGCGTCGAGCGCGCGCCGCAGCAGCACCGTTTCCAGCGAGTCAAGTTCATCGGCGACCGGGTTCATGCAGGCGTTCACGCGCTGCTCGCCAGGGCGAGGAGCCGCTGCTCGGTGCCGACCAGTGACAGCGTGTTGACGTCGAGCACGTCGACCAGCTTGCGCGTCTGCCGCACCACCTGTTCAAGCAGCGCCGTGCTGCCGTGCATGACGAGCGTGAGCTGGGAAATGGCCGGATCGTGGGTGGTGGCGACGGTGAGCGTGTCGATGTTGCAGTGGCGCGCGGCGAACAGCCCGGCCACGCGCAGCAGCGCGCCCGATTCGTTCTGCAACAGGATGAACAAGGTGTGTTTCATGGTCGTCTCCACGTGGGTCGCTGCGCGAGGTCGGTTCAGAACATGTCGGCGGTTTGCGCGGGCGCGATCGCGCTCTCGCCGCGCTCGGCAATGAACGGGCCGGTGATCATCTGCGCGTAGGACTTGCCCGGCCCGACCATCGGATAGACGCCGGCATCGGGATCGATCATCACTTCGAGGAAGGCCGCACCGGGGTGGGCGAGGAACTCGGCGATCACCGTTTCGAGGTCTTCCTTGCGCTCGAGTCGGCGCACCCAGCCGAAGCCGTCGGCTTGCGCCGCCATCACGAAATCCTTGCGCCGCAGACTGCGATCGGTGGCGCTGAAGCGGCCATCGAAAAACAGCTTCTGCCACTGCCGCACCATGCCGTCGCCGACGTTGTTGAGCACGACGATCTTGAGCGGCAGGCCGTAGCTGGTCACCGTCTCCAGCTCGCCGAGGTTCATGCGGATGCTGCCGTCGCCATCGATGTCGATCACCAGCGCATCGGGCCGCGCGAACTGCGCCCCGATCGCGGCCGGCAGGCCGAAGCCCATCGTGCCCATCGAGCCCGAGGTGAGCCAGTGGCGCGGCGCACGGAAATCGAAATATTGCGCCGCCCACATCTGGTGCTGGCCGACGCCGGTGCTGATGATCGCGCGGCCGCGCGTGTGCCGGTTGATCGCCTCGATCACCGCTTGCGGCTGGATCAAGACGCTGTCGCGGTCGTAGTCGAGCGCATGCGCGCGCTTGAGCTGCGCCAGATGCGCATGCCATGCACTGAAATCGGGCTGCGCGGCGCGCGCGCGGCCGTGGCGCAGCAGGCGTTCGAGCGCCGCGCGCAGCGGCCCGACGTGATGCCAGTCGACCGCCTTGACCTTGCCGACCTCGGCCGCATCGATGTCGATCTGGGCGATGAACTGCGCCCGCGGAGCGAAGCGCGCCGGCACGCCGGCGACGCGATCATCGAAGCGCGCGCCGAGCGCGATCAGGAAATCGCAATCCTCGACCGCGTAATTCGCATACGCGGTGCCATGCATGCCGAGCATGTGCAGCGCCAGCGGATGGGTGGTGTCGAATCCGCCCAGACCCATCAGCGTGGTTGTCACCGGAATGCCGAACGTGGTGGCAAATTCATGCAGGGCCGCACTGGCGTCCGCAGCGATCACGCCGCCACCGGCATAGATCAGCGGTCGCCGCGCCTGCGCGAGCGCGTTGAAGAAGCGCGCGCAGGCATCTTCGCCGAGCTGTGACTGCGCGGTCGCGCGCAAGCGTGCGCGATAGCCGGGAATCGGCAGCCGGCAGGCGCCGTCGAACGCCAGCATTGCGTTCTGCACATCCTTGGGAATGTCGACCACCACCGGGCCGGGGCGTCCGCTGCGCGCGATCTCGAAGGCGGTGCGCAGGGTCGCTTCGAGTTGTTCGGGCTCGGTGACCAGGAACACATGCTTGGCGCAGGAAGCCATGATGTTGGCCACCGGTGCCTCCTGGAACGCATCGCTGCCCAGCACCGCAGTCGGCACCTGACCGCAGATCGCCAGCATCGGCACCGAGTCGGCCATCGCATCGCGGATCGGCGTGACGAGGTTGGTCGCGCCCGGGCCCGAAGTCACCACCGCGACGCCGACCTTGCCCGAGGCGCGCGCATGGCCGGCCGCCATGAAGCCCGCGCCCTGTTCGTTGGCAGGCACGATCAGCGGCATCGGTTCGCTGCCGTCGGCGCGCAGATGCTGCGCGTTGTGGCGAAAGATCGCGTCGTAGACCGGCAGGATCGCGCCGCCCGAATAGCCGAACAGCACCTCGCAACCTTCGTCGACGAGGATCTGCACGATGATGTCGGCGCCGCTGAGATGTTCGCCGGCGCGCGGATGCGGCGCCTCCGGCGCCGGCGATGGGACTGCGGTTGGCAGGGGCAGGTTCACGTTGACTCCTCGGCTGCGGCTCAGTTGCGGATCAGTTCGCGCGGTTCGGCCGGATGCACCGGCACGCCGAAGCGGGCGATGATCTGCAGGTCCTGTTCGAGCGTGGAGAAACGCTGCCACTCGATGCCGTTGATGTCGGTGTCGCTGGCAAATCCTGTCGCCGCGTCATCCTCGAAACCGATCTGGAGGATCTGGCCGGCGTGCGCGGGATCGTGGCGCACCGACAGATTGAGCTGGTTGGTGCGCCACATGGCATAGGTGTCGAGCACCACCGCCTGCGGCGGCTGGCCCAGGCGCTTGCTGTAGTCGGCGATGGAGGCATCGACGTCGGCGACGGCGATGGCGATGTGGAAACGTTTCATGCGGATTCTCCGGTGGTGAACGTGAGGGTCTGGCTGCGGCGCTTGCTTCAGCCGGCTTTCTTGAGCGACACCGAACCGGCGCCGGATTTCTCCGGCTGCAGCCAGGCCATGCGCGCGCGCAGCTTCTGGCCGACCTGTTCGATCGGGTGATCCAGATCGGCCTGCTTGAGGCGCTGGTAGTTGGGCAGGCCGGCGGCGTATTCGGCCGTCCAATTGCGCGCAAACGTGCCGTCCTGGATGTCGCGCAGCACCTCCTTCATGCGCGCCTTGACGCCGGCATCGACCACGCGCGGGCCGCTCACGTAATCGCCGTACTGCGCGGTCTCGGAGACGAACTGCAACATGCGTGCGAGGCCGCCTTCGTAGAACAGGTCGACGATCAGCTTGAGCTCGTGCATCACCTCGTAATAGGCGATCTCGGGTTGGTATCCGGCTTCGACCAGCGTCTCGAAACCCTTGGTCACCAGTTCGCTGGCGCCACCGCACAACACGGCCTGCTCGCCGAACAGGTCGGTTTCAGTTTCCTCGCGGAAGTCGGTCTTGATCAGCAGCGCGCGGCCGCCGCCGATGCCGTCGGCGTAGGCGCGTGCGCGTTGTTCGGCGTGACCGCTGGCATCCTGATGCACGGCGTACAGGCAGGGCACGCCGCGTCCACGCTCGTATTCGCTGCGCACCAGCGCGCCCGGCCCCTTGGGCGCAACCAGCACCACGTCGATGTCGCTGCGCGGGCTGATCTGCTTGAAGTGCACGTTGAAACCATGCGCGAACAGCAGCACCGCGCCCGGCTTGAGGTTGGGTTCGATCGCCTCGCGATACAGCGCGGGCTGCACCATGTCGGGCGTGAGCACGGCGACCAGATCGGCATCGCGCACTGCGGCCGCAGGCTCGGCAACCTTGAGGCCATCGGCCTGTGCGCGCTGCCACGAGGGACCGTCCTTGCGCACGCCGACCACGACATCCAGGCCCGACTCGGCGAGATTGAGCGCGTGCGCGCGGCCCTGACTGCCGTAACCAAGCACGGCGATGCGGGAAGAAGACAAGGCATTGACCTGACTCATGCGGGAACTCCAGAACGTGGGGTGGAAGAAACGGGGGTGTCGAATACCGGCTGGGTGATCGCGCCATCGGAGGCCGAGCCGACCAGCAGCGCGAACTTGGCGAGTGCGCCGCGCACGACCTTGGGTGCGGGCGCCTGCCAGTGTTTGCGACGCGCGACGAGATCGGCGTCGGTGCTGATCTGCCGCGTGTCGGCGTCGATGCGGATGCGATCGCCGTCGACGAGCAAGGCAATCGGCCCGCCACGCGCGGCTTCGGGCGCGATGTGGCCGACCATGAAACCGTGGGTTGCGCCCGAGAAGCGGCCATCGGTGATGAGGGCGACGTCATCACCGAGACCGCGCCCGATCAGCGCGGCGGTGACGCCGAGCATCTCGCGCATGCCGGGGCCGCCGGCCGGGCCTTCGTTGCGGATCACGACCACCTCGCCCTTGCCGATAAAGCCGTCCTGCACTGCGGCGAAGGCGGCTTCCTCGCTTTCGAACACGCGCGCCGTGCCTTCGAAGTGCGTGGCGCCCTTGCCCGCGAGCTTGAGGATGCAGCCATCGGGCGCGAGATTGCCGTAGAGGATCGAGTAACCACCGCGTGGCTTGAGCGGCGCGCTGGGCGGATGAACGACTTTCTGATTGGCGACGCGCGGCGCGGCTGCGGCTTCGGCGAACAGGCAGCGACCGGTCACGGTCGGCGTGTCGACCAGGAGGCCGGCCGCGATGAGTTCCTGCGCGACGCGCGCGCTGCCGCCCGCAGCGAACAATTCCACCGCGGTGTAGCGCCCGCCCGGGAGCAGATCGGCAATCACCGGCGTGCCTTCGGAAGCCGGCTGGAAATCCTCGAGCGACCACTCCACGCCAGCCTCGCGCGCGATCGCCAGCAGATGCAGCACCGCATTGGTCGAACCCGCCGTGGCCGCGACCATGCGCGCGGCATTGGCCAGTGAGTCGCGCGTGATCAGCGCGCGTGGCCGGCGCCCCTCGCGCAGGCATTGCATCACCAGCTCGCCGCAGCGATGCGCCGCCTTCGCCTTGTCGGCGTGGGTCGCGGGGATGTCGTTGAGGCCGAGCGGCGACAGACCGAGCGTGCTCAGCACCATCGCCATCGTGTTGGCGGTGAACTGGCCGCCGCAGGCACCCGCGCCCGAGCAGGTGCAGGCATCGCATTCGACGCGCTCGAGTTCGGCGGCGTCGATGCGACCGGCCGCGTGTGCGCCGACCGCTTCGAACACCTGCTGGATGGTGATCGGCTGGCCATCGTGCAGGCCGTGGGCGATGGTGCCGCCGTAGAGCGCGACGCTCGGAATGTCCAGCCGCGCCATCGCCATCGCCGCGGCGGGAATCGTCTTGTCGCAGCCGCACAGCAGCAGCATCGCATCCAGGCAATGCCCTTCGACCGCGGCCTCGATCGAGTCGGTGATGATCTCGCGACTCACCAGCGAGTAGCGCATGCCCGGCGTGCCCATGGCGATGCCGTCGGTGACCGCGATGGTGTTGAACTCGACCGGCGTGCCGCCCGCGGCGCGGATGCCCTCGGCGGCGGCGCGCGCGAGATCGCGCAGGTTGAGATTGCAGGGCGAGACATCCGACCAGGTGTGGACGATCGCCACCAGCGGTTTCCTGAGCCCCGCATCGTCGATGCCGGTGGCGCGCAGCATCGCGCGGGCGGGCGCGCGCTCGGCGCCGGTCTTGATGAGATCACTGCGCATGGAAGTATTCCGTTGCAAGAAGAAAAGTCATGGCGTTCAACCGCAGCAGGCGTTCATCGGATCGGCGTAGGTCTGCGCAGCCGACAGGTTCGCGGCGAGCGCGGCCAGCACCGCATCGCACACTTGCCGCGTGCTTGCGCTGCCACCCAGATCGCGCGGGCGCGGGCCATCACGCAGCACGCGCGCGACTGCGGCCTCGACTGCGGCGGCTTCGCGTTCGAGCCGCAGCGAATGGCGCAAGAGGAGCGCCGCCGAGAGGATCGCGCCGCTCGGATTGGCAATGCCCTGGCCGGCGATGTCGGGCGCCGAGCCGTGGATCGGTTCGTACAGTCCGCAGGCACCGTCGCCGAGCGAAGCCGATGGCAACAGACCGAGCGAGCCCGCGATCGCCGCGGCCTCGTCGGTGAGGATGTCGCCGAACAGGTTTTCGGTGACGACCACGTCGTAGCTCGCCGGGCGCGTGAGCAGCAACATCGCCATCGAATCGACGAGCTGGTGCTCGAGCCTGACCGTGGGATAGTCGGCGGCGAGGCGATCGAGCGTGCTGCGCCACAGGCGCGAGGTTTCGAGCACGTTGGCCTTGTCGACCGAGGTCAGATGCCCGCGCCGCGCGCCGGCGAGCTCGAAGGCGCGTCGCGCGACGCGTTCGATTTCGGCCACGGTGTATTTGCATTCGTCCGTGGCGGCGTCCTTGCTGCGCGTCCTGGCGCCGAAGTAGGCGCCGCCGGTGAGCTCGCGCACGAACAGGATGTCCACGCCCGCGAGCTTGTCGTCCTTGAGCGGCGACAGCGCGGTGAGCGCGGGATGCACGCTCAGCGGGCGCAGGTTCGCATACACGCCCAGCCCCGCGCGCAAGGCGAGCAGGCCCTGTTCGGGTCGCACGGTGGCCGCGGGATCGGACCACTTCGGTCCGCCGACTGCGCCAAGCAGCACCGCGTCGGCGGTCTTGCACGCAGCCAGCGTGGATGCGGGCAAGGGCTCGCCGCAGGCGTCGATCGCGCAACCGCCGAGCGCATGCTCGGAGAATTCGAAGCCATGACCGCAATGTGCGGCCACCGCCTTGAGCACCGCGATCGCGGCCGCAGTCACTTCGGGCCCGACGCCATCACCGGGCAGACAGACGATGCGCGCCTTCATGCCGCAACTCCTGCCGAAACGACCGCACGAGACTGCAGATAGGCATCGATCTGCGCGCTGCGCGCGAGCAGATAACCGAGCTGATCGACGCCTTCGAGCAGGCAGTGACGTGCGAAGGCATCGATCTCGAAGGCAATCCGCCCGCCATCGGGCAAGCTGATCGTCTGCGTGCGCACGTCGATCGCCAGTTCGATGCCCGGATGCTCGAGCAGCCAGCGATGTTCGGGCTCGCTCAGCACGATCGCGAGCAGGCCGTTCTTGAGCGCATTGCTGCGGAAGATGTCGGCGATCTCGCAGGAGAGCACCGCTTCGATGCCGTAGTCGAGCAGCGCCCACGGCGCATGTTCGCGCGAGGAACCACAGCCGAAATTGCGTCCGGCGACGAGGATCGAGCAGCCGCGCGCGCTCGGCTGGTTGAGCGCGAAGGCCGGGTTGTCGCTGCCATCGGGCAGATAGCGCCAGTCGCTGAAGCAGTGCCGGCCCAGACCGCTGCGCGTGGTGGTGGCGAGGAAGCGCGCGGGGATGACGCGATCGGTGTCGATGTTTTCATCGGCGAGCACGACGCTGCGCGAATGGATGCGGGTGACGGCGTTCATGCAGCGGCCTCGTTGAGATACTGGCGGGGATCGGCAAGCTGGCCGGCGACGGCGCTCGCCGCCGCGACTGCGGGACTGGCGAGCACGCTGCGCGCACCCTGGCCCTGGCGACCTTCGAAGTTGCGGTTGGAGGTGGAGACGACCAGCTCGCCCTTGGCGGCGATGTCGCCGTTCATCGCGATGCACATCGAGCAGCCCGGCAGGCGCCACTGCGCGCCGGCCGCGCAGATCGTCTCGTGCAGCCCTTCCGCCTCGGCATCGCGGCGCACGCTTTCCGAGCCCGGCACCACCAGCATGCGCACATGGCTGGCGATGCGGCGACCGCGCAGGATCGCGGCGACTTCGCGCAGGTCGGACAGCCGGCCATTGGTGCAACTGCCGACGAACACCACGTCGACCCGCGTGCCGAGCATCGGCTGTCCGCTGCGGCCTTGCATGTAGTCGAGCGCGCGCTGCTCGACTGCATCGCGCGCAACCGGTACCGGTGCATCGAGCGCGATCGCCATGCCCGGATGCGTGCCCCAGGTCACGGTCGGCCGCACCTTGCCTGCATCGATGTGGACGGTCTGATCGAAACGCGCGCCGGGATCACTGGCGAGCGTGCGCCAGTGCGCGACCGCGCTGTCCCAGTCCTTGCCACGTGGCGCGCGAGGTCGGCCTGCGAGCCACGCGAAGGTGACCTCGTCGGGCGCGATCATGCCGGCGCGCGCGCCGGCTTCGATCGACATGTTGCACACCGTCATGCGCTCTTCCATCGACAGTGCGCGGATCGCCGCGCCGCGATACTCGATCACGTGCCCGGTGCCGCCGGCGATGCCGATCTGGCCGATGATGTGCAGGATCAGGTCCTTCGCGCTCACGCCCGCCGGCAGGGCGCCATCGACTTCGATCGCCATCGTTTTCGGTTTGCTCTGCAGCAGGCATTGACTGGCGAGCACATGGCCGACTTCGGTGGTGCCGATGCCGAAGGCGAGCGCGCCGAAGGCGCCGTGCGTGGAGGTGTGGCTGTCGCCGCAGACGATCGTGCTGCCCGGCAAGGTCGCGCCGAGCTCCGGGCCGATCACGTGCACGATGCCGCGCTCGCGGCTGTCCCAGCCGTGCAATTGCACGCCGAACTGCGCGCAGTTGGCTTGCAGTTGCTCGACCTGCGCCTTGGCCGCGGGCGTGGCATAGGGCCGCTCGCCGTTGGCATCGCCGGGCAAGGTCGGCGTGGAGTGATCGAGCGTGGCCAGCGTGCGCTCGGGAAGACGCACGCCAAGACCACGCGCGCGCAGTTCGTCGAAGGCCTGTGGCGAGGTGACTTCGTGGATCAGGTGCAGGTCGATGAACAGCACCGCGGGGGTGTCGCTGGTCTGCGCGCACACCAGATGCGCGTCCCAGACCTTTTCGAACAGGGTGCGGGGCGCGCTCATGCGGCCACCTCGATCCTGGCTGCGGCCGGCGTCGGCGCATCGAGCAACTGCAACCACTGGCGACGGTCGGCGGTGCTGCCGTCGAACAAGCCGAAGAAGGCTGCGCGCAGACGCGTGGTGAGCGGCCCCGGTGCGCCGCGACCGATCTGCTTGCGATCGACGGAACGCACCGGCGTGATCTCGGCGGCGGTGCCGGTCATGAACACTTCGTCGGCGCTGTAGAGCGCCTCGCGCGGCAGTGCGCGTTCCTCCACCGTGATGCCCAGATCGCCGGCCAGCGCGATCACGCTGTCGCGCGTGATGCCGGCCAGAATCGCCGCGCTCGATGGCGGCGTGATCAGCTTGCCGTGCTTGACCAGAAACAGGTTCTCGCCCGCGCCTTCGCTGAGCAGGCCGTCGTGGCCGAGCGCGATGCCTTCGTCGTAACCGTGGCGACGCGCTTCCATGCCGATCAACTGGCTCGACAGGTAATTGCCACCGGCCTTGGCCCAACTGGGCAAGGTGTTGGGCGCGGGGCGATGCCAGGAACTCACGCAGACATCGGCGCCGCGTTCGGCGGCTTCACCCAGATACGCGCCCCATTGCAGCGCGATCACCGCGACCTCGACCGGATCCTGTGCGCCCGCGAGCACGCCCAGACCACCCGCGCCGCGAAACACGATCGGACGCAGGTAGGCCGATGTCAGTTTGTTGGCGCGCACCACCTCGGCGCAGGCCGCGTTGATCTGCGCCTGGCTGTAGCCGATCTCGATCTCGTAGGTGCGCGCCGATTCGAACAGGCGCTGCGTGTGATCGGACAGACGAAATGCCGCCGCGCCGCGCGCAGTGGCATACACGCGCACGCCCTCGAACACCGACGAGCCGTAATGCAGCGCATGCGCGCCGACATGGGTGGTGGCCTGCGCCCACGGTTTGATCTGGCCGTTGTGCCAGAGCAGGGCGGGATGACTCATGGCGAGATCTCCCTGCGCGCAGCGCCGGCTGCACGGATTGCGGGGGATGGCGCGGCGTGGCCACGCGGTGATTGCGAAACCGGATTGCGCTCGCGCGGCTGTTGCCGCTCGATGCGATTGACGATCGCGAGGGCGGCTTGCGCGGCGGCTTCGACGATGTCGGTACTCAGGCCATGGCCGTTCCATTCGCGTTCGGCATGGCGCGCCGCCAGACGCGCTTCGCCCTGCGCATCGCCACCGGCGCCGACCGCCTGGATCTGGAAGCGCGTGAGTTCGAGCGCGGTATCGGTGGCGCGTTCGATCGCGCGCAACACCGCATCGACCGGGCCATCTCCGAGCGCAGCTTCGGCGACTTCGCCGCCATCTTCGTGCGCGAGGCGCACCGAGGCCGAAGCGCCCGCACCCAGATGCGCGCTGGTATCCAGCCGCAGCAGACGCCAGGGCCCGGTGGCTTCGGGATCATGGCCGCGCGCGAGCGCATCGAGGTCGTCGTCGTGGATCTCGCGCTTCTTGTCGGCGAGCGCCTTGAAGCGCGCGAACAGCGCATCGAGCACGGCGTCATCGGGTGCGTGGCCGAGGGCTTCCAGCCGCGCGCGCAAGGCGGCGCGACCGGAATGCTTGCCCAGCACCAGGCGCGTTTCGGCGATGCCCACATCCTGTGGACGCATGATTTCGTAGGTGCCGCGGTGCTTGAGCATGCCGTGCTGGTGGATGCCCGACTCGTGCGCGAAGGCATTGGCGCCGACGATTGCCTTGTTGCGCGGCACCGCCTGGCCAGTGAGTTCTGCGAGCAGGCGCGAAGCCGGAAACAGCTTGCGCGTGTCGATGCGCGTTTCGGTGCGCAGCAGCGCGCCGCGCACCTTCATCGCCATCACGATTTCCTCGAGCGCGGCATTGCCGGCGCGCTCGCCAATGCCGTTGATCGTGCACTCGACCTGACGCGCCCCCGCGCCGACTGCGGCGAGGCTGTTGGCGACCGCGAGGCCGAGATCGTCGTGGCAGTGGCTGGAGAACACCACGTGGCGTTCGCGGCGCACGTGGGCCAGCAAATAGGCAAAGCGTTCGGCGATCTCGACCGGCGTCAGATAGCCGACCGTATCGGGCGCGTTGAGCGTGGTTGCTCCCGCGGCGGCAGCGACCGAAAACACCTCGGCGAGAAACCCCGGCTCGGTGCGCATCGCATCCTCGGCCGAAAACTCGACTTCGTGCGCGAGCTGCACAGCGCGCTCGACGCCTGTGGCCGTGGCATCGAGCACCTGCTGCCGGCTCATGCCGAGCTTGTGCTCGCGATGCAGCGGGCTGGTCGACAGGAACACATGAATGCGCGCGCGCTGCGCGCCGGCCAGTGCGCGTGCCGCGGTATCGATGTCACCCGTGACGCAGCGTGCCAGCGCGCAGGCGGTGGTGGTCCTGAGCGATTGCGCGATCTGCGCCACCGCCGCGAAATCATCCGGTGAAGCCTGCGGAAAGCCCGCTTCGAGCACGTCCACGCCGAGCGCTTCGAGCATCTGCGCCATGCGCAGCTTGGCGCGCCGATCCATCGAGAATCCGGGCGCCTGTTCGCCATCACGCAAGGTGGTGTCGAAGATGCGTACGTGATCGACGGCAGCGCCGTCGGCATCGCTTGCGGGTGTTTGCTGGATTTCCATTCAGGGCTCCGTCGTGGAGACGGGCCGCAGGCAACAAAAAACCCCGCGCCATTGCTGGTGCGGGGTTCTTCGGGAGTCTTCAGGTTTTCAACTTTCAGCTACCTGGACACACGCCCTCAGCCCGCACCTCCGTTGGTAATAAGGAGTACGAGTACGAGGCTAATGAGGAGCGTGCCGCGCGCCGGCAGCAGCCCGTCGAGCGCCGCGAGGCGGCTCGATCCGGTGAGGCTGTGCTGGCTGTTGCGTTGCGACATGGAGCCGACCCTAAACGACGCTGTGGCGGCGTGTCAACAACTTCCTTGTGACGATTCGTGCGGGTGGAGTCGGCCTCGATTGGATGTCTGGACGGCCGCATGCGCGCTGCAATGCAGCTGTGGAGGGCAGCGAACAACACGCACGCGCAGTTTGCGCAGCATAGCGAACGGCCGGCTTTGCCTCGATTCGGACGCGCGCCATGCAGCAGCGGCTGCAGTCGCGTCGCGCGGAAGATCCGGCCTCGGATCTGCGGCGCAGGCGTTGCCTGAGGCGATCGGCGCCTCGCGCGGCATCAAGGCTCGGAGTCGGGACATCGCCGCTAACCTGGCTTTGCCCTTTCCTCGCCCGCGGCCAGTGAATTCGCGTCGCAGAATGAACGGGCGTAAGGTACCCGCCGACGTTTCGCCGCAGGCCACAGGCACGTCGGCAGATCCGTCGATTCGGTCCCGCCAAGGAGGTTCACATGATTCGCTCGTTGATTCGCGTCACTTTGCTGCCGATCGGCTGTGTTGCATTGGCCAGCATGTCGGCGAGCAGTTTCGCCTCTGATGGCGTATCGGCCACTTTCAGTTTGGCCGGCCTGCCATCCACGATCACCTTGTGCCGGGATTCTGCGGCGATTGCCGTGTTCAACTACGACGCCCAATGGGGCGTCTTGATTGATGTGGACAACAACACCAGCACCGGCGCCCCGATCATGGGCGTTGGCGCCGAAGCCTACCTGCTTGCGCATACCCCGACACAAATGCTGCCCTGCACGCCGCACGAGGAGGACCTCGCTGACAACCTGCAGATCGACCTTTTGCTCTGGGATTCGGTGCAAAACACCTTCGTGCCGTCCAGTCAGCCCGCTTGGGTCACGGCGGACTTCGACGACCACAGCATCACCCTGGGCGCCGACGTCGTCGGTGGCCTGGCTGCCCTGGACGGCGCATCGATCTATCTGGCTGCCGCCCAGGCACCCTATGTGGCAACGCTGGGCAATACCGCCGTGCCGGCTGCAGACTTGGCGCCTGCCGCGGCCGTGGGTGGACCATCACGCACCTTTCCTGCAGGCGACGTGATGAACTGCAGCGCGCCTTGCAGTCCTGGCGCGGTTTGGTATCCGAGCGTCGATCTGGTTGGCATGGTGACTGCCATCGGCCCCGGCGACACCCTCTTTGCCGACGGTTTCGAATCACCCGACGTCGCGTTTGCTCGCTGAGCTGAGCCAGGCGTCGAGGCATCCAGCGCATTGGCGCGGCCGTTCATGGAGGGTGCGGCACCTTCCGCCCGGAAAAAATCCCCGCACCGCCCAAAGGGCCGGTGCGGCGACCAGCCGACTGGCCGGATCAGGTTTGGTGCGTGCAACAACTCTTGTTCAAGGAGCCGGGTGAATCCCCGCCCGCGGGTCAGCACCCCCCACTCTCCGCTGTCCTTCAGCTAGACCGGCTCGACTTGTCTGACCAGGCCTGGCAGGCAGGCCAGTTGAGCGAGGGGGGCTGATCAGTCTGGCTTTCGTGGCGACCTCTTTCCTGGTTGGAACACCACCACCTGTACGCTTGGTCGGCGAGAACCAAAAATGGGAGGAAATTTGCACTCCCGCAGGCCTTGTCTACCGTAGAAGTTGACGTGTTAGGCAAAGAATGGCTTATTCGCTTTGGGTTTTTGCCGAATAAGTCAAATGCAGACAATTCTTGAGCTCGGGCACGCCATTGCAGACCGACGACGCTCGCTTGGTTTGAAGCAAGGTGACGTCGCCCGGCAGGCCGGGGTCGCGCAAGAGATGCTTTCCCGGCTTGAGCGCGGGCGATGCCCGGAGTTCGGTGCACGCAAACTGCTGGCGATCGCGGCCGTCCTTGGTATGGAGGTCGATTTCATCGAAACAGTTGCGTCGGGTTCTCTCGATGACCTGCGACGCGAGCGGTCCAACGCATGAGGATCATCAGGAACTCGGGCGCGGAGCGCGTCATCGACCTGGTTCGACCCCAGATGCAGCCCGGGTACCGACTGGATGTCGTCACGCCTGCACTTTCGCTGTTCGCCTTTGCGGAGTTGATGAAGGAAGCCGCCCGGCTGGACAGGGCCAGGTTGCTGCTGCCTCAAGAGGGTATGGGCCTTAGCGATCTTGGATCGGATTCTGATCGCGCCTCGAGAAACCAGTTGCGAACGCGATGGTTGGCGAAGCGTTTCGCCGGATGGCTGGCGGCCAAAGCTGAAGTCCGATGCGCAGTCGGCGCGGTTCCCCAATCGGCTTTGGTGGTGCGCGACGCACAAGACCGTCCCCACCAAGTTGTCCTGGGGTCGTTCGCGTTCAGCACCGAGGGCCTGGGCACGACGCCAGGCAATCCTCTCAGTCTGATCCAGGCCTCGGAAACAACCGAGGAAAGCCAGCTTCTGAGCCAGTGGTTCGACGTGCAGTGGGTGGCGCTTCAGACACAGCCGGAGGCCAAGCAACGACTTGTGGATCACTTCGAGTCGCTTGCGGCTCATCGGGATCCTGCTTCGGTTTACGCCCTCATGCTCCACCAGCTCTTCGCCGAGCAAGGCGAGCAGATGGACGAGGACCGCATCGTCAAGTCCGCGACGGGCATCCGCAACACGGTCATCTGGAAGAAACTGTTCAAGTTCCAGCGTGACGGCGTGGTCGGCGCCATCGACAAGCTCGATCGCTTTGGCGGCTGCATCATTGCCGACAGCGTCGGCCTGGGCAAGACCTTCGAAGCGCTGGCGGTCATCAAGTACCACGAACTGCGCAACGACCGGGTGCTGGTGCTGTGTCCCAAGCGCTTGCGTGACAACTGGACGCTGTACCGCAGCAACGACCGGCGCAATGTGCTGGCCGCAGACCGATTCAACTATGACGTCCTGAACCACACCGACCTGTCCCGCGACGGCGGACTGTCAGGCGATATCAACCTGTCCCACGTGAATTGGGGCAACTACGACCTGGTCGTCATCGACGAGTCGCACAACTTCCGCAACAAGAGCACCCACAAGGATCGCGAGTCCCGTTACCACCGGCTGCTGCGCCAAATCATTCGCGAGGGCGTCAAGACGCGGGTGCTGATGCTGTCGGCCACCCCGGTCAACAACCGCCTGGCGGATCTGCGCAACCAGATCGCTTTTGCCACCGAAGGCGATGACTTGGCGCTGGCCGATCACGGCATCGCCAGCATCGAGGCCACCACGCGGCTGGCACAGAAGCAGTTCAATCGCTGGCTCGACCTGGCCGATGGCGACCGCACGCCCTCGCGGCTGATCGAAATGCTGGGCTTCGACTACTTCACCCTGCTCGACCACCTGACCATTGCCCGGTCGCGCAAGCACATCGAGAAGTACTACGGAACGGCGGAGACCGGGAAGTTTCCTGCGCGGCTCAAGCCGATCAATATCAAACCGGACGTCGATCGCGCCGGCGAATTCCGCTCCATCCGCGAGATCAACGACGAGATCCGGCGCCTGAATCTGGCGGCCTATGCTCCCCTGCGCTATGTCCTGCCGCACAAGCAGGCCGCCTACGACGAGAAATACAGCACCGAGGTGCGCGGCGGCGAAGGTTTCTTCCGTCAGGCCGACCGCGAGGAAAGCCTGATCCATCTGCTGCGGGTGAATGTGCTCAAGCGCATGGAAAGCGCGGTGTCGTCATTCAGCCTGACCGTCGGGCGCCAGCTCAAGGACGTGGAGGCGACGCTCGCCCGCATCGAGGCGAAAGCGGGCGACATCGAAGAGATCGATATCGCCGATGTGGATATCGACGATCCGGCCTTCGAGAGCCTGCTGGTCGGCAAGCGCATCAAGGTGCTGCTGGGCGACGTGGACCTGATCCGCTGGCGGCAAGACTTGATCGAGGACCGCAACCGCCTGGCCACCTTGCTGTCGGCGGCACGCCAGGTGGATGCCAGCCGCGACGCCAAGCTCAACGCCCTGCGCGAGACGATCGCTCACAAATGCCAGCACCCGACGAATGCGGGCAACCGCAAGGTCATCGTCTTCACCGCGTTCGCCGATACCGCCCACTACCTTTACGAGAACCTTGCACTGTGGGCGAAGGAAACACTGGGCATCGACACCGCCTTGGTCACGGGCGCTGGTCGCAACCAGAGCACCCTGCCGCGTCTGAGCAAGGACTTGGGTACCATCCTCACTGCGTTCTCTCCACGCTCCAAGGAGCGCCCGGAGGAATTAGCGGACGAGGGTGAGCTGGACCTGCTGATCGCCACCGACTGCA
>NZ_JAHCAP010000024.1 GCF_019634815.1 Dokdonella sp. | reverse complement strand
GAACAAGACACCGCGACGTCACTCGCGCCGGATCACTGCGCGGTGAGGTTGACGGGGGAGTCCATACATGAATTGTTAGATGTGACTCTCATGTGGCTAGCGAGTCATCGATTTTGCAAGTGACGCAATAACTTGTTTACCGTCCTGGTAAGACTTCACCGTTTCATCAAATGTCGACAATGATTGAGTTGCAGCTTGATGTGAAAAATCATTGCGCCATACAATAAGATTAGAGTAAGAGCTAACGATGTCTCTTCCTGTTGCTCTAAGGTAGAGAGATGATTCGAGGTCAAGATTCTTCTTGAATCGATCTTTGTACTTTTGCCCGAAGAATTTTACGTACTCGTCTTTTATGACTTGAAGTTTGATTCTTCCGTTGATCCTGTAAAAAAACGACTCTGTGAAGCTTCCAAGAACTTTGTGCTTCTGATTGGCAAAGTCACAAAAAATTTGCTTTATTGCCATCTCGTACACTGTCACAGCCGCAACGGCCATGAAGCCGGCGTACTTGGCCTTCAGCAAAGGGTCGGCAAGGGTTGGAACAACAGTCTGTAGGTGCGCGGCGATATGATCGGCGTGCTGAAAGTTATTGAGATAGCTCATACGGCTAGAATCCGAAGTGGTGCCGTACCAATTCGATTCTCTTCAGCACACCGGCTTTATCGGTTGTGTTGATTCTGGTGTGATAGTCGAACTCATCATCATCAAGGAGCTTGTTGTAAGCGCTGTCAAGCTTCTTGCCTGAGAGCCGGTGCGCGTTCTCGCACAGCACCGCCATAACCGAGTCCAGAGCCGCCACATTCAGTGGGCCGCGTAAGTGAAATGGCCTATCCCCGAGCTGTTTGACAATTGCCTCTGTGACGATGGGGAAGGCTTCCTTGTACTTCTTAACCAAGGTCGATTTTCCCGTGTCGTGAGCCTTCATTGTTTGGTTGAGGTACTCCTTAAGTGGCTTTTCGTACTTTTCGCTTGAATTGAACAGCGAAAAAACACGGAGTACTAGCTCAACGTCTTTAAGGTGTTTGTCCTTGACAGGCTTTGCAAGAATTTTTCGCCAGTGCTTGTCATTGTTTAGATCTTTGAGAATGGTGGTGAAGCCACCGCGGAATACACAGTTGCGTATTTCTTGTGGCTTCAAGGGAGTGCCGCCGGTATTGAGACGCTCAAAGATGTGGTAGGCGCTTGTGCTTTCCCCGACGGGTGAAAGTTGTCGGATGTTGATCGCTCGCAATACGGATTGCTTCAGCTTTCTTTGATCGCTCTCACTCAGATCAGAGAATTTCTTATTGGCGTAGCGGCTACCTTCCTTAAGGCCAGTCAAGCGGAAGGTTTGGCGCTTCCCCTGATTCTCGTGGCCAAAATATCCTTCTAGGAAGAAGACGACAGAGAGAATTCTTTGTTGGCCGTCAATCACAAGGTTCAGATTGTCTTCGTCTACATAGAAGAAGACGGGTGGTACCGGAAGGCCGCTTAAAAAAGAATCAATCAGGAGAGAGGATTGACTGATAGACCAAACGAACTCGCGCTGATAGTCGGGGATAGATATGTCCCCGTCTTTCCACATTTGAGCAATGATCGAAAGTGTGAAATCCGATGGATAGGTGGCTATGTCATAGGCAACTGAGATCGCTTCATCAGTTTCCTCCGGCTCAACTTGCAGTTCTTGATCTTCTATTTCAGTAGCCATTGAACTCTCCAAGTCACATCTAACTACAAGTAGACCCCGAAAACGGGGCGTAGCAAGGATCGTGCAGCAGCGTGAGCGGGAGGTCAAGGCGCTTTCTTGCTCGAAATCAATGCGTTGTGGCAACTGTCACGTTCCGGAAAATCTGAACGCAACCGTGTTATCCGACGAAGATGGGTGCGTAATGGAATACGCCTGCGGCTGCAGGGGCGTAACGGCTGGCGAGTCGAGGTGCAGCCGGGGCGCGTGATCGGCGAAGTTCGCTGGACCATGCGTGGCGATCGGTAGCGCTTGTGCATGCGTGGCCCGGGCAGGTCTTCAGCGGATCGTTCAGCATCGGAACGAAGTGGACGCAGTGATCATCCGCCTGCATTTCCGCCATCGGTCGATCAGGATGGGGCGAGGCTTTACGCAGGACTCCGCCACACGCGACGCTGGCGAGGCTTGGGGCGGCGAGCAGATCGAGGGCGAGCGCAATGAACCTGGTCGATACGACTCCGGGCCGTCTCGGCCCGAGGCGGTTCGAGCAGGCCACGGCTGCCTGGCAAGTCGCCCGACAAGCAGGCGCAGGACCAGGGGCCGCGCACGCAACGGGCGATCACTTGCGCAGCGCGGCGCGCGCCTGGTCGATGCGCTGGGCATAGGCATCGAGCACCTTCGCGGTGGCGATGATGCAGCGATCGGCCTGGTTCCACTGGCGTTCCTCGATCGCTTCGCGCACGCACGGCAGGGTCTTCACGCCGTAGCCGGTGTACAGGCCCGGCGCATAGACCAGATGCTGGTACCACGGGCGGCCCGGCAGGCCTTTGCTGTCGAGCAGGGTTCTTTCGAGCCCGCGCAGCAATTCGTTCAATTGCGCGCGCTTCTTGATGTCCAGCTTCGCCGGGTCAAGCGCGGCCAATGCATGATCGTAGGCGCGCGCGCTGTCCTTGAGCTGCACCAATGCGTTTTCGAGCGGCGCGAAGGCGAGGAAGGGCACCGCATCCTCGCGTGGCGGCGCGATCGAGGTTTCCTTCGGATCGGCCGCGAGCTTGAACGCATCTTCATCGAGCAACTTGCCCAACGCCACGCTGTGCGCGCGTTCGTCGTCGGCGAGCTTGCGCACTTCGCCGACGTACTGATCGACGGTGTCGGCAAAATCGCCCACGCGCATCGGCAGCACCGGCGCATCGGCAGCGCGCAGCACGATGCGACCTGCGGTCTGCGCGAGAGCGATGCCGTAGGCAAAGCCCGGGTCGCCGAAGCGCTCATAGTGATCGAAGGTGTCGTAGGCCGAGTGGTAGACGCCATCCTGCTGGTCCTCACCGCCATAGCCGATGTCGAGCGCGGCAACGCCGATGTGCTGCAGGAAGGTGCTGAAATCCGAGCCCGAGCCGAGTCCCTCGATGGGCAGGTCGGCATCGCTGGCGGCGAGCTTGGCGAGCTTTTTCGCCTGCGCGCTGGCGCCCCTGGCGAACCCTTCGACCTGCAGACGGGCACGCACGCGCTGCTGCACGCTCACGCCGGTTTGCGGATCCGTGACGTCGTTGGCGACCTGATTGACGAAGTGCTGCAGCGCATGGCTGCCGCCGGCGTGGAAAAAACCACGCGCATTGCCGTCGGTGTTGAGATAGAACACCGCATGCTTGCGCAGTTCATCGGCATGCGTCTCGGCCCATTCGGTGGAACCGAGCAGCCCGGGTTCCTCGCCATCCCAACTGGCGAACACGATCGTGCGGGCGGGCTTCCAGCCTTGCTTGAGCAAACCGCCGATCGCCTTGGCCTCATCCATCATTGCCACGTGACCGGCGAGCGGATCATCGGCGCCGAACACCCAACCGTCGCGGTGGTTGCCGCGCACGATCCACTGCTCGGGCGCCCGCGCGCCGGCAACGCGCGCGATCACGTTGTGCAGGGTCCTGGTTTGCCAGTTCGATTCGACCTTCAGATGCACCTTGGCCGGCCCCGGCCCGAGGTGATAGGTGATCGGCAGCGCGCCGCGCCAGCTCGCAGGCGCGAGCGCGCCATCGAGCGCAGCCAGCAGCGGCTGCGCATCGGCGTATGAAATCGGCAGCACCGGAATCTTGAGGACGGTTTTCGCATCCTTGAGTGCAAGCCGCTTGGCCTTGGCGGTGGAACCGACGCCGGGCGTGAGCGGATCGCCGGGATGGATCACCATGTCCATCACCGAACCGCGCTGCACGCCGTCGGCAGGACGCCAGCCGCCCTTGGGATAGACATCACCTTCGAAATAGCCGTCCTCGTGCGGATCGGAATAGATCAGGCAACCCACCGCGCCATGCTGCCAGGCGAGCTTGGGCTTGAGGCCGCGCCAACCGTGGCCGTAGCGCGCGATCACGATCTTGCCCTTGACGTCGACACCGTGGCGCGCGAGCTCCTTGTAGTCGTCGGGCATGCCGTAATTGACGTAGACGAGCTCGGCGGTGACATCGCCATCGGCACCGTAGATGTTGTACGGCGGCAGCATCTCGTGCGCCTGCGCGAATGCGGCATCGCCCGCGATCGGCGGCTCGTTCAGGCGCGCCTTGAACGACGTCGGCGCAACCAGTTCGACCGCGATCGACTTGGGCGTCGGATAGAGCACGTCGAAGGTCTCGATGCGCGCATCCCAGCCCCATTGCCTGAACTGTTCGAGCGTGGTCTGCGCATTGGCCAGATCCTGCGGCGAGCCGACGTGGGTCGGCGCAGCCGACATCGTGCGCAGCCACTCGCGCTGGTCAGCGGCCTTGAGCTGGGCATCGAAGCGCGCTTCGAGCGCTCGCTGCGCACTGCTGGCGGCGGCATCGAAGCCAAGCAAGGTCGGCGAAACAGCGGGCGCCGCCGCCGCACCGATGACGCAGGTGAGCGACAGCGTCGTGGTGATCGACAACAACGTGCGAAGCATGCAGCGCATGATGGCTTCCTCGGCGATCGTGACGACAAGCGTCCGAGCATACGCCCGCGCTGCGCACCTCGGCAGCATGACCAATGGCATGCCCGGCGCCTGCTTGAGTGAAATGCCTCAATCGGTGACGTCGGGCTCGAAGAACGACCAGCGGATCTGCGGGAACAGTGCGCGCATGTCGCGCTCGATGGCGTTGATCGCCTCGATCTGAGCCTGCGCGTCACTCACGCCACGCATCTGCGCCTTGATCGCCACCATCACGTCGGGCCCGAGCTGCAGGGTGAGCACGCTGAACACGCGCTCGATCTCCTTGCGTTCGCGCAGGAAGGCATCGAGCGCGGCGCGCATCTCCGGCTCGGCGCTCTGGCCCACCAGCAAGGCCTTGACCTCGACCGCGATGAACACCGCCACCAGCACCAGCAGGACGCCGATCGCAATCGTGCCGATCGCATCGAACACCGGATTGCCGGTGACCATCGTCAGCACCACGGCTATCAGCGCGAAAACCAGACCGAACAACGCGGCGAAATCCTCGCCGAAGATCACGATGAGTTCGCTCTGTCGGCTCTCGCGGAACCAGCGCCACAAGCTGCGCCCATTGCGCGCCTTGTTGACCTCGTGCAGGCAGCCCCACATCGACAGGCTCTCGGCGATGATGCCGAACGTGAGCACGCCGACCGCAACCCAGGCCCAGCGCAGCGGCTCGGGATGGCTGAGCTTGTGCAGGCCTTCCCAGATCGAGAATGCACCCCCCACCGAAAACAGCAGCAGCGCCACGAGAAACGACCAGAAATACACCGCCTTGCCCTCGCCCAGCGGATGCTCGGCCGAGGCGGGGCGCTTGGCTGCGCGCAGACCGAACAGCAGCAAGACCTGGTTGGCAGTGTCGGCGAGCGAATGCACCGCTTCGGCGAACATCGCGCCCGAACCGGTGAAGAACGCGGCAACCGCCTTGGCGATGAAAATCGCGAAGTTGGCGCCGAGCGCGTAGAAGATCGTCTTGACGGAATCGGCTTTGCCAGACATGCGGAGTGTTTGCTCGATGGAATCGGATGATGGATCGCCACGCACGGCGCGTGGCGGGCAAATCGGGATCAGGAGGCGTCGAGCGCATCCTGCGTCTTCTGCGGCAGGCTCGCGCGCACGAGTTCGTAGGAGCCGCGCACGAAGCCGGCCAGCTCGGCCTGCGAAAACCGTTCCGGTTCGGTCACGCTGATCCAGAACGGGTTGGCCGCGTACGGTGCCGGCGCCATCCCCGGCTGCTCGCGCAGTTCGACGAAGCTTTCGGGCTCGACACGAAACGACAGGCGACCGCGATCGGGACCGAGCGTGCTCAGCACCGCGAACATCTTGCCGGCAACGCTGTACACCAAATCGACCTCCCATTTGATCGACCGCGTCGCGCCCGGCCAGCGTGCGCACAAATCGTCGAGATCGACGTCGCGCAGGCCTGTCTGTTCATCCGCCATGCTTTTCCCCCATGCCGTCGCCACACGGCTTGAGCATGGATTATGCGTCAATGCCCCGCTGCTGCGAACCGTGGCATGCTTTGCCGTGCCGTTGCCACCGGGATCGTGCATGTCACACCCCGCTCCGATCCGTCCCCAGCCGCGACCCAGCCGAGGCCGTGCCTTCCGCGCCGCCAACGGCGAGGTGTTCCGACTGCGCGCAATCCACCCGGACGACGTGTCGGGCTTGCAACGCGCCTTTGCCCGACTCACGCCCGAGCAGGTGCGCCAGCGCACCTTCCACCGCATGCGCGAGCTCTCCACCGAGGCGGCGACCCGCCTGGTCCGCGTGGATCCCGCCCAAGGCGTCGCCTACGTCATCGTCGACGCGGCGGGAGAGATCCGCGGTGAGGCGCGCTTCCATCTCGACGCGGACCGGCCAAGCGCCGAGTTCGCGGTGATCACCGATCCCGCGCTTGCCGGACAAGGCCTGGGCCGCGCGCTGATGAAGCGTCTGGTCAGCGAGGCGCGCAAGCGCGGCCTGCACGAACTGTGGGGCACCGTGCTTGCGCAAAATGCGCAGATGTTGGACTTCTCGCGCCTGCTGGGCGCGAGCCGCGAGCTGGTCGCCGACGAGCCCGACGTGGTGCGCGTGCGCTTCGATCTGTCGCGCCGACTGCGGCGTTTGTAAGCGCGGCGAATGCCGCTTGGCCGTCCATTTGACGGATCCAATGGGCCAACGAGTCAGGCCCCCGTGCGCTGCGCGCAATCCACGATAGCGCGGCCGCAGGCCGCCCGGACCAAGCTATTCTGCCCAGGCTTCCCAAACCGGAGTCCGTCATGATCACGCCAAGCAGCCTCGCGCTCACAGGCTTCATCACTTGGGCATTGCTGCTACTCGTGCTCATGGAATTCATCCGGTCACAGCTCGTGTTGCGCCGCAAAGTTCCGGCGAACGGGTTCACACCAGACAACGCGAGCCTTTCGCCATTCATGCAACGCCTCGCCAGGGCCCACGCCAACTGCGTGGAGGGTCTTCCCATTTTCGGCGGCCTGTTGCTGGTCGCACTCGCCACTGGCCGTAGTTCGATTACGGACCCACTCGCCTATGTGTTCCTGGCGTGCCGCGTCTTTCAATCACTCGTGCATCTGGTGTCCTTGAGCGCAACGGCAGTCACGGTACGTTTCACGGCGTTCGCCGTGCAAATGGCAATCGGGGTGTATTGGGCCTTCTGCTTGCTGATGTCGGCGTGAAACCCGACTGCTCGGTGAAGCGGATCGCCGTCCCGCCACACGGGCCGCCGGCGGCCGAACTCAAGCCTTGGTTCGTTGATGGAAAACACCTGGCACGTTGCAACAGCAGCGCAAGCAGTTGCGGCAGCACGGTTCGCCCGCTGCGGATGAGGCATATCCGTTCAGTGCGGCGCTGACCAGCCCGAGTACGACCTGGTTGCCGTCGATGGCGACCGAATGCTCAAGGGTTCAGTCAAGGACGGCAAGGACGTTCCGCTTGGCCGCATGCGCCCATCGTTCGCGAGGGCGCGAGACGAGGCGGCCGCGGCCTGGAGCCACGCGCCGTCGAGAAGCATGACCGGGAACGGACCGCGTGCAGTCGCAGCGCGTGCTTCAGACGCGGGCAAACACCAAGGTGCCGTTGGTGCCGCCAAAGCCGAAGCTGTTCGACATGACCGTGTTCAGGCGTGCTTCGCGGCTGGCCAGCGCAATCGGAAAATCCTTCGCGCGCTCGTCGAGTGCCTCGATGTTGGCCGATCCGGCGATGAAGTCGTCGCTCATCATCAAGATGCTGTAGATCGCCTCGTGCACACTGGCGGCGCCGAGCGAATGACCGGTCAGCGCCTTGGTCGAGGACAGCGGCGGCACGGCGGCGCCGAAGGCTTCGCGCACGGCCTTGAGCTCGATGAGATCACCCAGCGGCGTGGCGGTGCCGTGGGTGTTGAGGTAGTCGATCGGGCCACGCACATCGCGCAGCGCCATCTGCATGCAGCGCACCGCGCCCTCGCCCGAGGGCGCGACCATGTCGCCGCCGTCGGAGGTGACGCCATAGCCGACGAGTTCGGCATGGATGTGTGCACCGCGCGCCTTGGCATGCTCGTACTCCTCGAGCACGAGGATGCCGCCGCCACCGGCGATCACGAAACCGTCGCGGCCAACGTCGTAGGGACGCGAGGCGGCCTGCGGGGTGGCGTTGTAGCCCGTGGACAAGGCGCCCATTGCATCGAACTGCGCGGTCATGCCCCAGTGCAGTTCCTCGCCGCCGCCGGCGAAGACGATGTCCTGCGCGCCGTGGCGAATGAGATCGGCGGCCGCGCCGATGCAATGCGCCGAAGTCGCGCAGGCCGCTGCGATCGAATAGCTCAGGCCGAGGATGCCGAACGCGGTGGCGAGCGTCGCCGACACCGTCGAGCACATCGTACGTGGCACCATGTACGGTCCGACCTTGCGCACGCCCTTCTCGCGCAAGAGGTCGCCGGTTTCGATCTGCCACTGCGCCGAACCACCGCCCGAGCCGGCGATCACGCCGATGCGCGGATGGCGGATGCGATCGAGCGCCAGGCCCGCGTCGGCGATCGCATCGCGCATCGCCACGTAGGCATAAGCCGCAGCGTCGCCCATGAAGCGCTTGAGCTTGCGGTCGATCTGGGCGACAAGGTCGATCTGCGGAACGCCGGCAATCTGGCTGCGCAGGCCACGTTCGGCATACTCGGGCACGGCATGCAGGCCGCTGATGCCCTCGCGCAGTGCGCGCGAGACACTGTCGGCCGCATTGCCCAGGCACGAGACGATACCAACCCCGGTGACCACGACGCGGCGCATCAGAATGCCTCCGTCGACTGGAACAGGCCCACCCGCAGGTCCTTGGCGGTGTAGATGAGGCGATCATCGACGAAGGTGCTGCCGTCGGCAACGATCATCTTGAGACGGCCGCGGATCACGCGGCTGACATTGATCTCGTAACGCACCAAGTGGGCACTGGGCAGCACCTGGCCGGTGAACTTGACCTCGCCCACGCCCAGCGCGCGGCCACGGCCCGGCTCACCCAGCCACGGCAGATAGAAACCCGCGAGTTGCCACATGGCATCGACGCCAAGGCAGCCCGGCATCACCGGGTCGCCCTCGAAATGGCAGCCGAAAAACCACAGGTCGGGGCGGATGTCGAGCTCGGCCTGGAGCAGGCCCTTGCCATGCGTCCCGCCGTTCTCATCGACATGGGTAATGCGGTCGAACATCAGCATCGGCGGCGCTGGCAGGCGCGCGTTGCCGGGGCCGAACATTTCCCCACGCGCGCAGGACAGGAGCTGCTCGAAACTGAGCGAAGACGGTCGGGACATTGAGTTCTTTGGCAGTTGGAAAGTGAGCAGCGGCCATGCCTTGCATGGCCTGGAACGAGCCGGCGCCGCGGCGGCAATCAGGACGCGATGGCCAACGGTTGCGACGGCGCTGACCGGTTTTCGACGCACCAATGAGCGCCCAGGCTACGCGGTCGACGCAAGGCCGCAGCAAGCATAGCGACGGCCAGCCGCGCCTGCCAGCCCTCGCCGACCTGGTTCTCGCAGATTTGCAAGGCGTCTTGCAGCCCTGCCGGCGAACGCAGCGGACCGGCGGCCTGCCAAAGCAAGCGACGCAGCTGTGCCAGTTGCACGGCGGGCAGGCCTGCGCCCAGCGCGCACCAAGTCGATTCGCCCTGTGCCGCCGGCAGCGCCACATCGGCCAGCAGCGTGCCCAGGCGCCACCCGCAGGCAACCCCTTCGAGCAGCGAATTGCTGGCCAATCGGTTGGCGCCATGCACGCCATTGCAGGCGACCTCGCCGACTGCGAACAGGCCGGGCAGCGAGCTGCGACCGTCGGCATCCACCGCGATGCCCCCCATGTGGAAGTGCGCCGCAGGCGTCACCGGAATCGGCTGCGTGCGCGGATCGATGCCGTGTTCGAGACAGGCCGCCAGCACGGTCGGAAACCGTGCCCGCCAGTCCGCTTCGATGCGCGTGGCATCGAGCAAAACGCGCCGTCCTTGCTGCTGGGCCTGCCACACCGTACGCGCGACCACGTCGCGCGGCGCGAGGTCGCCCAGCGGATGCACGCCATCGAGCAGGAAGCGCCCCGCCCCATCGACCAGCCGTGCACCGGCGCCGCGCAAGGCCTCGGTGATCAGCGGCAGGTTGACACGGCCGGGCAGGTCGAGCGCGGTCGGATGAAACTGCACGAACTCGAGGTCGCGCGCCTGCGCACCCGCTGTCAGCGCGAGCGCCAGACCGGCACCGTCGGCACCGGGCGGATTGCTGGTGCGTGCAAACAGCGCGCCCATGCCGCCGGTAGCCATCACCACGGCCTGCGCGTCGATCTCCTGCAGGCTGCCGTCGGCGTGGCGCACGCGCACGCCGCACGCCTGCCCGCCGCGCAGGCGCAGCGCATCGACTTCGACACCCGCTTGCCGGCGCACATGCCCACACTGCCGGGCTTGTGCGACCAAGGCGCGCACGATCGCGGCGCCGGTGGCATCGCCGCCCGCATGCACGATGCGCGCGGCATGATGGCCGCCTTCACGGCCAAGCTGACGACGGCCAGCGGCGTCACGGTCGAAGGCCACACCCAGCCGCTCCAGCTGTTCCACCCGCGCCGGTGCCTGCGCGCACAGCCAGCGCACCATTGCCACATCGTTGTGCTGCGCGCCGGCAGTGAGCGTGTCGGCGACATGCGCGTCAACGCTGTCGGCAGGATCCAGCGCGGCGGCGAATCCGCCCTGGGCAAGCCGGCTCGCGCTGCCCTCGCCTTCGCCCGGGCCGCGGCACACCAGCAGCACCGGTCTTGGCGCTGCAGCCAACGCGACACTGAGCCCGGCCACGCCCGAGCCGACGATGACGATCGGCTCGCTCACACGCGTTCGCCGCGACCAACCGCGAGCATGCGCGTGAGCGACAGGCGCGCGCGATCGGCGATGTCGGCCGGAATTTCGACCACGTGGCGCAGGTCGCGCAGGCTCGCGTAAATGTTCTGCAAGGTGATGCGCTGCATGTGCGGACACAGGTTGCAGGGCTTGATGAACTCGGTGGCCGGAAACTGCGCGCGCAGGTTGTCGGCCATCGAGCATTCGGTGATCAGCGCGACGCGCCTGGGCTGCTCGCGTGCGAGCCATTTGCCCATCGCGCTGGTGGAGCCGACGAAGTCGGCCTCGGCGAGCACTTCGGGCGGACATTCCGGATGCGCGACGAGCTTGGCATCGAAGCGTTCGCGCGCATGTCGTGCTTCGCCCGCGGTGAACTTCTCATGCACTTCGCAGCGCCCCTGCCAAAGCACGAGCTCGACGCCGGTCTGCTTGGCCACATGCGCGCCGAGAAACGCATCGGGAAGAAAAATCACCTTGTCCACACCCAGCGACTCGACAACCTGCACGGCGTTCGCCGAGGTGCAGCAGACATCGGTCTCGGCTTTCACCGCGGCCGAGGTATTGACATAGCTCACCACCGGCACGCCCGGGTACCTTGCGCGCAAGGCGCGCACGTCATCGGCGGTGATCGAGGCGGCCAGCGAGCAGCCGGCTTCGAGATCGGGAATCAGCACGGTCTTGTGCGGCGCGAGAATCTTGGCGCTCTCGGCCATGAAGTGGACGCCGCACAACACGATGATTTCGGCATCGCAATCGGCGGCCGCCTGCGCCAGCGCCAGCGAATCGCCGGTGACGTCAGCCACTCCGTGGAAGATTTCCGGCGACTGATAGCTGTGCGCCATGATCACTGCGCCGCGCTGCTGCTTGAGGCGGTTGATCGCTTCGATCCAGGGCAGATGCATCGGCCATTCCAGGCATGGCACCAGATGCTCGATGCGCGCACGCAGCGCCGCATATTCGTGTTCGAGTTCGTCGCGCCAGATCGGCACGGGCAAGTCAGCGGTGGTTGTCATCGACGTCTTCCAGGGGTGGACGCAGACTGCCGCGCGTGGCGGCAGGCTCTCAGGATTCGCGTCGGTGCGCCGCCCGCGCCGCCCGTGCGAATCGGGCACCACGGTTGAGCGCGATGCGCAAACCCAGCGGCACATTCTCCCACGGCAGGCGATCGAGCAGGTTGCGCGCGGTCAGACCGAGCTCGGTATCACCGGTCAGCATGAGCCGGCGCTGGAAGAACAAGGTGTCGGCGTCTTCGAGCCGGCTCGCGAGCAGGAGCAGATCGGTCATCGAGCCGCGCACGCTTGCCTCGGCGGCCGCATCGACCACGCGCAGCTCGCGCTCGTGCATTTCGACCACGAAGGAAAACTCGAGATCGGTTGCCTCGATACCCAGGCGCCGGCCCTGCATGAAATCGAGATCACCTGCGTGCAAGGATTCCTTGAGCACATGCGCCATCGCCGTTTCGAGCAGACGCGCGAGTGGGCGCCGCGGCAGCAGACGCAGCAGCGGTGCAAAACGCCGTGGCGGCGGCAGCAGTCGCAACAGGCGCGCGGCCGGCGCGGGTGTGACATCGACACGCGGATCCATGAGCGCGATTCTCCCAGCCGCCAACGCCTGGCCGCCTTGATGCGCGTCAACCGGATCGCCCTGTTGGCGCCTGGCATCATCGATCGCGACCACGAGCATGCCGTGCGCGGTCGCCGCCGGTACATCCAGCCGCGCCGCCAACGCCTGGGCGCGCGCGTGCACATAGCGTTCGCGCGCGAGATCGTGCGGTCCACGCCCGCCATGCTGTTTCACCGCCGCCACCATCCGCACCAGGCGGCGACGCGCCGCAAGCAGCGCAATCAAGCCGTCATCGACGCCATCGATCACGCCGCGCAGTCCGCCGAGCACGAGCCGCGCAAGATCGGGCGGCTTCATGCGCATGCGCGAACCCTGCACAAGGGCATCCGGAAGCTCGGAAAACAGATACGTGCAGCGCGACCCGACGGAACATTCATCGGCCTATTGCAGCGGGTGCGCGCAGCACGCGCGCTGATCCAGATCAAGGCGACCCTGCGGTTGACCCTTGATCAGCATCAAGACAAAGCCTTGCGAGTGATTCACAATTGCGGGATGAACACGAACAACAGTGGCAACTCGGGGCTCGGCGGTATTCCATTGCGCGTCGAGATGGGCACCGCGACCGAAAGCGCTGCTGATCAGGACCGCTCGCTGCGTGCGGCACTGGCCGAATTGCCCGCGGTGATGGCGAGCGCGCCGCACCGCCTGATGTTCTTCGCCGGCGCCAGCGCGGTGATCGTGTCGATGCTGTGGTGGGCATGTTTCCTCGGCGCGAGTTGGGCCGGCCACGCCTTCCCGACCGCACCGGTACCGGCGGGTTGGGCGCATGCGGTATTCACCCAGTACGGCATGCTGCCGCCCTTCATCTTCGGCTTCCTGCTCACGGTGTTTCCGCGCTGGATGGGCCAGCCCGCCCTGCAGCCACGACATTACGTGCCGGTGTTCGCCGGCGTGTTCGGCGGCTACCTGCTTGCCCACATCGGCCTGCTCGACCTGCGCCCGCTGCTGCTCGCCGGCATCGCGCTGATGCTGGGCGGCTGGACCATGGCCCTGATCGCGCTCGGTGGCGTGCTGGCGCGCAATGGCGCCAAGGATCGTCATGCCCTGTCGTGTTTCCTCGCGCTCGTGCTCGGCGCCTGCGGTCTCGCCGCGTTCGGCGCCTTCGCACTCAGTGCGCCGTGGCAGCTGGCTTACTTCTCGATCCGCATCGGCACCTTCGCGCTGCTGGTGCCGATCTATTTCACGGTCTGCCACCGCATGATTCCGTTCTTCAGCAGCAATGTCGCCGGCGCGGGCTATCGCGTGTTTCGCCCGAGCTGGAGCCTGCCGCTGATGTGGGCATTGCTGCTCGTGCATCTGGTGCTCGATTTGCGCCATCAGCAAGACTGGTTGTGGCTCGCCGACCTGCCGCTGGCGGTGTTCTTCCTCGTGCACTGGCTCGGCTGGCAGCCGTGGAAGTGCATGCGGCCGGGCCTGCTCGCGGTGCTCTACATCGGCAGCGCCTGGCTGTGGATCGCCTTTGCGCTGTATGCCGCGCAAAGCCTGCTCGCGTTCTTCGATTTCGGCTTCCTGTTCCTGCGTGCACCCGCGCATGCGCTCACGGTCGGCTTTTTCGGCTCGATGCTGGTGGCGATGGTCACGCGCGTGACGCATGGTCACTCCGGGCGCCCGCTGCAGATGGGTGCGATTCCGTGGCTGACCTTCTGCCTGCTGCAGCTCGTGGTTCTCGCACGCCTGTACGCGGAAATTTCCAGCATTGCGCCGCTGTGGCTGGTGATCGCCGCGTTCGGCTGGATCATCGCCTTCCTGCCCTGGGTGCTGCGCTCGCTGTGGATCTACATGACGCCGCGTCTCGACGGCAAGCCGGGCTGAGTCGCGCACGTGATCGAGTTCTACCTGCCGATCCGGCTGATTCACATCACCACGGTGATTCTCTCGGGCTGCCTGTTCGCGCTCCGCGGCTGCTTCATGCTCGCGCGTTCGCGCTGGACCAACGATGCACGGTTGCGCTGGCTGTCGTACCTGATCGACACCACCTTGCTCGGCTCGGCAATCCTGCTGGTGCTCATGCTGCACCAGTATCCGTTCGTGCAGGCTTGGCTCACCGTCAAGGTATTGATGCTGGTGGTCTATATCGTGCTCGGCACGCTCGCGCTCAAGCGCGGCCGCACCCGCAGCGTGCAGGTTTGCAGCTTCATCGCCGCGCTGGCGGTGTATCTGTTCATCGTCAGCGTGGCCCGCTCGCACAACCCGTGGGGCGCGCTCGCCGCACTGCTATCCTGAGGCTGGGCGACAAGCAACGGGGTTGTGGATGGCGCTGGACGTGGCGGTTCTCCCGGGTTTTCTCGCCGCACTCGGTGGCGGACTTCTCGTCGGCATCGAACGTGAACGAAGCCAGAGCAGCTCGAACACGATCGCAGGCGTGCGCACTTACACGCTGGCCGCGCTGACCGGCGCGATCGGACAATTGCTCGAACCGATCGGCTTCGTGCTCGGCGGACTCATGATCGGCGTGCTGGTGCTGGCGAGTTACCAGACCAGCCGCAAGGAAGATCCAGGCCTGACCGGCGAACTCGCCTTGATTGCGGTGTTCCTGCTGGGCGCATTGGCGATGCGCGCACCGCAGCTCGCCGCTGCCCTGTTCGTGCTGGTCGCGGCATTGCTGGCGAGCAAGCAGACCCTGCATCGCTTTACCCGTCAGCTGCTCAGTGACGCCGAGCTGGCCGACCTCTTGTTGCTGGCGGCTTCGGTGGCCATCGTGCTGCCGCTGCTGCCCGATCGCACGGTCGGTCCCCTTGGCGTGCTCAATCCGCGCAAGCTGTGGCTGCTGGTGGTGCTGGTGATGTCGATCAATGCGGCAGGCTACATCGCACTGCGCCTGTTCGGCGGCAGCCGCGGAATCCTGCTGGCCGGTTTGCTCGGCGGTTTCGTATCGAGCACCGCGACCATCGGAGGCATGGGCCAGCGCGCACGCGCACTGCCGCAATTGCGGCGTTCGGCCGTCGCAGCGGCCTTGCTGTCCAATGTCGCCACCGTGATCCAGCTTGCCATCATCCTCGGCGTGCTGGCTCCGACCCTGCTGCTCGCCTTCGCGCTGCCGCTGGCGGCCGCCGGTCTGGTTGCCAGCGCCATCGCCCTGACCATGGCCTGGCACGCGCGTCACGAGGCAGATCAGGCCCAGCCCGCGCTCAGTCTTTCGCGGCCTTTCGACCTCGTGCATGCGCTGGCGTTTGGCGCCATCGTCGCTGTCGCGCTGTTGGGCGCTGCCGCACTCGGGAACTGGATCGGCGAGAGTGGCGTGCTCGCCGCAGCCGCGGCCAGTGGGCTTGCCGATGTTCACGCCGCCGCGGTGACGGTCGGCGAGCTGGCCGCAACCGGCGCGATCGCAACGCGCGAGGCGAGCATTGCACTGGCACTCGCCTTCATCACCAACTCCCTGATGAAGTGCGTCGCCGCGTTAGGCGGTGGCGGTGGCCGCTTCGCGCGCGCAATCCTCGCCGGGGTGACCGCGATCGACCTTGCCTTGGTGGCGGCGATGTCGATCAATTCCTGAACCTCGCCTGCGGGTCCGGCGTCCGACCGCACGCAGCCCTCCGGTGCTGCACCCGCATTCTGGTGGCTGTCCGCTTAGGAGGGATCTTGGCACGATGCACCATCGCTCGCTCGCGGCCTCTGGCATGCTTCGGTTTCGAGCAAGAAGCCAGGCGCATCAGGTCATTCCGGACTGCGGGCTGAACATCCCGCACAAGCGTTTGATCCAGATCAGATCGGCCGCATGCTGCGTGCGCAACAATTGCCTCAAGAGACCATTTCAAGACTGAAAACTGGAAGGTGATCCATGAAACGCGTGTTGCTTGCCTTGGCAATACTTGCCGGTGCAGGACTGGCCGGCTGCACTTCCAATACCAGCGGCATCGGCGAGGCCAACGCTGCGCTGGGGACCACCGGCGGTTCGGCCAAGGGCGACTTCGGCGCGCCGCAGGGCGAGCCGATCCACGCGATCCTGACCAGCCCGCCGCATGTGCCGCCGGCGACCAATCGAGATTACCCGGCCAAGGTGATCGTCGAGCTGGAGGTGATCGAGAAGGAAATGCCGATTTCCGAAGGCGTGTCCTATACCTTCTGGACCTTCGGCGGCACCGTGCCCGGCAGTTTCATCCGCGTGCGTCAGGGCGACACGGTCGAGTTCCATCTCAAGAACGCGCCCGACAGCAAGATGCCGCACAACATCGACCTGCACGGCGTGACCGGCCCCGGCGGCGGCGCCGCTTCGAGTTTCACCGCGCCCGGGCACCAGTCGCAGTTCACCTTCAAGGCGCTCAATCAGGGCATTTACGTGTATCACTGCGCAACCGCGCCGGTGGGCATGCATGTCGCCAACGGCATGTACGGCCTGATTCTGGTCGAGCCCCCCGAAGGCCTGCCCAAGGTCGACCATGAGTACTACGTGATGCAGGGCGACTTCTACACCACCGGCAAGTATCGCGAGAAGGGACTGCAGCCGTTCGACATGGAGAAGGCGATCGACGAGAACCCGACCTATGTGCTGTTCAACGGCGCCGAAGGCGCGCTGACCGGCGACAGGGCGCTGACCGCCAAGGTCGGCGAGCGCGTGCGCCTGTTCATGGGCAATGGCGGACCCAACCTGGTGTCGAGCTTCCACGTGATCGGCGAAATCTTCGACAAGGTGCAGCCTGAAGGCGGCACGCATCCGCAAGAAAACGTGCAGACCACGCTGATCCCCGCGGGCGGCGCGGCGACCGTCGAGTTCCACCTCGAGGTGCCTGGCAGCTATGTGCTGGTCGACCACTCGATTTTCCGCGCCTTCAACAAGGGCGCATTGGCGATCCTCAAGGTCGACGGCCCCGAGAACAAGGCGATCTACTCGGGCAAGGAAGTTGACGAGGTGTACCTTGGCGATCGCGCCGAACCCAACCTGTCCGCAGTCAGCGCGGCAGCCAAGGCCCATGCCAGTGGCACCTTGACCAAGGAAGAACAGATCGCCGCAGGCAAGCAGCTCTTCACCGGCACCTGCTCGGTTTGCCATCAGGCCAATGGCGAAGGCCTCAAGGGCGTGTTCCCGCCACTGGCCAAGTCGGACTATTTCGCCAAGGAGCCCAAGAAGCTGATCGAGGCGGTTCTGCATGGCGTGAGCGGCAAGGTCACCGTCAACGGTGCCGAGTACAACTCGGTGATGCCGCCGATGAACCAGCTCACCGACGACGAAGTCGCCAACATCGGCACCTTCGTGCTCAACAGCTGGGGCAATCCCGGTGGTCGCGTGACCAAGGAAGAAGCCGCGGCAACGCGCGCCGAAAACCCCAACGCAACCCAGGCCGAGCACTGAGGAGCCCGTCATCATGAGCCGTCGCAGTCTTGCCGCTCCGCATTCGCCTCCGCAGCGCGGCGCAGGCGGGCTGCACCGGCTCGTGATGTTGGCGCTGATCGCCTTGGCCACGCCGCTGGCGGCCGCGCCACCGGCGTACCGGGACATTCCCGCCACGACCTTCAGCAGCGTGATCGACAACGGCGTGGCGGCACCGCCACACACCGTCGCCACATTCGCGCTGCGCGAGGAACCGGTCACCAATGCGCAGTTCCTCGCATTCGTGCTTGCGCATCCGCAATGGCAGCGCGGGCAAGCGCCCGCGGTATTCGCCGATGCGGGCTATCTGGCCCATTGGGAATCGGCCGTGGCACTGGGCAAGGATGCCTTGCCCACGCAGCCGGTCACGCGCGTGAGCTGGTTCGCGGCGCAGGCGTTCTGCGAGGCCGAAGGCGCGCGCCTGCCGAGCTGGATCGAATGGGAGCGCGTGGCCGCGGCCAGCACCACGCTGGCCGACGCGCGCGGTGACGCGGCATGGCGCCAGCAACTGCTCGACTGGTATGCGAAACCCACGCGCGGCACGCTGGCATCGGTAGGCGGTGCGCCCAACCTCTACGGCGTGCGCGATCTGCATGGATTGGTCTGGGAGTGGGTCGACGACTACGCCGCGTTCATGGTCAGTGCCGACAGCCGCGACCAGAACGATCCCGACCGTCTCAAGTTCTGCGGTGCCGCCGCGCTGTCGATGCGCGACCGCGACAACTACGCCTTGCTCATGCGCATCGCAATGCTGTCCTCGCTCAAGGCCGCCGATACCACGACGAGCCTGGGCTTTCGCTGTGCGCGCGACCTGAAGGAGACTCCAAAATGAAACGGCAATACCTGCGCATCTTCGCGCTGTTGGCCTGCCTTGGTCTCGCCGGCGGCTTGCCTGCCTTTGCCGCCCCCCTGCCCGGCGATTCGATCTACCACCTCGATGCCAGCCTGACCGACCAGCACGGCAAGGCGCGCAAGCTCGCCGACACGCAAGGCAAGCCGGTGATCGCGGCGATGTTCTATGCCTCGTGCAAGTTCGTCTGTCCGCTCATCATCGACAGCGTGCGCAAGACCGAGCGCGCCCTCGCGCCGGCGCAGCGCGAAGGCATCGAGGTCGTGCTGATCAGCCTCGATCCAGACCGCGACACGCCTGCCGTGCTCAACGAGCTGGCGCACAAGCGTCACGTCGACTCTCCGCATTGGCATCTGATGCGCGCCCCCGCCAGCGACGTGCGTCGCATCGCCGCGGTTCTGGGCGTGCAGTACAAGCAGCTCGAGGATGGCGAGTTCAGCCATTCCAGCGCGCTGGTGCTGCTCGACGCACAGGGCCGCATCCTCGCGCGCAGCGAAAAACTCGGCGAGGCCGATCCGGAGTTCGTCGGCGCGGTGCAACGCGCGCTGGCAACGCCCTGAATCGGCAAACGCAAGGTGCAGGCGAGGCAGGCTTTCGCCCCCGGCGGCACTGGTGATGCAACGCACAAATCGCGGATAATGGTGTTTTCCGGGGGAGCCCGTCGATGCCCAAGACAGAAACCTACAACGACCAAGTCGTACGCCTGTTCCTGCTCGCCGCGGCGGTATGGGGCATCATCGGCATGTCGGTGGGCGTGTGGATCGCCGCCGAACTGGCTTGGCCGTTCTGGAACTTCGACGTTCCCTTCCTCACCTTCAGCCGACTGCGCCCCGATCACACTTTCGGCGTGATCTTCGCCTTCGGTGGTTCGGCGCTGATGGGTACCTGCTACTACGTGGTGCAGCGTACCGGGCACACGCGCCTGGCCTTTCCGAGAGTCGCGAACTTCACCTTCTGGGGCTGGCAGCTGATCTGCGTGCTGGCAATGCTGACGATGCCGCTGGGCATCACGCAGAGCAAGGAATACGCCGAACCGGAATGGTTCATCGACATCCTGATCGCGGTGGTGTGGGTGAGCTTCGGTTTCGTGTTCTTTGCCACGCTCGCGCGCCGGCGCATTCGCCACATTTATGTCGCCAACTGGTACTACGGCGCCTTCATCATCGCGGTCGGTTTGTTGCACATCGTCAACAATCTCGCCGTGCCGGTGTCACTGACCAAGTCGTATCCGATCTATTCGGGCGTGGTCGACGCGATGGTGCAGTGGTGGTATGGCCACAACGCTGTGGCGTTCTTCCTCACCGCGGGCTTCCTCGGCATGATGTATTACTTCGTGCCGCGCCAGGCGCAGCAGCCCCTGTGGAGCTACCGTTTCTCGATCGTCAATTTCTGGGCGCTGATCTCGGTCTACATGTGGGCGGGTTCGCACCACCTGATGTACACCGCGCTGCCTGACTGGGTGCAATCGGTCGGCATGGCCTTCTCGCTGATCCTGTTGATGCCCAGCTGGGGCTCGGCCGCCAACGGCCTGCTCACCTTCAATGGTTCCTGGCACAGGCTCAAGACCGATCCGGCGGCGAAGTTCATGGTCATCGCGCTGGTGTTCTACGCCGCTTCGACCTTCGAAGGCTCGATGATGGCGATCAAGACCGTCAATTCGCTCTCGCACTACACCGACTGGACCGTTGCCCACGTGCATTCCGGATCGATCGGCTGGGTCGCGATGATCACGATCGGCTCGCTCTACGCGATGGCGCCGCGCGCGCTCGGACGTCCGGCAATGCATTCGCACGCCGCGATGGAATGGCATTTCTGGCTGCACACGACCGGCGTGTTGCTGTACGTGCTGGCGATGTGGGTGGCCGGCGTCACCGAAGGCCTGATGTGGCGTGAGACCAATCCCGACGGCTCGCTCACTTATGCCTTCATCGACAGCCTGCTGGCGATCAAGCCGCTGTATGCGGTGCGCTGGCTCGGTGGCATGTTCGTGCTCGCGGGCATGGTGGTGATGGCCTGGAACCTGTGGCACACCGCAGCCCATGCGCGCGCCAAACTGATCACGCCGATTCCGGTGCCGATTCCCGAGCCCGAAGCCGCTCAGGTTCCGGCGCCGCTGCCGGCCATGGGTTGAGGAGACGACGATGGCTGGTGGATACCGCGGTTACAAGTATTTCGAAGCGATCGAAAAGCATGCCGGCCTGCTCGGCATCCTCACCGCGATCATGGTCTCGATCGGCGGCCTCGCCGAGATCACGCCGATCTTCATGGCGGCGCATGAGGTCAAGCCGGCGCTGGGCGTGAAGCCCTACGACGCGCTGCGCCTGGCCGGCAAGGACATCTACGTGCGCGAAGGCTGCTATCTGTGCCATTCGCAGATGATCCGCGCGCTGCGTGCCGAGACCGAGCGCTATGGACCGTTCTCTACTGCCGAGGAATCGGTCTACGACCGTCCGCACCAGTGGGGCTCCAAGCGCACCGGGCCCGACCTCGCCCGCGTCGGCGGCAAGTACAGCGACGAATGGCAGCGCCAGCATCTGCGTGATCCGCGTTCGGTGGTGCCCGAGTCGAACATGCCGTCGTATCCGTGGCTGGCACAGGCGCTGGTCGATGGCGATGACATCGCCGCGCGCATGCGCACCTTGCGCTTCCTCGGCGATCCCTACACCGATGCCGACATCGCCGGCGCCAAGGCTGCGGTCAGCGGCCAGACCGAGCTCGACGCGGTGGTCGCCTATCTGCAGGGGCTGGGCATCGCCAATGAACCGGCCAACGCCAAACCGCAGCAGGCCGCGCCATGATGCTCAGTCCGTTCTGGGGCAATCTCGCCGGCGTGGTGACCGTCGTCACGATGCTCAGTTTCATCGGCATCTGGATCTGGGTCTGGAACGGTCGCCACAAGCAGAAGTACGACGCGCTTGCGCGCATTCCGATGGACGATGAGGAGCAATCGCAATGAGCCCGTTCTGGTCCGGCTGGATCATGTTCCTCATCGTGCTCAATCTCGGCATCACGCTGTTCCTGTTCCTGTGGGGGCCGCGCGTGAAGATTCCGACCCTTCCCGATGGCACCACCGGTCACGTGTGGGCGCATGGCGTGCTGCGCGAAGGCATGAACCGTCTGCCGCTCTGGTGGATCGTGATGTCGGGCGCGATGTTCGTGATCGGCTTCACCTACCTCTATCTGTATCCGGGATTCGGCTCCAGCAAGGGCTCGCTGGGCTGGACCTCGCATCAACAGCTCGCCGACGACATCGCCGCCAATCGTGCCAAACTCGATCCGGTCCTCACCGGCTTTGCCGGCAAGCCGGTCGACGTGCTCGCAGCCGACAGCACGGCCACGCGCATGGGCGAGCGCCTGTTCGTCGACAACTGCGCGGCCTGTCATGGGCGCGAGGCTCACGGCAACCGCGTGATCGGCGCGCCCAACCTCGTCGATGCCACGTGGATCTACGGCGGCGACGGCGACACCCTGCTCACCAGCATCCTCGATGGCCGTCACGGCGTCATGCCGCCGTTCTCGAGCAGCCTCGACAAGGCCGCGATCGAGAATCTCGCCAACTACGTGCTCAGTCTCTCGGGTCGCGATCATTCGCCGGCCAAGGCCAGGCTCGGCGCGGACAATTTCGCGGTCTGCGCGGCCTGTCACGGCCCGACCGGCACCGGCAATCCTGCGCTGGGCGCGCCCAACCTCACCACGGCCGATGAGCTCTACGGCCGCGACCTCGCGACCATCGAGCAGACCATCCGCAATGGCCGCAGCGGCGTGATGCCGGCCTGGCGCACGCGCTTGACCGACACCGACGCGCGCCTGATCGCCGCGTGGGTCTATGCACGCTCGCACGCCAACGCCGCGCACTGAAGCACCGCGGATGGTGTGGTATCGCGAGCCGGTGATCTGGCTCGCCGCGTTCGTGTTCGCCGGTTCGCTCGCGGGTTGCATCTGGATGATCGTGCTCGGCGCGCGCCATGCCGACGAGCCCATCGCGCCGGACGCGCAGGTGATCCTCAAGATGCCGCTGAACCGACCCGCCGCACCGAGTGCAACGCCGCCGGCGGAGCAGGAGCGACCGTGAACGCGAACTGCTGGCATTGCGGCGAAGCACTGCCGGCCGGCGAGACGATCCATGCCACGGTCGCCGGCGTCCGTCATCCGGTGTGCTGCCAGGGCTGCCGCGCCGCAGCGCAGTGGATCGACCAACTCGGGCTTGCCGACTACTACCGCCTGCGCACGCAACCGGCCTTGCGTCCCGCGAGTGATGCGCCGATCGAAGCGGCAACCTGGCGGCGCCCGGATCTTGCCCGTCATGTCGTGCGTGAACTCGACGGCGATCGCCGCGAAGGCGTGTTCCTCGTCGATGGCCTGCGCTGCGCGGCCTGCGTGTGGCTGATCGAACGCGCGCTCGGCGCCCTGCCCGGCGTCGAACTCGTGCAGGTCAACGCGGCCGCACGTCGCGCACGCATCGTCTGGGATGTACGGCGCTGCGAGCTTGCGCGTGTGGTCGAAGCCTTCGCACGCGCCGGCTATGCCGCGCTGCCGCTCGATGCCGCCGCGCTCGACGATGCGCGTCGGCGCGAATCGCGCACCGCGCTCAAGCGCCTCGTCGTCGCCGGCTTCGGCGCGATGCAGGCCATGATGTATGCAAGCGCGCTGTATCTGGGCGCGTTCTCGGCAATGGACACGCCCACCCGCGACCTGTTCCGCTGGTTCGGCCTGCTGGTCGCCACGCCGGTGGTGTTCTACGCCGCGCGGCCGTTCTTCGCCGGCGCCCTGCGCGCCTTGCGTGCGCGCCGTCTGGGCATGGACGTGCCGGTGGCGATCGCGATCGCGCTGATCTACGGCGCCAGCGTGATCGAGGCGATGACCGGCGGACACGAGGTCTATTTCGACTCGGTCAGCATGTTCGTGTTCTTCCTTCTGATTGGTCGTCATCTGGAACTCAAGGCGCGCCACCGTGCCGGCGATCTGAGCGATGCGCTCGCGCGCCTCACGCCTGCGTTCGCGCAGCGCATTCGCAGCGACGGCACGCAGGAGCGCGTCGGCGCAATCGAGCTGCTGCCCGGCGACCTCGTGCATCTGGCGCAGGGCAGCTCGATCCCCGCCGATGGCCTGCTCGAAAGCGCGCACTGCCGCGTCGATGAAGCCCTGCTCTCGGGTGAATCCACGCCGCTGTCCAAGCAGCGCGGCGAGCGCCTGATTGCCGGCAGCATCGTCGTCGAAGGCCCGGCGCAACTGCGCGTCGAACGCGTCGGCGCCGATACCGCGCTCGCAGGCATCGTCGCACTCGTCACGCGCGCGCAGACGCAGCGCCCGCGTCTGGCCTGCGCAGGTGAAGCCGCGGCCGCACGCTTCGTCGCGCGCGTGCTCACGCTTGCCGCGCTCACCGCAATCGGCTGGAGCTGGTTCGATCCCTCGCGCGCCTTCGCCGCCACGCTCGCGGTGCTGGTGGTGTCCTGTCCCTGCGCATTCGCACTCGCCGTGCCCGCCGCGCTCACGCGCGCACTCGCCCTGCTCGCGCAACGCGGCGTGCTGGTCGTGCATGCGGACGCCATCGAAACACTCGCCGGCGCCACGCATCTGGTGTTCGACAAGACCGGTACGCTGACTCAGCCACAAGCGAGCCTGCAGCCGATCGGGCCCGCGCAGACCGACGCAGCGCTCGCACTCGCCGCCGCGCTTGCGCGCAGCAGCACTCATCCGCTCTCGCGCGTCGTGGTTGCCGCAGCGGAAGCGACACCGCTTCTGCACGCCGACGAGGTCGAGGAAATCAGCGGTCATGGCCTGCGCGGCAAGGTCGATGGCCGCAGGCTGCGCCTGGGTCATGCGCGTTTCGCGCTCGGCGACCGTGCGGAGACCGCGCTCGATGACGATGCCCTCGTGCTTGCCGACGACCACGGATTGGTCGGCGCGTGGCGGATCGACGAGCAGTTGCGCGCGGGTGCGCGCGAATCGGTGCGGGCGCTGCGCGCGGCCGGCCTCACGCTGGAAATCCTCAGCGGCGATGCGCCGACCAAGGTCGCCGCACTCGCGCAGCGCGTCGGCATCGAGCCGTGGCAGGCGCGCCAGAGTCCCGCCGACAAGCTCGCGCGGCTGGGTGAGCTGCGCGCATCCGGCGCCCGCGTCGTCGCGGTCGGCGACGGCATCAACGATGCGCCCGTGCTCGCGGGCGCCGATGTCGCCGTCGCACTCGCCAGCGGCAGCCAGTTCGCGCAAGCCTCCAGCGACATCGTGCTCGCACAGTCGCGCCTCAGCGCCTTGCCCGAAGCGATCGCCATCGCGCGCGAAACCCTGCGCATCCTGCGCCAGAACCAGCGCTGGGCGCTGGTCTACAACCTCATCGCGGTGCCCTTCGGCGCGCTCGGTTTCGTGCCGCCCTGGCTCGCCGCGATCGGCATGTCGGCGAGCTCGCTCATCGTCGTGCTCAATGCCACACGCATCGGTCGCAACCGCGGGCAGGCAGCGCTTGCCACGACGCGCGAGGCGCTGGCATGAACATCCTTCTGGTGATGATTCCGCTGTCGATCCTGTTTGCGCTCGGCGCCGGCATCGCCTTCTTCTGGGCGGTCGATCACGACCAGTTCGATGATCTGGACACACCCAAGTTCATGCCCCTGCTCGACGATCCCGCGCCCGACGATGCCGCGCAGGACGCAGCGCCCGAGGCCATGGACGACGCCGCCGGCGAAGACCCCGGATCGGCGCCATGAGCCAGTTGCCAACCCTGTTGGCCGCCCTGCTGCTCGGGCTGGCCGCAAGTGGGCATTGCCTGGTCATGTGCGGCGGCATCTCGGCCGCGCTCGGCATCGCCACCGCCAAGGGCGCCGATGGTCGTCCGCGCCGCGAGCTGCTCGTGCTGTATCAACTCGGGCGCGTCACTTCGTATGTGATCGCAGGGCTGCTGCTCGGCGGCGTGCTCGGCGGCGCAATTGCCCTGCTCGATGTCGAAGCCGTGCGCATCGGGCTGCGCGTGCTCGCGGCGGCGGCGCTGCTGCTCGGTGCCGCGGTGGCCAGTGGCGTGCTGCGTGATCCGAGCTTCGGCATCGGCCGACGCCTCTGGCCACACCTGGCACCACTGGGTCGGCGCCTCGTGCCGGTCACCAGCGCGCCGCGCGCGTTTGCCTTCGGCATGATCTGGGGCTGGATGCCCTGCGGCTTCGTCTACACCGTGCTGCTGATCGCGGCGCTTCAACTGGATGCGCTGCACGGCGCGGCGACGATGGCGGCATTCGGTCTCGGCACCGCGCCGGCGCTGCTCGCCGTCGCGTTCGGCGCGCAGCGTGTCGCGCGCTGGGGCGCACATCCGCGCAACCGTCGCATCGCCGCGGTCGCGCTCGTGCTCAGCGCCGCGCTCACCCTGGCCGGCCCCTGGCTCGTCGCCGGCATGCCATGGCTGCACGGCCTCCTGCCCTTCGATTGCGCCGCGCCGCGCTGAGCGCAAGCCCCAAGGGCATGGACGCGGCGATCGATTGCGGGCGGCACGAGCGAACCGGCGAAAGCCGCGCGTGCGCAGCGGTGCAGCGGCGGCGAGCGTTGCCTTGATCAACGCTGCGGGGCCCAAGTGGTCTGGGTGTGAGGCGCGAACGGTGCACACGGAACCAATGATCCCGGGCAGGGTCGGAATGCGACCGTCCGCTGCGCGACGGCACTCCTGATCGAGGTGGATTGCAATGCGACAACTCGTACTTGTCCTTGCGCTGGTCATGACCGGCGTTGTTTCGACACTGTTCCTGCCGAACGCATCGGCTGCCCAGTCCACAGCCGCAGCGGCGCCACACATCGTCATGTACACCACGCAGAGCTGCGGTTATTGCGCCAAGGCCCGCGCCTGGTTCAAGGACAAGGGCCTGGATTGGGATGAGCGCGATATCGAAACCTCGGCGAGCGCGAACAACCAATTCAACACCCTGGGTGGCCAGGGTACGCCGCTGATCGTCATCGACGGCAAGGCCATCAATGGCTTCCATGTGAAGGCCATCGAGGCGGCGCTGGCCCAGCGACCTTGAACCAACCCGCGCCAACCCCGGCGCGTCGGCGGTTCACCGTGGCGGTGCTCATGCGCGCATGGCCTGCACGGTCATGCCGGCACGCGGGCCGATGCGGACGGCGGCGGGTCGAGACAGCAGCGATGGCCGCATTCGACCCGGCCCACATTCACAACAACCAATTCCGGATCACCGCGTGTCAGGCCGCTGCGCAAGCTGCGCGGAAACCCGATCAGCGATCATCCGGCACCGATTGCCCGTGGTTCCCCATGACATACCTCGTCCGTCTCATCAAATTCGCAGGTTTGGCCTGCCTGCTTGGATCGCTCACAGCGCCGGCGGCCGCCAAGGAGCGGCGCCTCTCCTACGCCGAGGAGCTCGGGCCACTGCTGTTGCTCGCAGAGCCGAGGTTCGACCGCCTGCAAGGCGAACTGCGGGTGTGCGAGGAACATGCCCGCCGCGCCTGTCCAGGCGCGAAGATCAGCCTGATCGTCGGCGAGCAGGTTCGCCAGCTGGTCGTTGCTGCCGATGGGCGCGTGGAGATACCCATCGAGCGCGAGTTGGCCGAGCGCGGCGCGCAGCTTTGGCTGCAGAAGCCCGATGGCGCGCCCACTTGCCAGATCCTCGCCAATGTCACCGCCAAAGTGCCTGCCGGACTCGAATGGCGCTACCGCGATTTGAGCGCGTTCAGTGAACAGCTGCAGGCATACCTCAATCACGGCGCAGGCGCGCTTTCATTGTTCGCGCCCAGACTGCGAGGACTGCTCATTCGCTTCGAGGCGGGTCACGCGGCCCATCTGGTCATCCACGCCAACGCAGGCGAGATCGCGTTGCAATCGACCTCCGGAGAACTGCGCCTGCCAATCGACAAGCGACTGCTCGAGGAAAATCCTGCCGTGAGCCTGAGCACCCCGGCCTTGTCCATCGACGGCTGGCTGGACGACTGAGCCCGGAAGCCGGGGCCGGAGGCACACCATGCCTGCGCACGATGGCTGACCGTGGCAGCTGCAGGCGTCATTCCTTCAAACGGAATTGCCAAGCCATGCCGTCGTGTGAATCAGTCGGCGGACACGGCAGCTTCGAAGGCATCGGTGAAGATCGCGTCGCCAAATTCGCAGCTGCCTTGCGCGTCGTAGCGGGACAATACCGCCTCGTTGTTGCCTGCGACCCAGCGTGTATTGGCGATGACCGTCCAGCCGGTGGCGCCGCCTTCGGGCACCGCGACGGCGTATTGCGCGCCGAGATCGCTGGAGCGACAGGGCCGCAGCTGGGCATCAAATTCCGCCAGCCGCGCGCCGATGTGTCCCTGCGCATTCACGTAATAGGTTCCGGCGAGCAAGAGGCGCCCGTTGGGCTCGCGCACCAGGCTGTGCGGCATGCCCTCAAGTGCCGCGTCCGCGAAGCCTTGCGGCATGCCCGTGGCGCCATCGAGCCGCACGAGCCGCATCGGGTGGTCGAGGATCGGGTCGATCGCCACCAAGGCGTCACCGCCGGCATCCAGCACGAATCCATCCGCCTCGATGCCCAGATTCTGATTGATCGGATTCACCAGCTGCGTGGTCCACAGCCGGGAGCCATCGGGCGCGAGCTTCCAGACCTGCGCCTGGAAGTTGCGCAGCGGATTGAGCAACACGCCTTGCGCGAGCACGTTGCCGCCAGTGTCGACGCCGAGTCGGAGGCGGCGGCTGAAGGTGCCGCCGTCGAACGTGCCCAGTTCGCGGTCATGAAACACCACACCGCCCTGCGCGTCGAAGCGCACGACGATATAGCCACCCGATAACCGGTTGCCGGCCACGCCGAGCACGGCGCCACCGTCTGCCAGGGCGATGATGTCTTCGGCCCTGCGGAATTCCGGGCCGGGCGACCAGCGCCAGGTCGGACGCAGGCTGCCATCCGCCCCGTAACGAATCACCACGATGTCATCCCCGTCGATTGCCGGCAGCATCAGCCCACCGTCGACGCCAACCACGACCACGTGCTCGCCCGCAGCGAGCGTTCCGTTGCGCGATGCATCTTCCCAGACGACATCACCGGAGACGCCATCATGGGCGCGCACGCGCACGACCGGCCCGAGGTTGTCGGCCACCACCACCAGCCCGCTTGCCAGCGGTTGGAAGCCCGGATTGTCGCCGCCCGGACGTTCGCGCATCCAGACAAAGCTGCCGCCTTCGTCGAACCGCGCGAGCGCAAGGTGTTCCTGCCCGTCATGCGCGACCGACAGCAGGGCGAAGCTGCGTCCGCCCTCGACAACCTTGACGCCAATCGGATACGCGGAGCGGGCTTCCAGCTCGTTCTGCCAAGCACCACTCCACAGCGGCGTCCATTGCGCGTAGAGCGGCATGGCAACGAACGCCGCGAACGCGGCGACAAGGGCAATGAGGGTGCGTGAACCTTGCATGATGGCCAATCCAGACGGGACGATGCCTTCCTTGTATGCGCTTTCGTGTCCGCAATCCCAAAGCCATCCGCTGCACATCGAAACCCGGTTCGACATCTGTGTCCTTGAGGCAGCCGTGGCGCCTGGATTCGCCCCACCGTCTCAATGGCCAGGGCGTGGCGCAAGGCCATCCTGCCCGCCCGCTGTTGATGGACGAACACGCGCCGAAATTCACCGCGTGCATGTGCGCCGATCGTGCCCGGAAGGCGCCGGGGCCGGCGCAAGGCCGGAGCGAGGCGCCGACTCGTGCCGCCGGCACCACGATCGAGCACTCGCCAAGCGCAACGCGCACGCCACAGTCGGCTCGATTCCCGCCACGTTCCAGCGGCGGCACCCGATCTGCAGGACCCGGCGCGGCTGGCGACACCTCGAACAGGCCGCCAGCCACGCGATCGACTTGCTTACCCGGCCTTGTGCGACACCGCCCATTCCTTGAGCGGTCGGGCATTGACATGGCCGCGCAGCGCGCCGCATTGACGGATGCGTTCGAGCGACTGCCTGAGTCCACGTTCGCCGCCGACCAGGTCCTTGATGCGTGGTGCGAAATACGCCGACAGCGCGTCCGCTTCGGCATCGCTGCAGCGACCACCGGAGAACATGCCCGGCATGCGTCCCGCCGAAAACGGCGTGAGGCGCGCGCGGAATGCATCGTAATGCTCGGTCATCCACTGCCAGGTCGCTGCGCGATTTTTCGGCTCGGACATCTGCGCGCCGTAGAGCATCGCCATCTCGCCAAGCTGCACGGCCTTGCTCAGGCCATAGTCGCGTGCGCGCGCTGCCAGCACGGGATCACGGGTCGAGCCGAGCGCCTCCAGCAGCGCATAGCGCTGACGGGTGTCGCGGCTGGCCTCGAAAGCCTTTTGCGTGGCATCAAAGGCAGATGCGCCGCCTTCTTCCACTGCGACCCGCAGCGCGTTGCCGAGCAGGTCGGCATCGGCGCGTGCGAGATCGACCGTACCCGAGCCGTCCAGACCCAGGGCGGCACGACCTTGCTGGTTGAGGGCGGCGCGCGCAGCCGGATCACGCGCGTCGAAGGCGAGGAAATTGGAGAGTCGTGAACGCAGGGCCGTGGTGGTGCCGCTCTCGCCCTCGACGCGGCGCCATCCCAGTTTGTTCATCTGCGGCGCATACAGTGACGCCGCCCAGTCATTGAGCACGGCGCGAGTCGGTTCATCGACGAGGTACTCGGTGATCCAGTTGTAGCGCCCCAGCAGCGCGGTGGCGACCTGCGGCAACTCCGAGCTGGCGAGCGCGGGCATCGCTTCGAGCAGGCGGGTCGGTGGCAGCGTGCCGCGACTGAACGCCGAGGACAGGGCATCGGCATACATGAGCTGTTCGGCCGGATTGAGTTTCGCGCTGACCTTGGCGAGTTGGGCGAAACCCTCGCCATCGAGTTCGAACCGGTAGTAGCCACGCGCATCGGCATTGGGCATCACCCAATCCGGACAGGCACCATCGAGCGCGAAGTGCTGTTGCGGCTGGTCCAGCAGCACGCACTGCGTGTCGCTGCGCTCGCCATGCCCAAGACGCAAGCACACGGGCACCGTCCATTGCTGCACGTCCTTGCTCATCACGCCATAGGGCAGATAGCGTGTCTGTGCGAGTTCCAGATTCGGCCTGCCGGCCTTGCACTGAAGTTGTACCTTGATCAGGGGCGCGCCGGGCTGGTCGAGAAAACTGCGCATGCCCTTGGCGAAGGCTTCACCCTTGCCGCTGGCCTTGGTCAGCGAAGCGATCAGATCATCCGAGCTGCCACTGCCGAAGACATGGCTGGCGAGATACTCGCGCATGCCCTTGCGGAAGGTGGCTTCACCGACCCAGTTCTCGAACATCGTCAGCACGGATGCGCCCTTCTGGTAGGTGATGCCATCGAACGCGGTCTGGATGTCGCCATGGTTCTCGATCGGCTGGCGGACCTTGCGCGTGCTGAGCAGGCTGTCGCTGCCCATCGCGTATAGGCGGCCTTCGAGCGCGCCCAAATCGGCCTGATATTCGGGATGCAGCGCCATCGCCACCTTGGCCTGGCCCCAGGTCGCATAGGCTTCGTTGAGCCAGATGTCGTTCCACCAAGGTACGGTGACGAGATCGCCGTACCACTGATGCGCGATCTCGTGCGCATTGATGTTGAACACGCCACGGAATTGTCCGGCGGCGGATTTGCCATCGGCCAGCAGGGCCGCATCGCGGTAGATGATCAGGCCCGCGTTCTCCATCGCCCCCGCGGAAAAGTCGGGTGCGCCCAGCAGGTCGAGCTTGTCGAAGGGATAGGCCTGCCGGGTGTAGTCCTCGAAGAACGGCACGATTGCGGCGGCGGTTTCCAGCGCCCAGCCCAGCCGCTGCTTGCTGCCGCGCGGACCCAGGCCACGCAGGGGCAAGGCTTGCTTGCGCACGGCATTGGCCGGAATCGGCTTGCCCTCGACCACATCCCAAGGTCCGATCGCGAGCGCGACCAGATAGGTCGGCAACGGTTTGGTGGTGGCAAACGTCAGCGTCTTCCACTTGCCGTCGGCCGATTTCACTTCGCTTGTCTGCAAGGTATTGGCCACCGCAACATCCTGCACCGGCACGGTCAACGAGATGTCGAACGGCACCTTGAAACGCGGCTCGTCGAAACCCGGGAAGGCAAAGCGCGCGCTGATCGGCTCCATCTGCGTCATCGCATAGGCGTCATCGCCAACCTTGACCTTGTACAGGCCCTGCAACTTGGCGTTGAATGGGGCGCTGTACTGGAAATCGAGCGCGATCGTCTGCGCTGCAATTGCCTTGTCGAAGCGCACCTCGAGCACGCCGGCTTGCGGATGCAGGTGCGTGCTCGCCATGATCGGCTTGCCATCGGCGCCGCTCACCTGCAGCTTTCCGATGTCCAGTTCCTGCGCATGCAGCCAAACGCGCTCGGCCGGTGCCTTGAGCCGTACCTGGATGGTGGTGTGCCCCTCGAAGCGATCCTGACGCGGATCTGCCTTGAAGTGCAGCGCGTAGGACAGCGGAACGGCATCGGTCGGCAGCTTGCCGGTCGGCACCGGCTCGACGGCGGCACGGGCAAGTGGCGCGGCAATCAACAGCAACAAACCGGCAAGCATGACGCGCAACATCGCAATCCTCCGCCTCGCAAAACGTCCAATCTGCCAAGATGCGGCGGGCCGCGCCTGTGCCGGATTGCCTACCCGGCCAGCCCTTGCATGGAATTTCCATGCCGCATCCGACCAATTAACCGCGCTGATCTTTACGCAGTGTGCAATCGCCTGCTTCAATTGACCGCATGAACCTGCGCGACCTCCACTATCTCGTCGCCCTGGCCGATCATCGGCATTTCGGCCGCGCTGCCGAAGCCTGCTTCGTGAGCCAGCCGACCCTGTCGACGCAGATCCGCAAGCTCGAGGAGGAGCTCGGTGTGCAATTGGTCGAACGTGCGCCACGCAAGGTGCTGCTGACCGACGTGGGCCGCGACATCGTTGCCCGCGCACGCACCGTGTTGCATGACGTGGATGCCATAAAGGCACTCGCCCGGCGCACCCATGACCCCGAATCCGGCGCCGTGCGCCTCGGAATCTTTCCCACCCTCGGCCCATACCTGTTGCCGCACATCGTGCCGCGCATCCACGCGCGCTGGCCGCGACTCGAACTGCTGCTGGTCGAGGAAAAAACCGAAGTGCTGCTCACCCAGCTGCGCGAGGGACGGCTCGACGCGGCCTTGCTCGCACTGCCAATCCATGACGAGCAGATGCACGTCGAGATGCTGTTCGAGGAACCCTTCCTGCTGGCACTGCCAGAAGGCCACGCGCTGGCACGGCGCAAGTCGATCACCATCGACGATCTCGCCAACCAGGACCTGCTGCTGCTTGACGACGGCCATTGCCTGCGCGACCAGGCGCTCGAGGTGTGTCGCCATGCCGGCGCAGGCGAGCATGCAGGATTTCGCGCCACCAGCCTTGAAACCCTGCGCCAGATGGTTGCCGCCAATGTCGGCATCACCCTGCTGCCACTGCTTGCGGTCAAGCCGCCCGTTGCGCCGTCGGCGCACGTGCAACTCCTGCGTTTCCGCGGCGAGGTACCCAGCCGCCGCATCGCCATGCTCTGGCGCAAGAGCTCGGCGCTCGGCCCCCTGCTCATGCCGCTCGCTGCCTTGCTCCGCGACCTGCCACGCGACTTGCTCGATCCGCGCACACTCGACTGAGCTCACGTCGCCACCCTCGGCGGCAGCTGGCGCGCCACATCTCTCGGACCCCCGCCGACCCGCAGGCTTGACGGCGAAAATGCCGCACCGTTACACTTCGTAGCGTATTAGCGCATTAGTACATTGAAATGAAACGCAGACCACTTTCCCCGAGCCTGGATTCGCGCCGCTCCGAACGCGCGTTGTGCGAAGCACTGCTCAATTTGCGCAGCGTGGCCGAGATGCAGGCCTTTCTCGACGACCTGTGCACGCCGGCCGAACGCGAGGCGATGCGCGAGCGCTGGAGCGTGGTGCCGCAACTGCTCGCCGGCAAGCCGTATCGGCAGATCCATGAGGCAACCGCGGTGAGCATCACCACCATCGGCCGCGTCGCGCGCTGCCTCGAACAGGGCGCGGGCGGCTATGCCCTGGCCGCAGCCCGACTGAAACCGGCGCGCAAGCCGCGCAGCCGAGCCGCGTCATGATCAGCACTCGCGAACGGCTGCGCATCGCCGTGCAGAAATCAGGGCGCCTGTCGCAGGATTCGCTCGGCCTGCTGCGGCGTGCCGGCCTCGCCTTCCGCGAGAGCCGCGACAAGCTGTTCCTCTACGGCGAAAACCTGCCGGTCGACGTGTTGCTGGTTCGCGATGACGATATCCCCGGGCTGCTCGTCGAGGGCAGTTGCGAACTCGGCATCGTCGGCCGTAACGTACTCGACGAACAGCGCCTCGCCGCGCAGGGGACGCCGTTCCCCGGCGAGTTGCGCGCGCTTGGCTTCGGCCAGTGTCGCCTTGCGCTCGCCGTACCCGACGGCGGCCCGATCGAGCGCATCGAAGATCTTGCCGGCCTGCGCATCGCCACGTCCTACCCGCAGCTCACCGCAAACTGGCTGCGTGAGCAGGCCATCGACGCCGAAGTCGTCGTGCTCAACGGCTCGGTCGAAATCGCGCCACGGCTGGGCAAGGCGCATGCCATCTGCGACCTCGTCTCCAGCGGCGCTACCCTCGCCGCCAATCAGTTGCACGAGATCGCCACCGTCTTGCGCAGCGAAGCGGTGCTGGTGACGAGCCCGCATGCGCCAGCGGCGGCGACCAGCGCCCTGATCGAACGTTTTTGCGCACGCATCGGTGCTGCGCTCTCGGGTGATGGCGCGCGATTGCTCATGCTGCAGGCTCCGCGCAGCGCGCTCGACGAGATTCGCCGCCTGCTGCCCACGCGCGAGCAACCCAGCGTGCTCGGCCTCGACGGCCGCCCCGACGACATCGCGCTGCAAGCCCTGTGCGATGCGCAGCTCGACTGGCAGCACCTTGAAGAACTCAAGCGGCTCGGCGCACACGGACTGCTCGTGCTCAATGTCGAGCGAATGCTCGCATGAACGCACGGCCCGAACTCGCCCGCGTCACGCGCGTCATCGACTGGAACATGCTCGATGAGCGCGCCCGCGACCGGACCCTCGCACGACCGGCGCCGCTCGCCGATCCGGTCCGCCTGCAGTCCGTGCGCGCAATCATCGCCGACGTGCGCGCACGCGGCGACGCCGCCCTGCGCGAGTACAGCGCGCGCTTCGACCAGGCCACGTTGCACAGCTTCGCGGTCACCGACGAGGAGTTCGCGGCTGCGCTCATGGGCATGGCACCGGAGCTGCGCAATGCGATCGAGCGCGCGATCGAGCGCGTCGAAACCTTTCACCGTGCGCAGCGCGGCAAGGATCTGATCTGCGACACCGCGCGCGGCGTGCGTTGCGAGCAGCTGCTGCGGCCGATCGGCACGGTCGGCCTCTACGCACCGGCCGGCAGCGCGCCCCTGCCCTCGACCGTGTGGATGCTCGCGGTGCCGGCGCGCGTCGCCGGTTGTCAGCAGATCGTGCTGGCCACGCCACCACGCGTCGACGGCAGCGCCGATCCGGCGATTCTCGCCGCCGCGCGACTGTGCGGCATCAACCACGTGTTCAAGATCGGCGGCGCGCAGGCGATCGCCGCGCTCGCCTACGGCACGCAGACGGTGCCCCGCTGCGCCAAACTGTTCGGACCTGGCAATGCCTGGGTCACTGCGGCCAAGCTCGAAGTCGCCGCCGATCCGCAGGGCGCCGCGATCGATCTGCCCGCGGGCCCGTCCGAAGTGCTGGTGATCGCCGACGCCTTCGCCGATCCCGACTTCGTTGCCGCCGACCTGCTCGCGCAGGCCGAACACGGCAGTGATTCGCAAGTCGTGCTGGTGAGTCCGGACGCCCACCTGCTCGATACGGTGGCGTGCGCGCTCGAACGGCAACTGGCGAGCCTGCCGCGCAGCGCGATTGCACATGCGGCGCTCGCGCACGCGCGGCTGATCAAGGTCGCCGATCTCGCGCAGGCGATCGAAGTGTCCGAGCGTTACGCGCCCGAGCACCTCATCGTCAACGTGCGCGAGCCGCGCAATCTGCTGCCTGCCCTCTCCAACGCGGGCAGCATCTTCCTCGGCGCGTGGTCTCCGGAAACCGTGGGCGACTACTGCGCCGGCCCCAATCACGTCCTGCCCACGCTCGGCTTCGCGCGCGCCTTCGGCGGTGTCGGCGTCGACAGCTTCATGCGCCGCGTCTACGTGCAGGAACTCAATGCCGATGGCCTGCGCGAGGTCGGCCCCGATGCCGCCCTGCTCGCGCGCGCCGAAGGCCTCGAAGCGCACGCGCGCGCGGTCGACCTGCGCCTGGCCGCACTGGATCGGGCGCCATGAGCCTCCTGCTGCGCGCGCGACCGGAACTGGTCGCGCTCAAGCCCTATGCCTCTGCGCGGCGCAGCGGCTACACCGCGCGCATCCGTCTGGATGCCAACGAACTGCCATGGGACGAAACCGAGGACGCGCGCAGCGATGCGCTCAACCGCTATCCCGAGCCGCAACCCGAACTGCTGCGCGAGCGACTTGCCGCGCTCTACCGTGTCAGTACCGAACGCTTGTGGATCGGTCGCGGCAGCGACGAGGCCATCGACCTGCTGTTGCGCGCATTCTGCCGCGCCGGCCGCGACAACGTGCTTGCGCTGGCGCCGAGCTTTGGCATGTATCGCATCGGTGCAACCGTGCACGACGCGCGCTTTCGCGCGCTCGCGCTCGATGCAGACCATGATTTTTCACTCGACCCGACAGCCCTGCTCGCGCTGGTCGACGACGACACCAAACTCGTGTTCCTGTGCTCGCCCAACAATCCGAGCGGCACCTTGTTTCACCAGCACATCGACGCACTTGCGAGCGCACTCGCCGGTCGCGCCCTGCTCGTCGTCGATGAGGCCTACATCGAGTTTGCCGATGCGCCCAGCGCCTGCGGCCTGATCGAACATCACGCCAATCTCGCGGTGCTGCGCACCTTGTCGAAGGCGCATGGCCTCGCCGGCGCGCGCATCGGCAGCTTGATCGGCCGCGAGGAGATCGTCGATCTCGTCGCGCGCATCGCACCGCCCTACCCCTTGCCCGCGCCGAGCGTGCGCGCGGCCTTGCGCGCGCTCGAACCGGCCGCGCTCGTGCGCACGGGCGAACGCATCGCCCTGCTGGTTGGCGAACGAGAACGCCTGCGCGCTGCGCTGGCGCATCTGCCGGCCGTGCGCAGCGCGTGGCCATCGGCTGGCAATTTCCTGCTGCTGCGCTTCGCCGATGCGCGTCGCGCCTTCGAGCGCCTGCTCGCCCACGACATCCTCGTGCGCGACTTCTCGACTCAACCCGGGCTGGAAAACTGCCTGCGCATCAGCATCGGCACACCCGCGCAGAACGAGGCCGTGATCGCCGCACTGTCCGGAGCTTGCCCATGAGCACGCCCGCGAAGATCCTGTTCGTCGATCGTGATGGCACGCTGATCGTCGAACCGCCCGATCAGCAGATCGACAGCTATGCGAAGCTGCGTCTCGTGCCCGGCACGATCAGCGCGCTGCGCCGCTGCGTCGAGGCTGGCTACGAGCTGGTGATGGTGAGCAACCAGGATGGTCTGGGCAGCGCAAGTTTTCCCGAGGCCGACTTCGATGGACCGCAGGCATTGCTGCTCGACATCCTTGCCGGCGAAGGCATCGTCTTTCGCGAGGTGTTGATCGACCGTCACTTTGCCCACGAGCACGCGCCCACGCGCAAGCCCGGCGTCGGAATGGTTCGTCACTATCTGGTCGATGGCGTCATCGACCGTGCGCGCAGCGCGGTGATTGGCGATCGCGACAGCGATCTGGAGCTGGCTGCGAACATGGGCCTGCGTGGCTTTCGCATTGGCGAGTCGCTTGGCTGGCCGCAGATCGCCAGCGCCCTGCTTGATGCGCCGCGAAGCGCCCAGCTCGAACGCAAGACGCGAGAGACTTCGATCTCGGTGGCGATCGACCTCGATGCTGCGCCACGCGCCCGGATCAGTACCGGCATCGGCTTCTTCGATCACATGCTCGAACAGCTCGCCGTGCATGGCGGCTTTGCGCTCGAACTGCGCTGCGCGGGCGATCTCGCGGTCGATGAACACCACAGCGTCGAGGACTGCGCGCTCGCGCTCGGTCAGGCGCTGCGCAGCGCACTCGGTGAGCGACGTGGCATCGCCCGCTATGGCTTCGACCCATCCGACTTGCCACAACGCGAGGCCGGAGCGATCGCTTTCGCGCTGCCGATGGACGAGAGCCGTGCCGATGTCGTGCTTGATCTTTCGGGGCGCGCGGGCTTCGTGTTCAGCGGCAGCTTTCCGCGCGAAGCGGTCGGCGGCCTGCCCTGCGAACTGGTGCCGCATTTCTTCCACAGTCTTGCCGATGCCCTTGCCGCGACCCTTCACCTGCGCGTGGTCGGCAGCAATGCGCACCACATGATCGAAGCCTGTTTCAAGGCGACCGGCCGCGCGCTGCGTCAGGCCATCCGCATCGAGAGCGCGCAGATCCCCAGCAGCAAGGGCATGCTCGCGGGTGGAGTCACCGCATGAGCACGAACCTCGTGATCATCGCCGCCGGTGGCGCCAACTTCGGATCGCTCGTCACCGCCTGCGCGCGCCTCGGCGTCGAGGCGCGGGTCAGCGATGCGGCGACGACGATACGCGCGGCAACGCACGCGATCCTGCCCGGCGTCGGTGCAGCGGCGCAGGCGATGCGCAGCTTGCGCGCGAGCGGGCTCGATCGCGTCATCCGCACACTCAGTCAACCGCTGCTGGGTATTTGTCTGGGCATGCAGCTGCTGTTCGAGCGCAGCGCCGAAGGCGAGGTCGAAGGCCTGGGTCTCTTGCCCGGCACGGTGGCGCGCCTGCCGGCCGCGCCACGCTGGCCGCACATGGGCTGGAACACGCTCGAGATCGGTCGCGCGCATCCCCTGCTGGCCGGATTGGATGCACAGCCCTGGGTGTACTTCGTTCACGGCTATGCCGCGCCCACCGACGCGCACACCCTGGCCAGCAGCAGGCACGGCAGCGCGTTCAGCGCCGCGGTCGCGCGCGGCAACGTCATGGGCACGCAGTTCCACCCGGAAAAATCCGCTGCGGTCGGTCGCCAAATCCTTGCCAATTTCCTCGAATTGCCATGCTCGTGATCCCTGCCATCGATCTGCGCGACGGTCGGGTCGTGCGCCTGCGCCAAGGCGACTTCGCGCAATCGCGCGAGTTCGCGCTCGACCCGCTCGCACTCGCCAGCGACTACGCACAGGCCGGTGCGACCTGGCTGCACGTGGTTGACCTCGACGGCGCGCGCGCAGGCACGCCACGCCAGCTCGATCTCATCGGCCGACTCGCTCAGTCCGGGCTGCGCGTGCAGGCCGGCGGCGGCGTGCGCAGCGTGGATGACGTGCAGCGCCTGTTCGATGCGGGTGTGGCCCGTGTCGTGGTCGGCAGCATCGCCGCGCGCGAACCCAACACCGTAGCGGCATGGCTCGACCGCTTCGGCGCGGCGCGCCTGTGCGTCGCACTCGATCTGCGTCTCGGCGGCGACGGCCACTGGTATCCCGCGCTCGATGCCTGGCAAACCGAAAGCCGGATCGACTTCACGCACCTGCTCGAACGCCTGCTCGCCGCCGGCCTGCAGCACGTGCTTTGTACCGACATCGAACACGATGGCATGCGTGCCGGCCCCAACCTCACGCTCTATCGCCTGCTTGCCGCGCGCTGGCCGCAGATCGCATGGATCGCCTCGGGCGGTGTGCGCGATCGCGCCGATGTCGAGGCGCTCGCCGGCACCGGCGTCGCCGCCTGCGTTGCCGGCACCGCCTTGCTCGAAGGCAGCCTGAGCCTGGAGGAACTGCGCGCATGCCAGCCTGTCGCGTGATCCCGTGCCTGGATGTGGCCGAAGGCGCCGTGGTCAAGGGCGTGCGCTTTCGCGACCACCGCGTGGTCGGCGACATCGTCGAGCTGGCCGCGCGCTACAGCGCCGAAGGCGCCGATGAATTGGTGTTCTACGACATCACCGCCAGTCCCGAAGGCCGCTGCGTCGATACCGCCTGGGTCGAGCGCGTCGCCCGCGAACTGGATATTCCGTTCTGCGTTGCGGGAGGAATCCGCGGCATCTACGATGCGGAAGCCGTGCTCGCCGCGGGTGCCGACAAGGTTTCAGTCAACTCGCCCGCGCTCGCGCGCCCGCAGCTGATCGAGGAACTGGCCGCGCGCTTCGGCAGCCAGTGCGTGGTGATCGGCATCGATGTCGATGCCCAGACCGATCACGCCGGCAGTTGGCGTGTCGTCGCCCACAGCGGAAAGCCCGACGCCGCCCACGATGCCGGCCGCGACTTGCTCGGCTGGGTGCGTGAAGTAGAGGCACGTGGCGCTGGCGAAATCGTCATCAACGCGATCCGTCAGGATGGCGTGCGCGCGGGCTATGCCTGCGATCTGCTCGCGTGTGTGCGTGCCGCCACGAACCTGCCGCTGGTGGCCTCCGGCGGCGCGGGCACGATCGCGCACTTCATCGAGGTGTTCGAGCGCGCCGATGTCGATGCCGCACTGGCCGCGAGCGTGTTCCACAGCGGCGATATCCGCATCGACGCGCTCAAGCGCGCACTTGCCGCACATGGCATCGTGGTGCGGCCATGACCCTGGTTGCCAATGCGCTCGATTGGAGCAAGGGTGATGGCCTCTTGCCGTTGATTGCCCAGCACGCACACGATGGCCGCGTACTCATGCTCGGCTACGTCAACCGCGAGGCAATCGAGCGCACGCTGGAAACACGCCGCGTGCATTTCTGGTCACGCAGCACACAGCGGCTGTGGATGAAGGGCGAGACGTCGGGCCATGTACTTGGCCTCGTTTCGCTGGCCGCCGATTGCGACCGCGATACCCTGCTTGCGCAAGTGCTGCCGCAGGGCCCGACCTGTCATCGCGGCACGCCCAGCTGCTTCGATGGCGAAGCGCCTGCACATCCCTGGCTCAACCAGCTCGAGGCCCTGATCGAGTCACGCAAACAGGTCGACCCGGCTTCGAGCTACGTCGCGCGCTTGCTCGCCGCAGCGCCGGCGCGCCGCGCGCAGAAAGTCGGCGAGGAAGGCGTGGAAACCGCGCTCGCGGCAGCGACGGGTGATTTGGACGGGCTGTGCAACGAGGCGGCCGACCTGCTGTTCCACCTGCTCGTGCTGCTGCGCGGCGCCGACCTCAGGCTCGCCGATGTCGTGTCTGAACTCGCGCGACGGCATCGCGATGACCAGGGCAATCCCAATCCGGATCAGCGTTGAACCTCAACCGGGAATTCCAGGGAAGACCGGAGAAAACCTTCGTTCCCGGGAGTAGGGAAAACGCCGCTGAAGCGGCGCGCCGAACGGAATTTCGCTTGAATCAGCGGCCACCACGAGAATCATCCGCTGCTCGAAGCAGGCTCATGTGCCCACGCTCACACGGCCCGCACCAACGGCCGTGAGGTAGGCAGCAAGACTTTGCCCGGGCAGGTCGGGGAAGACTTCCCCGCTGGCGGCACAACGCACGATGCGATCCGGGCGGAAGCTGCGAAATGCCTTGCGCGCGCGGCACCATGCGCCCACGGTCCACTTGCCGCCCCAGAACGCCAGGCACAGAGGTTCGATCTCTCGTTCGCTGTCACGTCCGGCTTCGTCACGATAGGCGACGACCAGCACGGAGCGCTGGTTGATCGCTTCATTGAGCTGATCGAGCAGGCGCCCAAGAGCACTGGTCTCGTGATCGCGCCAGACCGGGGCGAAGATGCGCACCCGTTCAACTCGCTGCCGCAGGTCCGCTGGCAACACCGCTTCGATCTTGAGCATCGCTGCATCGGCCGCGCGCATCAGGCGTGCGCCGGTGAAGGCGCGAGCGAAACGCATGCCCACGACCACGGCCTCCAGTTCCTCCGGACTGAACATCAAGGGCGGAATATCGGCCCCCTTGCGCAGCAGATAGCCAATGCCGGCTTCGCCCTCGATCGGAACGCCGGAGCGCTGCAGGTCGGCGACATCGCGATAGACCGTGCGCAAGGACACGCCGAGCGTCTCCGCGAGCCGCCGCGCAGGCAAGGCGGTACGACGCCCGCGCAAGGCATGGATGATGAGGAACAAGCGGTCGGCACGACGCATGCTCGATTTGTAACATGCTTGCCGGGTAGCCGCTTGCACCAAACCATCAGGCTCACTTTCCTCGTCGCTCACGCGGGCGCTCAGCATTGCAGACGCCCGCAGTGAACCCGGTCCCGTTGCCTTTGCTCAGCCGGCCATGCCCATCTGCGCGGCAAGTGCCTGGTCAGCCGCCCGCGCGCGTTGCTGCGCGGGCCGCTCCAGCACGCGCTTCATGTAGGCATCGATGTGCGGGTTCGACTCGATCAGCTTGAAGCCCGTGACCCAAGCCAGGGCGTTGGCCCACAACACGTCGGCCGCACTGAACCGGCTGCCGAGGAGATAAGGGCCCGCAGCAAGCTGGCTGTTCAAGGTGGCCATCACCGATTCGAAATCGCCATAGCCCGATTGCCCGCGCGGAAGGGGCGGACGCTTGGAGGCATGATCGCCCACGGCAGGCTCGAAGGCAGCGGCATAGAACACCAGCCAGCGCAGGTAGCTGCCGCGATCGGGATCATCCAGCGCCGGCGCCAGCTTGGCGGCGTCGAAGCGATCGGCAAGGTAGATGTAGATGGCCACCGTCTCGGTGATCACGGTGCCGTCATGGCGAAGCGCCGGCACTTTGCCCATCGGATTGATGGCGAGGTATTCGGCCGAGTGCTGCTCATCCTTGCGGAAATCGATGGTGTGCATTTCAAACGAAACACCGAGCTCTTCCAGCAATGCCCGCGTCATGCAGCCGCGGCTGTGGGGGTTGTGGAAGAATTCCAATCGGGCTTGCGAACTCATTTGCGACATCCTTCTGGCGTGGTTGGCGAGTGCCAGTTTGACAGGATGCTGCTGACAGGGTGGTGTCAGCAGGCGGGTTCACTGCTCGAAGCCATCCTCGAACAGAATGTCGGACTCGAGTTCGAACGCACCGATATCGCATTTCATGCCCTGTGGGCGCGCAACGCCACGTTGATCCTTGAGACCGACGCAAAGCGCCGCCGGGATCTTGTCCAGCGCCGTGCTGAGGATGTCGGGACGCATGGTCTGGGTGGGACCGCCATTGTCAGCCAATGGCGCGAGCAGCAAGCCGGCAGTGGAGAGAATGTTGTAGTCGCCGCTCCAGCCGTCGCTGGCCACGATTTGGTCGGTTTCCCCCACGAAATTGTCAGCGACGATGGATTGGTCAATCGTGGCACTGCTGACGTTGATGATTCCGTTGCCCGCGAATGAATGATTCAGACTGACGGTTGCGCGGCTCATCTCGAGATGCCCCGCCTGAATGCCGCCGATTCTGGCGGCGTTGCCGCTGATGGTGCTGTTGTCAATGTCGAGCCCACCCGAGACCGACACGCCACCCACACTTTCGACGCCAGTGTTGCCGTTTATCGTGCTGCCGTGAATGATCACGGATGACGTGTTGGACCCAACGAGGATGCCGCCGACCATGCGCGCGTCGTTGTTCGCAACCGTACTGTCGACCAGGCTCAGGTTGCCGTCGACGAAGATACCGCCACCGTTGCCATTGATGACGTCGTCCAAGCGATTGTTGGTGATCCTGCTGCGCACCACGTTGACCGTGGCCTCGTTCACCGCAAACAGGCCACCACCAAGAACCTCGCCTGTGTTGCCGTCGAGTTCGCTGTCCACGATGCTCACTTCGCTGCCATATGCCGCGAGCGCGCCGCCTTCCCCTCCGAAATTGCCGCTGAAACTCGAATTGCGAATGCTCAGCTGCGCTCCCGAGGCATGGAGACCACCTCCATCGTTGGTGGCGGCATTGTTCGTGAAAGTACAATGGTCGACATCGACATCCGCAGCGACGGATCGCACACCACCACCGCTGTACCCTGTCGCTGGATTGCTCGGCGCCAAGTTGCCATTGCGGATGACCAGGTTCTCGAGCTTCAACTTTCCGCCGGCTGGCGTGACGACATCGAGGATGCGGAAGGCATTGACAGCACTGGCGTCGCGCTGAACCACCAGGCGCCGCGCCGGCATCGAGACCGTGGGCGCGGCACCGTCGATGGTGACATTGTGCGCGCTCACGACGAGTTGGCCGCCGGTGTCGCCGCTGACATCCGTGGAGTCGGCCAAGGTGATCAGCGCGGCACCGTGCACACCGAAGGTCGACGCGGCAATCGTGATGGTGTCACGGTTGCCGAAAACTTCGCCAATATTGACGCAATTGCCGACCAGAACCCGACGGTTCATCGACAGGATGGCCTGGCGCAAGGTGCACGTGTCGACCGCGCTCGGATCGGTGTCGCCGGCGGAGGTGACCTCGATCTTCGCCGCATGCGCGGCGCCGGCCACGGCGAACAACAGCAGGGTCACGACGAGTTTGCGTGAGCCGCGGGCCAACGCCGGCAAGGTGGATGCGCAGGACATGCATCGCCTCCAGACAGGATGGGAATTGCGAACAGGCGCAAAGGGATGAGGTTCATTTCTTCTGCATGCCCGACGACCTTCTTCGTCAACCGGAAGAAATGAACCGCAAGCCTTTCCTGACCCCGTTCGACCAGTGTCCTGGAGGGATACGCACAATCGCGCTGAAAACCCCAACATGGGGCAGTTACTTTTCCGGGATATCAACCGGCTCGCGTATCGCCTTATCGTGAACTTCAGCTCTCGAAGCCGTCCTCGAAGATCGTGTCGGTATCCGGTGGCGGGGTGAAATCGCCCGTGAGCGCCAAGGCGATGCTGTTATTGCTGGTTGCGAGCTGGCTGTTGATCTGGCTGGCGAATCCGCCGCAGGCATCGGCCGTTGGCGGCACGCTGAAGGCGGTATCCTCGAGGCTCAGTTCGCTTGAAGTGCCGCTGCCGGCAAGGTCGAGCGGGATCGGGGAAAACCTGCAGGGCGTGACCGGCAAGGGCAGCGAGGTCGAGACGATCGCAAGTTCGAGTTCTACCGCCGTCATCGCCGCCACGCCATCGCCGGCGACCTGCGCGGTCGACGTGTTGGTCTGGGTGACCTGATAGGTCACGGTCACGGGGCCGAAACCCGAGACGTTGATCGTCGTCGAGGATTGCGGAAAAGTGAACTTGCCCACCGACAGCAGCCCGGTCTGCGCATCGTAAATGGAATCACCGAACGTACTGCCTGCCGGCAGGGGGGCGCTGGTGCCGTTGATCGTGATGGTTCCGCTGACCGGGAAATCGGCAGCCTGCGCGGTGGCGCTCGCGCATGCGAGGGAAATGGTGACGGCAGACATCAAGGCTGTGGTTCGCATCGTTCCTTCCTTTGCTTGGCCGCAGGTTCGATCCGTGCGGCAACGGGTGACAAGAGTCGACGACCTCGGCAAATCAAATGAAAAGCGCACGAAGTGTGCGCTTTTCGACAAGTCGGTCACGCAGATTTCATGCCAGGACTCAGTGCTCGCCCACCGCCGTCCAGCGCTTGAGCCAGGCATTGACGGTGTCATGCCAGAGCACGCTGTTGTGCGGCTTGAGCACCCAGTGGTTCTCGTCGGGGAAATACAGGAACTGGCTCGGCACCTTGCGTCCCTGCGCGGCGGTGAATGCGGCGATCCCCTGCTCCACCGGGATGCGGAAATCCTGCTGGCCGTGCACGACCAGGATCGGCGCACGCCAATCCTTGACATGGTTGACCGGGTTGAACTTCTCGTACAGCTCGGGCGCTTCCCACTGCGCCTTGCCGTCGTGTTCCCAGGTGTCGAACCACTGCTCCTCGGTCGCATAGGCCATCATGCGGCTGTCGAACACGCCGTCGTGCGAGACGATGCACTTCCACGGCTCGTTCCACACGCCGGCGATCCAGTACATCATGAAGCCGCCGTAGCTCGCGCCCAGCGCGCAGGCGCGGTTGCCGTCGAGGAAGGAATACTTTTCCTGCGCCGCGGCCCAGCCGAGCTTGAGATCCTCGAGTGGCGCGCCGCCCCAGTCACCCGAAATCGCGTCGGTGAACTTCTGGCCATAGCCGGTGGAGCCGTGGAAATTGATCGTGACCACGGCAAAACCCTGGCCGGCATAGGTCTGCGGATTCCAGCGGTAGTGGAAATCGTTGGTCATCGCACCCTGCGGACCGCCATGGACGATGAAGGCAACCGGATACTTGCGGCCCTCGACGTACTCCGCCGGCTTGACCACATAGCCCTGCACCATGTCGCCGCCATGCCCCTTGAAGGTGAAGAACTCGGTGTCGCCAAAGCGGATGTCGGCCAGCCGATCGGCGTTGAAATGCGTGATCTGGGTGGCGCGTTCGGCCTTGAGGTTGGTGGCGTACAGATCGGTCGGGTGTTTGTGATCCTGCCGCGCGAGGACGAGGTTCTTGCGTCCCACCGAATAGCCGGCCACGTTGGCACCGCTGCTGAGCTTGGTCGCCTTGCCGCTGCGCACGTCGACCGCGAACAGCGCATGCTCGCCCCAGTCGTCGCTGGCGGTGTAGAGCGTCTTGCCGTCGAAGGATTCCTGCAGACCCGAGGCCGAGCGATCCCAGCCCGGATCGATTTCGCGCGTGCTGCCCTTGGCCAGATCGAGTTCCATGATGCCGAAACGATCGGCCTCGAAACCCGGGCGCTTCATCGCCAGCCAGTACAGACGCTTGCCGTCGCGCGAGGCCAGCGGATAACCATCCCACGCGGGATTGCCGGCGGTGAGATTCTTCGGCGCGGCCGAACCATCGGCAGGCACCGAGTAGATGTCGAAATTGGTCGACCACGGCTCATGCGGGCCACCCAGACGCGCATTGAAATACACCGTCTTGCCATCCGGTGAGAACGCATACTCGCTGGCGTCACCAAAGGGCTTGGAAGGCACGTCGCCATCGATGCCGCGGCTGAGCAGGCGCGGCGTGCCGACCTTGCCATCGGCATTCAAGTCCGCAATGAACAGCTGCGAGCGGCGACCATCGGCCCACTGGTCCCAGTGGCGGATGAACAGTTCGTCGTAGACGGTGCCGCTGGCCTTGTCGGCCTTGCGCTCATCGAGTTCCTTCTTGGTGCAGGCAAGCGCGTCGGCCTCGCTCGCACAACCGGGCAGGATCTCGGCCGACAGCAGCACGGCCTTGCCATCGGGCGCGAGCCGGAAACTGCCGACATCCAGCACCCACGACGTGACCGCCTGCGCCACGCCACCCTGCGCCGCGATGCGCCAGAGCTGGCTCACGCCGTCCTTGGCGGACAGGAAGTACAGCGACTTGCCATCGGCCGACCAGATCGGACCCGAGGCATTGATCGCCTTGTCGGTGACCCGCTGCGGCTCGCCGCCACTGACCGCAATCGTCCAGATCCCGCTGCGGCCCTTGTTGGCTTCGTAATCGGTCTGGCGCACGCTGAAGGCAACCGTCTTGCCATCGGGCGAGAGCTCGGGCCCGCTGACCCGATCCAGCGTGACCAGATCATGCACGTTGAACGGATGCGGCGCGGCCAAGGCTGCCGCGGGCAATGCGGCGACCAACGCCAGGGCAAGGGCGGTCTTCATGGGACTCTCCGGAGGGATGGGCGAAGGCCGATGGTAAGCGCGGACGCGGCTGGCGCCAAATTCCCGCGTGCGGCGCCCGTTTGGGCTGCGCCGCACAACGGTTCTTGCTTCGACTTGTTTGCTCTCACGAAAACCGAACGTATTCGCGTGGGTTCGTCCTGCATCCCTGCGCCTGGCCGCGACCGATTCGGCTTGCGTCGAACCGGCTGGGCTGGTTTGGCTCGGACGTCTGCACGACAACCCATCGACGTCCTTGTTGATTCGTCCCGCATCTCTGCGCTTGGGCGTTTCGACCTGCGCCGAAAGCTTGCGCTGCCCTGATCGTGTTCGCTTTCGCGAGAACCGACTTACGTCCGTATGGGTTCGTCCCGCATCCCTGCGGGCCGGTGGCTTTCTCTTGCTTGCCCAAGAGAAAGTCACCAAAGAGAAGGGCACCCTCACGGCCTTGGTCCCGCGCGCATCGTGCGCGCGGGACTGCGCAGACGCGCTGCGGGGTTTGCCGACCGTGCATCCGTGCACGCACGGCAAACTCGGCGCGATCCCTCGCGCCGCCC
>NZ_JAHCAP010000023.1 GCF_019634815.1 Dokdonella sp. | reverse complement strand
CCGCCAGCTCGGCTGGCCGGCACGCATCATGGTCGAGCTTTCGATTCACCGCATCGGCAATTCCTCGATGACGATCGGCCATCGCATCGCCGACGCCAAAGACGGCGCATGCATTTACGCCGACGGCGAAACCGTGATGGTGTGGATTGATCCGCGTTCAGGCCACTCGATTGCCTTGCCTGCCGCGGTACGCTCAATGATTCAGTCTGCGTCACCCGCAGCGGGCGCTACCACGTCGAAATAGGTGTCGATGCGCCGGCCATCGCGGAGCAGCAGGGTGACTCCGATCTTCTCGCCGACGGCCGGTGCATGGCGCGGCGACATCAGCATGAGATGACGGCCACCCGGTTCGAGTTTGACGGTGGCGCCTGGCGCAACCACCAGCCGGTGGATCTCGCGCATCCTGGCGACGCCATCGCTGACCAGGGTTTCATGCAGGGTCACGCTGCGGAAAGCATCGCTTTGCGCGGTGAGGATGGTCACTGGCGCATCACCGTCGTTGCCCAGGGTCGCATAGCCCGCGGTGATCGTCGCGCCCGGTGGAATTGCCCGCACCCAGGCATCGCGCACAGTCAGATGTCCATCGGCCCACGCGGCCCCACCGCCCAGCAGCAACAGCCCCGCACAGATGGCTCGCAGCAACATCGCATTCTCCTTGGCTCTTCGCTGAACAAGCCATCATCCCGGCGCACGCCCGGATCCAGCCTTGCAGCAAAGCATTGAAGCGGTGGATTCCAGCCTGCGCCGGAATGATCAAAGACTTGTTCAGCGCTTCCTTGGTCATCGCTATGATAGCCCTTGAACCGACGACTTGAGGAAACCGCCATGAATCCCCTGCCGATCGCGCTCGCCGCCGTGCTGACTTCGACCGCGGCGCAGGCCGCTGATCCGACCGTGACCATCTACCGCAGCGACAGCGACGAATTGTTCGGTGCCGGTTCCCAGGCGATCGCCGATGGCCGCGCCGTGATCCACGAACAGCGCGCAACCACGCTCGGCAGCGGCCGGCAGAACCTGACCATCGGTGGCCTGCCGACTTTGCTCGACAGCGAGGCGGTCAACATCGATTTCGGCAATGCCGCACGCGTGCTCGGACAACGCGTGATCGCGCCCGGCGCAGCAGGCTTGCTCGACGCACATCGCGGTCAGCGCGTGGTGGTGAGCGATGGCGAGCAGAACGAACTGGCCAGCGGCGAGCTGGTCGCAGTCGACGGCGAGCGGATTGCCATCCGCGATGCCGATGGCCGCATCGCCTACCTGCGTGGCTATGCGCGCATCGATTTCCCGGAAGGAACCGGCCTGCCCGGCAGCACCCTGCAAGTCGCACTCGATGTCGCCCGTGAAGGCAGCCAGACTGCAACACTCGACTACCCCACGTCCGGTCTGGGTTGGCGCGCCGGCTACGCCGTCCACCTCGATGAACGCAGCGGCGGCTGCCGCATGCGCCTGGACGCACTGGCGAGCATTGCCAATCGCAGCGGTCGCAGCTACGACGGCGCAACGATCAAACTGGTGGCCGGCGAACCCAATCTCGAACGCGGCGTTCAACCAATGCCGCGCATGGCGATGAAGGCGATGGCGGCGCCGCCTCCCGGGGCCGTGCCCGAACAATCTTCGCTTGGCGACTACCGCAGTTATCTGATCGATGGCGCGATCGACCTGCCCGATGCAAGCGTCACCCAGGTGCCGCTCTACGCCAGCAGCGAGCTCGACTGCACACGGCGCTGGCTGGCGTCATTCGGCAACGCCTGGTTTCCGGCCAAGCCGAATTTCCATGAAGGCAGCGACGGCGCATCCGGGCAACCGGTCATGAGCCATCTGTCGTTCAACGCGCCCGAAAACCTGCCGGCCGGCCGCATGCGCGTGCTCGCACGCGATCGCGATGGGCACAGTGAATTGCTTGGCGAAGCCCGCAGCAGCGACACTGCCAAGGGACGCGCGCTCAACCTCGTGCTGGGCACCGCGTTTTCGCTCCACGCCAGCCGCGAGCGCACCGCGTTCACGGTCGATCGCGCCGCGCGCACGATGGAAGAAGGCTTTCGCGTGACGCTCGAGAATACGGGCGAGAGCACGACCACGCTGACCGTGCGTGAACATCCCAATCGCTGGCGCGCCTGGGAGCTGGTTTCCTCGAGCCGGAAACCCGCACGCAAGACCGCTGACCAGCTCGAGTTCGCCGTCGACGTGCCAGCCAATGGCAAGGCCACGCTCGACTATCGCCTGCGCTATCGCTGGACCGCCGGCGACGAATGAAACCCCAGGGATATCCGCCCATGCTCGACCTGATCCGCCACGACCGCATCCACGAGCTGCGCCTCGCGCGCCCGCCGGTCAACGCGCTCGATCCCGCGCTCGTGCGTGCGCTGCGCAGCGCGATCGAAGCAGCGACCGAAGAGGGTGCCCGCGCGCTCATGCTCTCGGGAGCGCCAGGCATGTTTTCGGCTGGGCTCGACGTGCCCACGCTACTGCAACTGGATCGCGCCGCGATGCGTGCGTTCTGGGTCGATTTCTTCGACCTGTGCGCCGCGCTCGCGCGCTGCCCGATTCCGGTCGCCGCCGCGATCACCGGCCACAGCCCCGCCGGGGGCGCAGTGCTGGCGATCCTGTGCGACTACCGCGTGATGGCGCACAGCATCGATCCGGCCAAACCGTTTCGCATCGGCCTCAACGAAGTCCAGGTCGGACTGGTCGTGCCCGAAGTGATCCAGATCGCCCTGCGCCGACTCGTCGGCGCGTATCGCGCCGAACGCCTGATGGTGGCAGGCGCGATGATCAGCGCCGAGCAAGCGCAACCGCTCGGTTTCGTCGATGAGCTGGTCGAGATCAGCCAGGTCGTCGAGCGCGCGCGCAACTGGCTTGATGAATTGCTCGCACTGCCGCCGCACGCGCTTGCCGCCACGCGCCTGCTCGCGCGCGCCGACCTTGCCGCGGCATTCGCTGATCCCTCTACCTTCGGCATCGACGACTTCGTCGAAGCCTGGTTCGCGCCGCAGACCCAAGCGGTGCTGCAGGCGCTGGTGGCGCGCCTGAAGAAATAGATCGCATCAGACCGCGCCGGTGGCAACCGGTCGCGCGGGATCTTCGAGCCAGCCGCTCCACGAGGGCGCGAACACGCGCGAGCCCGACAGGCCTGCTGCTTCCATCGCCAGCAGGTTGTGGCAAGCGGTCACGCCCGATCCGCAGCTGTGCACGACCTGACCGGGCGCATGTGCGCCAAGCAAGGCGCCGTATTCGGCGCGCAGCATGGCAGCAGTCTTGAAGTGGCCATCGGCGGTGAGATTTTCGGCGAAGGGCCGATTGACCGCGCCGGGAATATGCCCGCCGACGCGGTCGAGCGGCTCGACTTCGCCACGAAAACGCGGCCCGCCGCGCGCATCGAGCAACAGCACGCTGCCCCGCGCAAGCGCAGCCTGAAGTTCATCAAGACCCACCACGCCTGCATGGTCGATGCTGACCGAAACCGTGCCTGCGGAATGGATGCCCTCGCCGCTTTCGACCGGCAAGCCTGCCGCGCGCCACGCCGCCCAGCCGCCATCGAGCACCTGCGCCTCGCGTTCGCCGACAAGGCGCAGCAACCACCACAATCGCGCCGCCGCGAGTGCGCCACCGGCATCGTCATAGGCAATCACGCGGCGACCCGGCTGCCAGCCCCAGCGCGAAAGCATCGCCGACAGGCGGGCATCGTCGGGCAAGGGATGGCGACCCAGGCCCTTGCGCGAGAGGTCGGACAGATCATGGTCCAGATGCGCGTAAACCGCGCCCGGGATGTGCGCGGCAAGAAAATCCCGTTCACCCTTGCCGGGGTCGGACAATTCGAAACGGCAATCAACGACGAGCACATCGCCCGCCTTGTTCAAGCCGGCCAGCTCGGCCACGGACAACAGCGGCGAATCGGTCATGGCACTTGCTCCAGCCGGTCGATGAGATTCTTGAGCATGGCAGCCGTCACGCCCCAGATGCGCCGATCCTGCCAATCGAAGGCGTAGATCGTGCGATCGCGCCCGCGCCAATGGATCATCTCACGGCGCAAGGTCGTCGGCGCGAGAATGAAGTCGAGCGGCACCTCGAAGGCATCATCGACTTCGGCGGCTTCCAATCGCAGATGGTAGTCCGCACGCACGAAGGCCACGACCGGGGTGACACTGAATCCCGACACGGTATCGAGGCGATCGAGATAGCCGAATGGTTCGACCGCCGCTGCAGCGATGCCGATTTCCTCGTGGGTTTCGCGCAACGCCGCCTCGACCACGCCTGCGTCGTTCGCGTCGACTGCCCCGCCGGGAAAACTGACCTGCCCCGCGTGTTGCCGCAACTGCCCCGAGCGCTGGGTGAACAGCAGGGAGAGATCCTTGCCCCGCTGCACGAACGGCACCAGCACGGCTGCTTCGCGGTGGCGCGGCGACGAATCGAATGCATCAGCCAGTTCGTCGGCATTCCAGCCGCGCTCAGCGGGTGGATTGCCGAGCGCACGCACGGCGCGGCGCAGCCGCGCGGCATCGACCATCCTTGAATCGTTCATCGCCGCGCCGCCTCACGCTGCGGCAAGACATCCTCGATGATGTGGCGACGTTCGGCAGCGCTCATGCCGATCCACAGCGCAATTTCCTCGCCGCTGCGCTGGCAGCCCACGCAGTAGCCATCGGCATCGAGCCGGCAGATGCCGATGCAGGGCGACTCGATCTCGCTTGGCAAAGGATTCACCATGTCCATCCACGCCGCCACAAATGCAAACGCCGCGGCGAGCGCGGCGTTTGCGGTTGATCGCCTGCCCCGCTGTCGCGCCTGATCTGGCGCATCAGCGAGTCACCACGCCATCACTTGACGTCGACGATCTTGAGTTCCCACACGTAGACCTGATTGCCCGAAGCCGGATCCGGCGGCAGATAGGCCATCCAGTGATCGCCGACCTTCATCTTCTTGATGACTTCGACCAGCGACTTGGAGCCGAAGATATTGCCCATGTCCGAAACCTTGGCCTTGATCGGCTCGCCGACGAAGGAGCTGCGGATCTCGCGGCCACTGGTCAGTGACACGCGTACGTGGAAGGTCACTTCGCTGGTCGGCGTGATCGCGCGGCCATTGCCCGCATCGATGACGCGGTACTGGGTGCCGTCAGGCATCGCCACGATGCCCGGCTTGGAGCGGTTCGAGGCGAGGAAGGTATCGGCAGCGCGCTTGTTGTCGGCCAATTCCTTGTCCGCCGCGGCCTTCATCTTCTGCTCGTACTTCTGCACGGCTTCCTGCATCGCCGCCATCGGTACGCTCGGCTCCTTGCCGGCAAAACCGTCCTGCACCGCCTTGGTGAAGGTCGCGATGTCCACGTCCTGCTTCTGCGGCGCCAGACGCGAACCCATCTGGAAGCCCATCGCGTAGGACAGCTTGCCCTTGTCCGAGGTGGTGTCCTGCGCGAACGCGGACCCTGCCACAACCAGCGCCGCGAGGGCGAGTGACCAACCAAGCTTCATGCGTGTGTCTCCGATTGAATGATCTGGGCCCGCCGCGACGCGACGAACCGGGCAAAGCGGGTTAGTGTACCCGAGCCGCCGCCACCGCCCAAATCCGGCTTCGGGCCCGGCCGGTCGCGGATGGCGGCTTGCCGATCATCCGGGTCGAGCCTGAACCGGGACCACCCGGCAGGCTCAGTGCGCGCTGCCAGCGTACTTTTTCTCGCCCGCAGTCACCCGCAGGTCGAGCCGGTTCTCGGGCGGCGCGAGCGGACAGGTCGCAAAGCCGGTGAACGCGCACGGCGGGTTGTAGGCCTTGTTGAAGTCGAGCACGACCTTGCCGTCCCTGGGCATCGGTGCATAGAGGAACCGGGCTGCGCCATAGGTCTCCTTGCCACTCGTACGATCGGCGAAGATCAGGAACAGTTCCTTGTCGCCCGGCACCTCGATCACCGGCAGCAGTTCGAAGGTCTTGCCATCGCGCTCGAACACCGCCTTGCCCGGGACGGGATAGCTGTCGATCTGGCCGAGCACGTTCGGCGTCTCCAAGGTGTGTGGCGGATCGAACGGCACCCAGGTAGCTTCGATGCGCCAGGCCGGATCGATCGGGAACGACTCGATGCCACGGAATTGCGTACGCGCCTCGGCCTGGCTGTCCTTCACGCGCAGGCCCTTGCTGCCGTTGCGATCGATCAGATAGAAGCTCACCGAGCCCGCGCTCACCGTGGTCGGCACCTCGTGTGCATCGTCGAGCATCTGCGCGCCGACCCCGGCCTGACCATTGATCAGCGCCCCTGCGGTCGGATCGAGTCGCACCGAAACCTTGCCGTCAGCCAACGTGACCGTACCGAAATGCGCAGGCCCCGCCGTGAGCACGATGTCGTTGTCGGCCGCAGCGCCGACGCGGCTGGCGCCCTCCTTCAGCCAGTGCAGGCCGACCAGACTGAGCCAGCCGGCGGGCGCGGTGAGGCGATCGAGGCGCTGCGCACGCCAGGTTTCGACACTCTTCACGTAGTCCGCGGAATTCGCTGCGGACGCTTGGGCTTTCGCGGACATCGCATGTACCCCGGCAAAGCTCGCAATGAGCAGGAGACTGGCCTGAAACATCACCACCTCTGGGCAGTTCGACCGGTCATTCTATCGTTTGACCTCGCGCCCAGTCAGAAGAATTTCTGCGTGCAGTGCAAGATCGAAAGGAGCATGAGCCTGCCAACGATCAGATCGTCGATTCCCGCCATCACGCGTCGGCAAGCGCGGGATCCGTCTTGTAGGTGCCCGCCGTCAGCCAACCGATGCCGAACCACGAAAGACCCCAAACCTCGACAATCAGCAGCGTATTGCGCCAATCAAGAATTCGGCCAATCGCGTACAGACAAGCAATGCCGGCCACCATCAGGATCGCAACGGTTCGATAGAACATCGCGCGGCCGCGCTTGCCCTTGTGCATCGCCCTGATCGAAAAGAACCACATCATCGCCACGAGACAAGCAAACAACAGCGCTGCCGCGGCGTATGAAAGTCCCCCGGGTGCAGCCCGAAGAGGCTCGACAGTTTCACCGCCCATGCCGGCGCCACACCGCCGCTGCGCGGATCCGTGGTGGGAAACAAGGCCACGCAAGCGGCAAACAGGCATGCCGCCTTGCTGAGGTAAAACTCCCAATCCGCCTTTCCACCCTGCCCGTTGTAGGCAAGCAGAAAGAACCCGACCGCGACCAGTGCACCGACAAAGACATCGCGCGCATCGCTCCAGTACGCTGCGCTGATCGAATTCAATTCGACATGCGCTCCCGCAAGCAACCACACTGCCGGAGCCAGCAGGATGGCGATGATTCCGACCACCACCCGCATCGTCTTGTAGTTGATTTCACGCTTCATGGCCGCCTCCTTGGAACGCCATGCACCCGGATCAGCGCGAACCGCTTGCCGCCGGAGTGCCAGCGATTGTACGTCGAGCAAAACACCACCGCCCCTCGGAAACCGTACTCGCAGCGGCTTCAGGGCGCTCGATTCGGCTGCACGACGATCCGACGGAACGTGAGATTGATGCGCGGCTCGCTCACGCGCATGCGCCGCGGCAGCGCATGCTCGTAGAGCGCCTGCGTACGGCCGGCCATGAGCAGCAGGCTGCCGCTCGCGAGTTCGAGCGTGAGCGACCTGCGCGGAACGCTGCGCGTGCGCAATCGAAAGCTGCGCACGGCACCGAAGCTGAGTGAGGCAATCACCGGCTCGTTGCCAAGCTCGGGCTCATCGTCGCTGTGCCAGCCCATGCTGTCGCGACCATCACGGTAGAGATTGGCGAGCACGCTGTTGAAGTCTATTCCCAGTCGCGCATGCAGTTCCCTGCGCAGGCGCGTCGTGGTTGGCGTCCACGGCTGCGGCTCGAAGCGCGTGCGCGAATAGGTGTAGACGGCGTCGGCATCACCGATCCAGCATGCCAGTCGCGGCGCGGCGATTTCGCGGCCGAAAATCCGCAGGCGCAGCGTCTGCCACGGAATTTCCGTGTGCAGCGCCGTGAACAGCGCATCAGCTTGCGCGGCGGACCAGACGTGCTCATCGAGCAGCAGACTGGCACCTGCCAGCGGCAGTTCGCGCAAGCCTTCCGCACTTGGGCGCATCTCGGACATGATCGGCAAGCAATGGCGGGTGTGCGGAGCTTGGCACACCCAGGTCCGATTCGTGCCGCCGCGCGTTCAGCCGCGCAAGTCGCGCGCGAACTGCGGGTCGACGCGCAAGGTCGACCCCGTCGCAGCAACGATGGCTTCGCCGGGAAGTGCGCGTTCGAACACGGCCTGCGTCTTGCGGCGCGTGAAGCCTTCGCGCAGGTAGAAGCGATGCGCGTCTTCGCGTTCGACCCGGCTGCGCACGCGCAACTGCGTGCAGCCGCGTTCGCGTGCCCACGTGCCGGCGCGCTCGATCAGCGCGCTGCCCAGACCGGCGCCGCGCGCATCCGCCGCTACGACGAGGCAATGGATTTCGGCGGCATCCTGACCCGTGAGCTCGGCGCAGCAGGCGACATGAATCCAGCCGCAGACCATGCCGTGGTCGTCTTCGGCCACCAGCACGGCAGCGCCGGCCGCTTCGATCGCGGCGAGGCGCTTGCCGATCTGCTCGCGCGTCGCGGGGTAGCCGAGCTCGGTACCGAGCGCAGCCAGCGCGGTGGCGTCATAGCTGCGCGCATTGCGGATGAGGGTCATGTTGGCCTCCTGGCAAGACGATGCCGTCGACAACGGCCGGGGTCATGGCGCAAAGATGGCGCTGTTCGGGCAAGGCACGCACCGACGAGGCCGGCAATCTACCTGCCGCCGCGTCGACGCGTGGCAGAGGCGGCGCGCTCAGGCGCAGCAGCCGTCCTCGCCCTTGATCGTGTGCGCCGCGCTCGCGGCCACGCCGCGGGTGAGGCCGGTACGGCTGGCGATGAAATGGTCGGCGATGACCTGTGCCACGCACAGGCTCACGCGCTTGCCGGTGGGGATGTGCAGGAACTCATTGGGACCATGTGCGTTGGAGTGTGGCCCAAGCACGCCGGTGATGAGGAACTGCGCGCCAGGATACTTCTCGCCAAGCATGCCCATGAACGGGATCGAGCCGCCTTCGCCATTGAAGGCGACCGGCGCGCCGAAGTAGGTTTTGGAAGCCGCTTCAACCGATTGTTCGAGCCAGTGCGCGAGCGCGGGCGAGTCCCAGCCCGAGCCGGCCTTTTCCAGTTCGAAACTGACCTTCGCGCCATACGGCGGATCGCGCTCGAGCAAGCGCTTGAGGAACTCGCCACCCTGCTTGGCATCAAGGGTCGGCGGCACGCGCAAGGACAGCTTGACCGCGGTATATGGCCGCAGCACGTTGCCGGCCGATTCGAGCGCGGGAATACCCGCAATGCCGGTCACCGACAACGCCGGCCGCCAGGTACGGTTGAGCACCAGTTCGGTGAGGTCGGCCTCCATCGGCTGCATGCCGTCGACGAACGGGAACTTCGCGTAGATGTCGTTGCCGAGCACCTGCGCGGTGCGCCGAGCCTGTTCGCGGCGCGCGGCGGGAATCTCCACATGCAATTCGCGCGGCAGGATGCGGCCGCTGGTTTCGTCTTCGAGCCGCGACAGCACCTTGCGCAGAATGCGGAAGCTCGAGGCAACGACGCCCGAGGCATCGCCCGAGTGCACGCCTTCCTCCAGCACCTTGACCGTGAGGTTTCCGCCGGTCATGCCGCGCAGGCTGGTGGTGAGCCAGAGCTGTTCATAATTGCCACAGCCCGAATCAAGGCAGACGATCAGCGAGGGTTTGCCGATGCGCGCCGCCAGGTGATCGACGTAGTACGGCAGGTCGTAGCTGCCCGATTCCTCGCAGGCCTCGATCAGCACCACGCAGCGCGCATGCGGTACGCCCTGCTCGTGCAGTGCGCGGATCGCGGCAAGCGCGCCGAACATCGCATAACCATCGTCGGCACCACCGCGGCCGTACAGGCGATCCCCCTCGATCACCGGCTTCCACGGCCCCAGGTGCTCGGACCAGCCGGTCATCTCGGGCTGCTTGTCGAGATGACCATAGAGCAACACGGTGTCTTCATCCTGCGCCGGACGATGGTTGTCGGCGCGGCGGCGCTCGGCAGGAGGAATCTCGATGAAGATCAGCGGCGTGCGACCCGGCAGTCGCACCACTTCGACCTGCATGCCGGGAATCGGCTGGGTGCGTGCCCAGGCTTCGAGCAGGGCAACTGCCTGATCCATGTAGCCGTGGCTGGCCCAGTCGGCGTCGAACATCGGCGACTTGTTGGGAATGCGGATGTAGTCGCTCAACTGCGGGACGATTTCATCGTCCCAAAGCGCGCCGACGAAATCGCCGAGTGCCTTGCTGTCCATCTTGCTGTCTCCGGATGCGGGAATCGCGCCGGCGCCGCCCGGGGCCGATCGCGGGAAATCCATGAACAATCCGCGATTTTAGCCCATCGCGGGATCGCGCGTAGGAAGCCTCCTACACGCGCATGCGGCCGATTCCTGCACGCGGCCGCGCCAAATACCGCTCGAGGCACGTTCGCCATGACGGCACACTGACAGGCCTCACGGCCCCGGATTTCGCTAGCCATGCGCCCGCCAAGCGCCCTGTCGATGCGCTGCATTCTTGCCCTTGCCCTTGTCCTTGCCCTTGCCCTCGTTCCGCCCATTCGTGCCCAGAGCCAGGTCGACATCAATCAGGCTGATGCCAAGACACTGGCGCGCTCGCTCACGGGTGTCGGGCTGGTCAAGGCCGAAGCGATCGTCGCCTGGCGCGTTGCACACGGACCATTCCGCAGCATCGAGGATCTGGCCAAGGTGCAAGGCATCGGCGCGCGCACGATCGAAGCCAACCGCACGATGATCCTGATCGTTCCGGCCACGCCCGCACGCGCCTCACCGGGCCAGCCGTAGCCGGCTTCTATCATCGGCAGGCCGCGTGGCCGGCACCGGGCCGGTCCGCAAATCGATGCCCGCAATCGTTGGCGACATCGTGCAGCTTGTGCATCTTGCCCGCCCTTGCCCTAGAATCGCGCCCCGCCTCCGCGGCGTGTGTCTGCATGATTCTCCCCCGTTACCACATCGGCCCTTCCAGGATCCCGGGCGCAGGCAAGGGCTTGTTTCTCGACGAGCCGCTTGCGCGCGGCCGTGTCATCACCGCGCCCGACGACATCGCCAGAGTGCATCGCTTCGAAGACATCCTCGCGCAAGTCGACGCGGCCAAGCTGCTGCCGGCCACGGTGCGCTGGTTCGAGGACCGCTACACGGTCACACCCGAATGGCCTGACGAGTGCTACATCAACCACGACTTCGAGCCAACCGGCCTGTGGCACCTTGGCTTCGTGTTCGCCGCTGCCGACCTCGATGCAGACTGCGAGATCACGGTCGACTATCGCCACCTGCTCGCGCCCGGCCAAAGTGAAGATTTCCGCGACGCGCGCAGCGGCACGCAGATCGTCGGGTTCAGCTGGGCCGAAAGCCTGCGGGCCTCGAGCCATGCACTGGCCGCCCTGCTCGACTGAATCCAGAAGATGATCCAGATCCCCACCATCGAAACCGAACGCCTGCGCCTGTGCGCACTGGGCGAGCACCATTTTGAATCCTATGCGGCGATGCTCGCCGATCCGGACAACACCCGTTTCATCGGTGACGGCCAACCGCTCGACCGCATGAATGCCTGGCGTTCGATGGCGATGCTGCTCGGCCATTGGGTATTGCGCGGTTTCGGCATGTGGGCGGTCGAGCTCAAGGACAGCGGCGAATTCGTCGGCCGTGTCGGCCTGCACCAACCCGAAGGTTGGCCTGACCTGGAACTGGGCTGGATGCTGATGCCCGCACAACGCCATCACGGCTATGCCACCGAGGCCGCGCGCGCCACGCTTGAATTCGCCTTCGACCAGATCAAGGCAAGCCGCGCGGTGAGCCTGATCCGCAACGAAAACTCCGCTTCCGAGCGCCTCGCGCGACGCCTGGGCGGTCGCCAGGCCACGACGATCGACTTTCTCGGTGCGGCCACCCTCGTCTACGTCTACCATCGCGCCGAAGAACGCAACTGACGGGACCGGGCCGATGCACGTGATTGCCGCCAATCAGGCTCGCCGCGTGCGCTGGAAGAACGACGGCGGCTGGACCACCGAACTCGCGCGCGATCCGCCCCAAGGCGAACCCTTCAACTGGCGCGTGAGCATCGCGCAGATCGAGCAGGACGGTCCATTCTCGTCCTTTCCCGGCATCGATCGCGAACTGCTGCTGCTCGATGGCAACGGCATCGAACTCGACATCGACGACGCGCCGCCGCTGCGCCTGGCCCAGCGTTTCGAGCGCGTGCACTTTGCCGGCGAGGCGCGCGTGAGGTGTCGATTGCTCGCCGGACCGACGCGCGATTTCAATGTCATGGTCGATCGCAGTCGCCTGCACGCGGAAACCCTGGCGCGACCGCTGGTCGGCTCGATGCTGATTTTCGCCGAGCCCGGCACGCAATGGCTGATCCACGTGCTGTCGGGTCATTTGGGCGCCAAACAGGATGGGCGGCAGGTCGAAGTCGAAACCGGCGGCTCGCTGCGACTGGATTTCCGCGGCGGCACCAACGGTCGCGTCGCACTCGATGGCGGCGGCGAGCTGCTGATGGTGAAGTTCAGCGAAATCGCCGTACCCTGAGCAACTCAACGCGGCGGCACCGCCCCTTGGCGCGCGAGCAAGGCAGCAAACGCCGGGCTCATGCGTTCGACCAGATGATCGCCCTCGTGCACGAGCAGCAGCACGGCCATGTCATGCCGCTGGGCGTAGGCAAGTCCGGCTTCGGGGCCAAGCACCATGATCGTCGTTCCCATCGAATCGGCCTGCATGCACCCGTCGGCGATCGTCGTCACCTGCGCGATGCGATGTTCAACGGGCCAACCACTGCGTGGATCGATGTGGTGCGAATACATGCGGCCGGCATGTTCGAAGGTATGGCGATAATCACCCGAAGTCGCCACCGCCTGATCGACGAGCGCAAGGCGACGCCAGTACGGCTGCTCCGATGACACGGCCTCGTCGCTGGCGTGCGGATTCTCGATTGCCACCTGCCAGTGTTCACCGGGCGCACGCTCGCCGTGCGCGCGCAGCTCGCCGCCGACCTCGACGAGGAAGTCGGCACGGCCTTCACTCAACAGGTATCGCGCCACCTGGTCGACGCCATAGCCCTTGGCGATCGCCGACAGGTCCAGATGCACGCCACCGGGCTGCAACACGCGCCGACGCTGCGGGTCAAATTCGACGCGCTGCCAGCCGATGCGCGCACGGGCGGTTTCGATCGCCTGCACGCTCGGCACCTCGTGCACCGTCTTGCCCGGACCGAATCCCCAGAGCTCAACCAGTGGCCCGACGGTCGGATCGAAGGCGCCACCGCTATCGCGCGCCTGCGCCAATGCCGCGCCGAGCACGTTCGCAAACTCCTCAGGCAAATCCTGCCAAGTGCCCGCTGCTGCGCGGTTGTAGCGACTGAGGTCGGAGTCGCGCTCGAAGGTGCTCATCTGCGCGACCACGCGATCGAGTTCGCGCTCGATACCCGCTCGCAAGCGCTCGCCTTCTCCAGCCGATTTTCCGGACAACGTGACCGACCAGGTCGTGCCCATCGTCTTGCCATTCAGACGGGTGCGCGTAGGCGCCTGGGCACAGGCAGACAGGACGATCGCGCACAGGCACGCACCCAGTCCTGCTCCAGCGGCCCCGCGCAGCAAGGCGGCGCTCATCGCGCGGCCTCGCTGCGATCATCACTCACTGCGGCAGCACTTCGAGCGTGGCGGTGTAGCTCAAGCGGCGCGTGCTGGCCTTGGGCTCGGTGGCCTTCTGTCCATCGAGCGAGGCATTGAGCCAGTACATGCCTGGCGCCGGCCAGGTCACGCTGAATTGGCCATCCGCATCAGTGGTCGCGGTGATTTCGTCCTGCTTGTCGCGATAGCGCGTGCCACCGGCGATCACCGTCACCTTGAGGTCCTTGATCGGCTTGCCATCGACGAGGAAGCGGAACTTTGCAGCTTCACCTGCGAACAGATCGTTCGGTGCGGTCACCGGGGCCAACTCGAGACCGTGGCCGCTGGGCTTGAGCGCGCCATCGCTGGGCTTGCCGACAGTGACGTAGGTATTGACACTGCCCTGCGCCTGGCTGATCACCAGATCCTTCGCATCGGCCGGAATCTCGCCGAGCTTGTCGGCACTGCCGCGCCAGCGCTTCTTCTCGCCCTTGGCATCGACGTAGCTCGCAAACAGCCCTTCGCTCGTCACGGCGATGCGATAGGTGCCCGCCTGCAAGAGGTGCAGATCGAAACTGCTGCGCCACTTGCCCTGGTGGCGGTTTTCGGCGGCGACCGGCTTGCCATCCGGACCCGTGACGACGAGATTGGCCAGGTCCATCGCGTGATGGTTGAAATTGAACAGGTCGTTGGAAATCGCCGCATCGACCGTGATCCAGGCATCGGTCGGATCCGACAACACCGTGGTCGACGGCACCAGGAACATCTTGTGCGCGGATGCGGCAACGGGAATCACGGCGGCAAGCGCGAACACGATCCAATGGCTCAACTTTTTCATCTGCATCTCCACAGTGACAAGACAATCGAATTCGGATGGATCAAGCGGATCGGACGCCGCGCTCAGGGGTTCAGATCGAGCTTCACCGCGCCGATCTCGTGCTCACCCTGCGCCGACAGATGCACTGGCGCGCTCGGCGGCCAACTGAATGGCACACCGAGGACTTCACGGCCGCCGACTTCGCGCGCCACCTCGATCATGAGCTTGTAGCTGCCCGCGGCGAGGCCGGCGAGCGGCGCCTTGCCATCGGAAAAATGCAGTTGATGTTGGCCTGCCGGTCGCGTCGCGCCGGTCACGCCATCGATTGGCAACTGCTGCTCGCGACCGCTGCGGCGCCACCATTGACGCAGGTCGGCGAGCCACTTGCTGCCCGGCTCGGACTTGCCGGTCTGCGCATCCTTGCCGTCCTTGTTCTGGTACCAAACCGCAAGATTTGCGGCCACGCTGCGATCCGCGCGCTCGACCCACACCGCGACATAAGGCCGGTGATACTCGGAAACCGTCTGGGTCGGAAGTTGCAGACTCAATTGCAGATCGGCGGCGAACGCCGCAGGACTGACGACAGCAGCAAGCAGGAACAGGCGGTGGGGACGCATGGATATTCTCTTCAATGGATGAATGCGAGTGCGATCAGCACGGGCAGAACCAGACCCAGAGCCACCAGCGGCCAGGTCATCGGGCGATGGCGTCCATGCAGATAGAGCAGACCCAGACCGGTGAGCGCGAACAGCACGCACGCGAGCGCGAACAGGTCGATGATCCAGCTCCACGCGGCACCGGTGTTGCGGCCCTTGTGCAGATCGTTGAAGTAAGCGATCCAGCCGCGGTCGGTGGTCTCATGTTCGATCGCGCCACTCGCGGTATCGATGCTGATCCAGCCATCACCGCCGGGGCGCGGCAAGGATACATAGGCCTCGCCATCGCTCCATTCGATCGGCTGCGACGCGAGGCGCACCCCGATCTCCTTCTGCAACCAGTCCTTCAATCCCTGTGGCAAGCTCGCCGCAGTGGCGTCGTTGCGCGTGGCCAGTTGCTTTTGCAGTGCTGCCGGCAATTGCAGATGGCGCGAAACCACGCGCGGCTGACTCTGGATCTGCGCGGCGTGATTGAGCGTGAAACCGGTAACGCTGAACAACAGCAGCAACGCCAGGCTGATGGCAGCACTGATCCAATGCCAGTTGTGCAGGGTCTTGAGCCAATAAGCGCGCGCACTCGTGCCCTTGCGCCGAGTGCCGCTTGTTGCCTGATCCATCCTCGCCCTTGCGCGAGAGGCAGCGAGCCGCGCGGTGCGCGCCATCGTGCCGGGTGATATCAAATGCGAATGGTTATCACGTAGACTAGCAGCGCGCCACGGCTCGGACAAGCGCGGACCATGCCGATGTCCGGCCTCGTTTGGGCAGGACACAGGCAGCGTCGGCGCGCAGCAGGCCAAGGCGAACCCGCGGTGCCTGGTCGAATGGATGCTGGCAAGTCCCGACGCCGGCCATGACGGCCCAATCCAGTCAGCGATCGATACAATTGGGCCGATGCGCATCCTCATCATCGAAGACGACGCCGCGATCGCCGATGCGATCGGCGCGGCCCTGGTCGGCGCCGGCCATGTTGTCGACCGGCTCGCCAACGGTCGACTCGCCGATGCGGCCCTGCGCGACCATCCCTACGATCTGGTGGTATTGGACCTCGGCCTTCCGGACGTCGATGGCATCGAATTGTTGCGCCGCTTGCGCAGCCGTGCCGACGCGGTCCCGGTGCTGGTCGCCACCGCGCGTGAGGAACTCGAAGAACGCGTGCGCGCGCTCGATCTCGGTGCCGACGACTACCTGGTCAAGCCCTTCGCCTTGCGCGAATTCGAAGCCCGCGCCCGCGCCCTGTTGCGCCGGAGCACCAGCCAGGGTGTGCCCGAACTGACGATCGGCGAACTCGCAATTGACCTGCCGCGTCGCCGTGCACGCAATGGCAATCAGGCCCTGGAGCTCACACCACGCGAATTCGGCTTGCTCGAAGCGCTCTCTGCACGATTGGACCGCGTGGTCAGCCGCGAGCAGCTGGTCGACGCACTGTGCAGCTGGGATACCACGCTCACCGACAACGGCCTCGACATCGCCGTCTATCGCCTGCGTCGCAAGCTCGAAGGCAGCGGTGCGCGGATCCGCACCGTTCGTGGGCTGGGCTATCTTCTGGAGGCCGGCAGTGATTCAGCCGCCTAGCCTGCGCCAGCGCCTGCTCACGATGCTGCTGCTGCCGCTGACCCTGACCTGGATCGGCAGCGGCATCCTGATTTACGTGCTCGCGCTGCACTACGCCAACGTCAACTTCGACCGCTCGCTCGCTGATACCGCGCATTCCCTGCAGCGCATCGCCGCCAGTGAGGCCGGTGCCGATGGCCTCAGTCCGCAGGTCCGCATTTTGCTCGAATCAGAGACCACCGATCCGACCTGGTACAGCGTGCGCAGCATCGAACACGGTGTTCTGGCCGCCAATCTTGATCTGCCACTGCCTGCGCACACGCCGGCGATCGGCGCTGCGGCTCAATTGGACACGGTCAGCGTCGGCGGTCGCAATCTGCGCATGGCATCACTGGCAATGCATGACGCCAGCAGCGGCGCCACCATCATCGTCTCCAGCGCCGAAACGCTCAATGCGCGCCACGCACTGGCACGCGAGATACTCATCGGCACCTTGCCGGTCGTGCTGATCCTGATCGGCGTCGTGCTGGCCCTGGTGTGGGTGGGCGTCAGTCGCGGCCTGCGCATGCTCGATCCACTGGTCGAACAACTGGCGCAGCGGCGTGCGCGTGATCTGGAGCCGCTCGACCAAAGCAACGTGCCAGCCGAGATTCGACCGCTCACGCAGACAATCGACGCCCTGCTGCAACGCGTGCGCAGTCTGCTCGACGTGCAGGAGCGCTTCATCGCCGACGCCGCCCACCAATTGCGTACACCGTTGGCCGGGCTGCGCCTGCAGGCCGAGCGGGCCCTCGCCGATCCGCGCCCCGACAGCGTGCGCGAGGCCCTCACCCACGTCGAGCGCCTGTCCGCGGGCGCTGGTCGCGCCGCCGGCCAATTGCTCGCGCTCGCACGCGCGCAAGCCGACGTCCACGACAACTTCATACGGGTCGATCTGGCGCGGCTGGCACGCGACCTCGCCGCCGAACGCGTCCCCGAGGCGCTGCGCCTGGGCATCGATCTGGGCTACGAAGGTCCGGCCACCAACGCCGACAGCTATGGCGATCCGGTGATGCTGCGCGAGGCGCTGGTCAACCTGGTCGACAACGCCCTCAATTACGCCGGTGACCGCGGTCGCGTCACGATCTCGGTGCGTCAGGAGCTGCGCACGCTCGTGGTCGAAGTCGAGGATTCGGGGCCGGGCGTGCCCGAGGCCTGGTGGCCACGCCTGGGCGAGCGTTTCTTCCGCCCTCCCGAGAGTCGCCGTGAGGGTTCGGGGTTGGGCTTGGCAATCGTGCGCCGGATCGTCGAGCGGCACGGCGGCGCGGTCGGCTTCGCGCATGGTCGCAGCGGCACCGGCTTGCGCGTGGTCTTGCGTCTGCCCGCAGCCTGACCCGCGCCAACCGCCAGCGCTCAGTCAAAACGATCGTCGCGCGTGTACACCACGCCATCATCGATCTTGACCGGAAACTTCGCGATCGGCTCGTAGGCGGGCGGGCACAACACCGCGCCGGTGGTGATGTCGAATCGCGCGCCGTGGCGCGGGCATTCGATTTCATGTCCTTCGATAATGCCGCCGGTAAGTTCACCACCATCGTGCGTGCATACATCTTCGATCGCATACAGCTCGCCATCGAGATTGATCACCGCAATCGGCGTGTCGCCATCGAAGGTGGTCTGGTATTCGCCGGGCAGAAGCTCCGCGGTGGTGCAGACACGAATCCACGCAATGCTCACAGTGCCTTCTCCAGCCATTCGAAACGCAGGTCGTCGCGCCTTGGTGCCCCAAAGCGCGCATCCCCATACGGAAACGGCTTGTAGCGCCCGGTGCGACGGTAACCGCGCCGCTCATACCACGCGATGAGTTCTTCGCGCACGGAAATGACCGTCATCTGCAGAATGGCGCACATCCAGCCATCGCGCGCGAGATGCTCGCATTCGCGCAACAGGGTGTCGCCAAGGCCAGCGCCCTGGCGATCCGGCCGCACCGCAAACATGCCGAAGTAGGCCGCGTCCTGTTGCCGTTGCAGATGCGCACAGGCGACGATCAAGCCATCTTCCACCACGAGTACGACGCGACTGTCGGGCTTGCCAACCACTTCGGCCATGCCGGCCGCATCGATGCGCTGGCCATCAAGCAGATCGGCTTCGGTGGTCCAGCCGCGCCGGCTGGTTTCACCGCGATAGGCCGACTCGACCAAGCTCACCAGCTCCGGGATGTCGGTACTGTCCGCCTCCCGCAGCGTCACCGTCCGCGCGGCCGCCCCGGGTCTCATGCGAGCAGCCGCCGAACCTTCGCCAATGCCGCCACGAACTGCTCGATCTCAGCGTGCGTGTTGTAGAACGCGAGCGAGGCGCGCAGCGTCGCCGGCACGCCGTAGAACTGCATCAGCGGATGCGCGCAGTGATGACCGGAGCGCAGCGCAATGCCTTCGTGATCGAGCAGGGTCGCGAGGTCGTGCGCATGCGCGCCCTCGATGAGAAAGGACACCACCGGCACCTTGTGTGCGGCCTCGCCGAAGATGCGCAGACCCGGCACCGCACGCAAGGCCTCCTGCAGATGGGCAAGCAGGGCCTGCTCATGGAGAAATACCGCATGGTGATCGAGCGAGCCAAGATAATCGAGCGCAGCCCCCAGGCCGACGAAGCCCGCGATGTTGGGCGTACCAGCCTCGAAACGATGGGGTGGATCGGCAAAACTCGTACCCGAGAAACGAACTTCGCGGATCATCTCGCCGCCGCCGAACATCGGCGGCATCGCGCGCAGCAATTCCTTGCGCGCCCACAGTGCACCGGTGCCGGTCGGACCGAACAGCTTGTGGCCGGTGAGCGCATAGAAATCACAACCCAGCGCCCTGACGTCGACCTTGAAATGCGGCGCCGCCTGCGAGCCGTCGACCAGCAAGGGGATGCCGCGCTTGCGCGTCGCGCGTGCGAGTTCGGCAATCGGGTTGATCGTGCCAAGCACATTGGAAACATGCGTCACCGCGGCGAGCTTGACGTCGGGTGTGAGCGCCTCGATGAAGCGCTCGACGATCAGCTCGCCGCGCTCGTCGATCGGCGCGACCTTGAGCTGCGCGCCGCTGCGCTTGCACGCCAGTTGCCAGGGCACGATGTTGGCATGGTGCTCCATCGTGGTGACGAGGATCGAATCGCCAGCCTTGAGATTGGGCAGCGCATGACTCCAGGCCACGAGGTTGATTGCCTGCGTGGTACCGCTGGTGAGCACGATCTCTTCGCGCGAGCCGGCATTGACGAAATGCGCAAGCTTGTCGCGCGTGCCCTCGTAGGCACTGGTCGCCTCGGCGCCGAGCTGATGCACCGCGCGCGCGACGTTGGCATTGAACTGGCGGTAGAAACGATCGACCGCCTCGATCACCTGCGTCGGCTTCTGCGCTGTGTTGGCACTGTCGAAATAGATCAGCGGCTTGCCGTGCACACTGCGCGCAAGCAATGGAAAGTCCGCGCGCAACCGCGTTGCGACGGCCTGCAATGTCTCGGCCGGCGCGGCATTCATTGCGCGGCGTCCGGGCTGGGCAGGCGCGCCTGCGCCAAGGCGTCGATACGCTCGCGCAATCCGTCATCGCCGATCGCACCCAGCGCCTGCGCGCAGAACGCAGCGACCAGCATGCGCCGCGCCTGCTCCAGCGGAATTCCGCGCGAACGCAGGTAGAACAGCGCTCGTTCATCGATCTGCCCGACCGTCGCGCCGTGCCCGGCCTGCACTTCGTCGGCATGGATTTCGAGCACCGGCTGGGTGTCGATTTCGGCCAGCGCCGACAGCAGCACGTTCTTGCTCGACAAGCGTGCATCGCTGCCATCGGCGCCGGGCTCAACGGTGATGCCGCCATGGAAGATGCCGCGCGCACGTTGATCTGCCACGCCGCGCCAGAGCACGTCACAGGCACACTCGCGCGCCTGATGACGGACGTCGAGGCGCACTTCGGCGTGCTCGCGCCCGCGCAGCACGAACGTCCCGCGCGACTCCAGCCGCGCTTGCGCACCCGCGAGTTCGACACCCAGTTCGAGTCGCTGCAGGCGTCCGCCGAACAGCGCATCGCTGCGTCGAACCTGCGACTGCCCGGCCATGCCGAGCTTCACGCGCCGCAGCAACGCCGCTTGCTCGCCCAGCTCGCTCAGCACGACCCAATCGAGCGCGGCTCGCTCAGCGACCTGGATGTGGAGGTCGAACACGCCGAGCAAGTCACCGCCGGGAACGCCGATGTGCTGCTCGATCAGGCTCGCCCGCGCAGACGACACCTGCAGGTCCAGGGTCGTTTGCCATCGCGCTGCGTTCGCGCCGGGCACGCCGATGTGCACCAGATGCAAGGGCCGGGCTGCATCGACGATGTGGATCGTGCCGGCATCGGCCGCGACCACGATGCCCTCGTCGCGCAGATCCGAATGTGCGCCCGACAGCCGACCATTGATGAACACCAGGCGTCGGCCCTGCGTATGCGGCCAGGCGAACTGTGCGCAGACCTCGGGTGCAAGTGCGAGATCAGGATCAGCCGCGACGAACGACATTTGTGCCAATGCACGCAACGCGTTGCGGCTGTAGCGCCATGCCTCCGCACGCTCCGGCGTGTCGGCGCCGCCCAGTTCATCGAGCAGGGCCGCTTCCATCATGCGGCTCCGGCCACGCGCCGTTGCGCAACCCAGGCGTAGCCGTGTTCTTCGAGCTTGTGCGCAAGGCTGGCATCACCACTCTCGACGATGCGGCCATCGGCGAGCACGTGCACGACGTCGGGCACGATGTAGTCGAGCAGGCGCTGGTAGTGGGTGACGACGATGAAGGCGCGTGCGGGGTCGCGCATCGCGTTGACGCCATCGGCGACCATCTTGAGCGCGTCGATGTCGAGGCCCGAATCGGTTTCATCGAGAATCGCGAGCCGGGGTTCAAGCAGGGCGAGCTGGAAAATCTCGTTGCGCTTCTTCTCGCCGCCCGAGAAGCCTTCGTTGACTGCGCGATGCAGCAATTCGTCCTTCAGATGCAGCACCGCGAGTTTCTCGCGCACGCGCTTGAGGAACTGCATCGAATCGAGTTCGGGCTCGCCACGTGCCTTGCGCTGCGCGTTGAAGGCGGTGCGCAAGAAATAGGTGTTGTTGACGCCCGGAATCTCGACCGGATACTGGAACGCGAGGAACACGCCCGCCGCGGCACGCTGCTCGGGCTCGAGCGCAAGCAGATCCTGACCGTCGTAGCTGACGCTGCCGGCGGTGACTTCGTAGCCCTCGCGTCCAGCCAGCACGTTGCCGAGCGTCGATTTGCCCGCGCCGTTGGGGCCCATGATCGCGTGCACCTGACCTGCCTGCACGTCCAGACTCAGGCCCTTGAGGATTTCCTTGCCCGCGACGCGGACATGGAGGTTTTCTATCTTCAGCATGAGAAACTTCCGTCGCCAAACCAGTTCTGCGATCGCCCACCGGAAGGTGGCTCAATCGCCTTTGTTGTAGGAACCCGCACACACTTCGCCCTCGGCAACCGGCTCAAGCCAGGCGCGCAGATCCTTGATGCGTTGGCGCGTCATCGACTCGAGCGCGCCATCGGCGCACATCGAATACGAACTTCCGTACTCAGCCTGCTTGTCCTTGGCCGGAAAGCGCGCCTCGAGTTCGGCATCGCGAAATGCAATCCACGCCCGCTGCGCGGTCTTGAGCTTGGCAACGAACACGGCGTCCTTCGCATGCGCGACGAGCACCTTGCGATAGACCTCGTTGAGTTCCCGATCGGCCGCCGCATTGCCGCCCTTGCTGGCGCAATCGGCCATGTCGGCCTGGGTTTGAGCACGATCCATGCAGTCATCAACGGCCGGCTGCGTGGTCGCATCCGCGGCAAACGCGCCGGAGGTGATGAATCCGGCAGCCAGTGCCAACCCCATCGCCGTGATCTTCATCCGATTGCTCCTTCCAGCGAGACTTCGAGCAGTTTCTTGGCTTCCACCGCGAACTCCATCGGCAGTTCGCGGAACACCTGCTTGCAGAATCCGTCCACGATCATCGATACCGCGTCTTCGGCGCCGATGCCGCGCGAGCGGCAATAGAACAACTGGTCGTCGGAAATCTTCGATGTCGTGGCCTCGTGCTCGACGATCGCGCCGGGATTCTTGACTTCGATGTAGGGGAAAGTGTGCGCACCGCATTGCTTGCCGATCAGCAGGCTGTCGCACTGGGTGTGGTTGCGTGCGCCGCTGGCGCCCTTCTCCACCTTGACCAGACCGCGATAGGTGTTCTGGCCACGACCCGCGCTGATGCCCTTGGAGACGATCTTCGACTTGGTGTTCCTGCCCAGGTGAATCATCTTGGTGCCGGTATCGGCTTGCTGCCGATGATGGGTGAGCGCGACCGAATGGAACTCGCCCACCGAATCATCGCCGCGCAGCACCACGCTCGGGTACTTCCAGGTGATCGCCGAGCCGGTTTCGACCTGGGTCCAGACGATGCGCGAGCGCGGGCCACGGCAATCACCGCGTTTGGTGACGAAGTTGTAGATGCCGCCGACACCGTTCTCGTCGCCCGGATACCAATTCTGCACGGTCGAATACTTGATGCTGGCATCATCGAGCGCGACCAGCTCGACCACCGCCGCGTGCAACTGGTTTTCGTCACGCATCGGCGCGGTGCAGCCTTCCAGGTAGGACACGCTGGCGCCTTCCTCGGCGATGATCAGGGTGCGCTCGAACTGGCCGGTGTGGCCGGCGTTGATGCGGAAGTACGTGCTCAGCTCCATCGGGCAGCGCACGCCCTTGGGGATGAACACGAAACTGCCATCGGAGAACACCGCGGAGTTGAGCGCCGCGAAATAGTTGTCGCCCTGCGGCACCACGCTGCCCAGATACTTTTGCACCAATTCCGGATGCGTGCGGATCGCCTCGCTCATCGAGGAGAAAATCACGCCCACCGCAGCCAATTCCTTCTGGAAGGTGGTGCCGACCGATACCGAATCGAATACCGCATCGACCGCGACGCCAGCGAGCTTGGCGCGTTCGTGCAGGGGCACGCCGAGCTTGTCGTAGGTTTCCAGCAGCTTGGGATCGACCTCGGCGAGCGACTTGGGCTGCTTCTTGGGCCGCGAAAAATAGCTGATCGCTTGAAAATCGATCGGCGCAATGCGCAGCTTGGCCCACTGCGGCGACTTCATCGTCAGCCAATGGCGATAGGCCTTGAGCCGCCACTGCGTCATCCATTCCGGCTCGCCCTTGCGCTCGGAAATCGCGCACACGATGTCTTCGGACAGGCCCGGCGGCAGGCTCTCGCTTTCGATGTCGGTGATGAAACCGGCGTCGTAACGGCGGTTGAGCGCGGCCTCGACTGCGGCATTGCCGCGGCTTTCGGGCTGCGCGCGCGCGGCGAATGCAAGGTCGGCGGGTTGGGTGGCCATCTGCGGGCTTGCCTTGTGTGGATTCATGCAACCGCGACACGCACCGGAATCGAACCGGTACGGCGCGCTGCGGGCTTGGTCATCTCGGCCAAAGTCACGCTCGCCAAGGCATCGGCGATCGCACTGTTGATGCGCTGCCAGTTCACGCGCACGCCGCAATGCGATTCGTGGTCGCAGGAGCCGCTGCGGGTGCTGCATTCGGTCATGCCGATCGGGCCTTCCATTGCAACCACGATGTCGGCGACGGTGATCTGCGCCGGATCGCGCGCGAGCCGATAGCCGCCGTTGATGCCGCGCGTGGACAGCACCAGGCCGGCATGGGCGAGTTGCTTGAGCAACTTGCTCACGGTCGGCAGCTCCAGTCGCGCGCGTTCGGCCAGCACCTGCGCACTCAGGACCTCGCCCGCCCCATCGACGAGGCAGGTCATGACGACGGTGGCGTAGTCGGTGAGTTTGCTGACGCGGAGCATGGAAGCGGCTCGAACTGGCCTAAACAGGACCAAAATTGTACTGTTTGCCCCGAGCCGGGTCAATTTTTTCCGCACCAAAGCCGCGCCCCGCGGAGGCTTTCTCGTCGCACGCAGAGCGAGCCGACGCTGGCGGACTTCGGGATCAGCCTGCCGTGATCGTCCGCATCACCGCCCTGCTCCGCCGCAGCCGCATTGAATCTTACGGCCTCGCTTCCATATTCGGGACAGGAGCAGTGCATTCCGGATGGAACCCCGCCCAGACACCGTCTTCGAGGAATTGCCATGTCCCTTGCCTTGCCATTGCGCACCATCGTTGTCGCGTCCTTGCTGCTCGCCACGCCCTTGCTCCCCGCCCAGTCCTTCTTCAACGCCGCACTGAACAAGCCCGTCACGGCCCATTTCGACACGGTGGCAGGCGCGCCGGAAAACGTCGTCGACGGCGACAACACCTCAGCATGGTGGACTTACCAGGGCCAGTTCAGTGAGCTCGGGTTCACCGTCGATCTGGACGGCGTATTTCGCATCGATCAGCTCGTGATCCGGCCGCTGCAGACTGAACACATCGAAATATTCGCTTCGATGGACGCCGCCGAATGGACCTTGCTGCATCAGGCCACCGTGGGCTACTACACGGCGCCGGTCATTAGCCACGATCTGCCAGAACCGGTGATGGCGCGCTATCTGCGCCTTCGCTCGGACAATAGCCAAGCCGGCTATGTCGGCCTGTTGGAGATGGAAGCCAACGGTCTGGACGCGATTTTCGGCGATGACTTCGAAGCGGTCGACGTGCGCTCCGACACCTGACCGCGATACAGGATTGGGCCCTTGGCGCCACCAGCCGGACTTGCAGTCGTGGCAATGGCGAGCTCGGCAAGCCCGGGCTGGTGCGGGGCCTGGCTTGCTAGACTGAATCGACCGATATCCGGGGCAAAACGTGAATACCGACCCGCAACGCAGTGAGGCCCGCCGTCGATTCCTGGCTCATGCGCTGGGCAACGACCGCTTCACGCTCGCGCCGGCTTCAGCCGATGCGAGTTTTCGCAGCTACTGGCGCGCGACGCTCGCCGACGGGTCGACGCGCGTGCTGATGGATGCGCCGCCGGGACAAGAAGATCTCGCGCCCTGGCTCGACATCGGCGCGCGCCTGCGCCGCGCGGGCCTGCATGTACCGTGCGTCGATGCGGTCGACCCCGCGCAGGGCTTCGTGTTGATGGAAGATCTCGGCCGTCGTGATTTCCTTGGCGCGCTGGATGACAGCAGCGTCGATGCGCTTTACGGCGATGCGCTCGATGCGCTGCTGCGCATGCAGACTCATGTCGACACCGGCGGCCTGCCACGTTTCGATGCGACCTTCGCGCGGCAGGAACTCGAGCTCATGCCGAGGTGGTTCCTGCGCGAGCACCTCGGTCACGCGCCCGATGCCGACGAAGCAGCCGTGGTAACGCGCAGCTTCGAGTGCCTGATCGAGGCCGTACAGGCGCAGCCGCTGGCCTTCATGCACCGCGACTACCACAGTCGCAACCTCATGCTGTGCAGCGAACGACACGGCAGCGATGCCGGGGTGCTGGCCAATCCAGGCATCATCGATTTCCAGGGCGCGATGAGCGGACCGATCAGCTACGACCTCGCTTCCCTCTTGCGCGATTGCTACATCCACTGGACTGCGGAACAGATCGAAGGCTGGCTCGAAGCCCATCGCCAACGTCTGCTGCAAGCGCACCTGCTCGACAGCCACACCGATGCCGCGCGCTTTCGCCGCTGGTTCGATCTCACCGGGCTGCAACGCCATCTCAAGGTGCTCGGGATCTTCTGCCGCCTGCACTACCGCGACGGCAAGTCGCAATACCTGGGCGAATTGCCACGCGTGTGGCGCTACGTGCTCGAAGTCGCGCGCGCGCACCACGAACTGGCCGCGCTCGCCGATCTGCTCGAACGCGCGCTCGGCAATCGCGACATCACGCGACCGCGCACGGAAGCCGCGCCATGATCCGCCGCGCGATGATCTTCGCCGCCGGTCGCGGCGAGCGCATGCGACCGCTCACCGATGCGACGCCCAAGCCGCTGTTGCGCGTGCGCGGCAAGATGCTGATCGAACACCATCTGGAAAAGCTCGCCGCGATCGGCGTGAGCGATGTCGTGATCAACATCTCGCACCTCGCCGAGCAGTTTCCCGCCGCGCTCGGCGATGGCAGCCGCTGGGGTCTGCGCATCCTCTACAGCGACGAAGGCCCCGTGCCGCTGGAAACCGGCGGCGGCATCAAGCACGCGCTCGCCCTGCTCGGCGCTGCGCCCTTCATCGGCGTGAGCGGCGACATCCTCAGCGACTTCGACTATGCGCGCCTGCCGGCCGAGCCGACTGGCCTCGCGCATCTGGTGATGGTGCCCAATCCCGACTTTCATCCGCGCGGCGATTTCTGGCTCGATGGCGGAGAGCTCAACGAAGACGAGCGCGGTGAACGGCTGACCTTTGGCAACATCGGCGTGTATCGGCCCGAGCTGCTCGCCGACCAGCCGGATGCGCGTTTCAAGCTGCTGCCGATGTTCCAGCGCGCGATGCGCGAGCGCCGCCTGTCGGGCGAGCGCCACGATGGCTGGTGGAGCAATATCGGAACCCCCGAACAACTTCGCGCCGCGGACCGGCATGCGAAAGCGGGGTGAGCCGATCGGCTCACCCCGCTTTCATGCGTGCAACGATCAAACTTGCTTATTCGGTATCGGCCCAGGTGCGATCCGCATCGCGGTCATAGTGCAGGGTGAGCTTGGAGATCGAGCACAGGTCGAGCCCCGACCAGATCGCCTCGTCACCGTCGTCGTAGGTTACCTTGAGGTCCCAGCTGCAGCCCTTGGCGCCCCGTTCGAAATGAATATCGACGCGCTCGCCATTGGCGAGTTGGTCGCGCCCAAGCACGTCTTCTTCCCAATCATCGGTCTTGGCCGAACTGACATAGACCTCGTTGATCGCATAGCCGGTCTTGTTGACCATCGAGAAATCGAGGTCTTCGGCCATCACCGTGCCAGCGCCCGCAAAGCAGATGCCGCCCAGAATCAAAGCCGCGAAAAGGCGGCCGGTACGCGCAAGATTCATCAAACCACCCCTGAAGTTGAATGCCATTCGTGCGAAATGCACGCACGAAGCCGCAAGCTTGCACGGCGCGGCGAGCATAGCCGAGCGCGTCGCAGCCCGCATGCCCGTCCGCGGCAAGTTCATGCAAAGCCCGCGCACCAACCTGCCACGCTGACGACGCACTCCGGGTCGCCACGCGCCAAGTCGGCTGGACGGCTCAAAGGCTGTCGTAGTGGGTCAGTGCGTTGAGCAGCAGGGCGTAGTTGCCAACCGTGATGCCGCGCCACACTGGATTGTTGGCAAACAGCAGCACATGGCCGCGGCCGTAGCGGGCATCGACCACTGCCGCGCGGCCCGCCATTTCCTTGCCGCTATCGAGCAGACCCGCAACCAGCAGCACATGTTCATCACCCCAGCGCACGATCACCTTGGGCCGCTGCGCGGGCGGGATCACGTTGGGATTGTTGCGTTCCTGTTCGGCATTGAGCGGCAGCGCTTCCCAGGGCTTGGCAAACGGCAGCACCGGCGGTGCATCGAAGGCACGGCCTTCGGGGATGTCCTCATCGTGCAGACCGCCGCGTCCGGTCGGCCGCTTGTAGTCCTTGGCGTTGGGCAGGCCGTGATCGCCGCCGACGAGATTGCTCACCTGAAACGACAGGCCGTTGGCGCTGTACATCGAAAACGGCTTGTCGTAGCCGACCGTGATCGGACTTTCGCTGTCCACCCGCTGCGCAGCGAGCAAGCTGCCGACCACGCGCAGGGATTTCTTCGGTACCACCGATACGCCGGGCGCCAAACCCACGTCGATCGCCCAGATGGCGGTGTCCTCACTGGTGACGAGCAGGCCGCCGTCACTGACGAAGCGCTTGAGTTTGGCGAGCCCCTGCGTGCCCAGCCCCGGACGCATGTCATCGGTCGCATCGATCGAACCGAGATTGGGCGTGAGCGCGGTCTTCTTCCACGGCAGCGCGTTGCCGTACATCGGCATGCCATCGACGATCTGGCGCGTATCCCTGGCACCGACCGGCGCGAACAGGATCACGTCGTACTTGCCGCGCAGGCTGGCGATCTTCGCCACGTCCTGCGTGCTGATGTAGTCGTATTTCACGCCGAGCTTGTCGAGCGCCATGCGCCACCAGCCTTCGGTCTGCGTCGACAGCCAGGTGTGCAGGATCGCAATGCGTGGAAGCTTGCCGCTCACGCCGAGCGTGGCGGGACTGAGCGCCGGGACCTCGATGGTGTCGACGCGCTGCATCGGCACCGCGAGCACGGCGGCATCGGAGACGCGCGCGAGATCGACGCCGAAGCTGTCGCCGAGCGACCAGCCGGTGTCGTCGTAGGGCCGCTTCTGCGGATCATCGGGCGCCCAGTACTGGCGATCGAGCAAGGTGTCGGCGATGCGCGAATACGGCTGATCCATGCGCACGATGTAGCTGCCCGCGGGAAACTGTCGCGGTGCCTGCTGCAGTTGTTCGGGCTTGCGCGGCGGCGGCGCGTCCGGGCCGCTCGGCTTCTTCCACGGCAGCGGCGTGCGCACGCTGAAGGCTGCGCTGGCGCGATGGATTTCAACATGCTGGGCACGCAGCACGCGCAGCAATTCGGCTTGCGGCCCCTTGCGCGCATCGTCAGCGGAAAACACATACGCGGCCGGCCCTGCCTCCTTGGGCTTGGCAATCGAGCGCTTGCCCTTGAGCCAGAAGTTGCGCAGGAAGGTCTGCCGGTTGGCGACGAAATAATCGAGCGCGGTGAGCAGGCCCGCCTGTTCGTAATTGTTGTTGTTGCGCTGCGACCACAGCACCTTGGGCAAGGGCGGGTTGGGCCGGTACCAGGTGCGCTCGTACTGCGCGGGCGTGAGGATGCGCTCGACCGTGTCGGCGCCCGCATTGCCGAACGTTTCGTACAGGCGACTGATGCCGTTGTGCATCGCCGCCATGAACATCATGTAGCCGGGGCTCCAGGTGTCGAAGCCGCCATGCGTGTAGACACCGGGCAGGCCAAGCTTGGTGAGCTGCTCGACATTGTTCCAGCCCAGCTGCTGCCATTCGTTGACGAGGATCGGATCGATCCAGGCGTTGTACGGTCCGTCGCCAACGGTGTTGTCGTAGAGGAAGGGCACCGATTCGTGCAGGTCATGCAGCACCTGCGCATGCCAGCCGAGGTAGGTGTCGAGCACGTTGCGGCTGAGATTGAGCGACAGGCCAAGCGCATCACGGTTGTTGTCGTGGGCGACGTAGTGGCCCCAGTAGATCAGGCGCGGGTACTGCTTGTCGGGATTGGCCTTGTGCCAGCGATACAGATCGACCATGCGCTCGCGGCCATCGACCTCGACCACCGGCGTGATCACGGTGATCAGCTGCGAGCGGATGCGTTGGATGTAAGGCGCGTCATCGACCGCGAGCCGGTAGGCCAATTCCATCAGCGCGGTCGGTGCGCCGGTCTCGGTCGAATGCATGGTGCCGGTGATGTAATAGACCGGCGTGGTCTGCGCGATCAGCGCCTCGGCCTTGGCATCGTCGAGTCCGAGCGTGCGCGGATCGGCCAATTGCGCGAGCCGCGCGCGATTGGCATCCAGATCGGCAAGCAGCTTCTCGTCGGCAATTGCCACCGCGATCATCTCGCGGCCTTCCTCGCTGCGTCCGGCCGTGAACACGCGCACGCGCGGCGTGGCGGCGGCGAGCATGCGGAAGTAGCGATGCACGTCGGCGGTGTAGGGCAGGAAATCCGGCGCCCCGGCGACATCGCCGAGCACCCTGGCCGGCGTGGGCACGCTGGCCGAAGCCGGCAGGTAGTCGGTTAGAACCGTGTTGAAGCGCGGCTGCGTGGTGTATTGGGCGATCTTCGCCGTGTAGTCAGCATCGATCGCCTGACCCGGATCGCGTGCGAAATGCTCATCGGCCTGCGCGGCGGACACGCCGCAGGCAAGCATCACGCCCAGTGTCAGCAACAGAGTTCTTGCGCGCATTGCGGCTCCCCTTGATCAGCCAAGCCGGCACCATAACCAAGTCGGCAAACCCGTGCCCCTGCCGCCGGTCATGGCTGGCGCATCAGCCTTCGAAGCCGCTGGCAAAGACCAGGTCGTCGAACTCGAATGCGCCGATATCGGGCGCACTGCCGATGTAGCCATCATTGATGCCTGCCAGAACAAGGCCGTGGTCGATCGCGGGGCTCGTCGGCAACAGCCGCAGGTCGCCGCTTGCAGGTGCCACCAGTTGCGGCGGCGCGGAAACCCCGTTGAGTTCAAGGCCGGTGGCATTACGCAGCGCCACAAGATCCGCATACGGCGTGCCCATCCAGCGCACGAAGCGGCTCGCATCACTGGTGTGCAGCAGGTCGTAGTCGGCATCGACCATGACCGGATTGACCTTGACCCAGACATCGCGCGAGGCAACATACAAATTGTTGCGGCTCGTGAGGCTGGTGCTCGCGCCGGGGTTGAGCAAGTACAACGCCTCGGTCGCCGGTGCGCTGGTGGCGATGGTGTTGTGGTACATCAGCAGCGGCCCGACCGCCTGCGCATAGCCGCTGTTGATTTTGAGGAAACTCGAGAGGTAGCCATCGATCTGGCTGGTGCGGGCATTGCCGAGGTTCCAGGCGACGTTGCGCAGGATCCAGGTCGGCCCGGGCGCCGCGGGCGCGACCGAAACGCCCATGTGCGCATCGCTGATGCGGTTGGCGAAGATGCGCACATTGGCGCAGTAGCCATCGGCCTCGATCGCATCGTCGTTGATGTGCTCGAACGTGTTGCGGTAGACATCGGTTTCATTGGTGAATGCAGGCGCAGGGGCCTGCGAACCACAGGGCGCGAGTCCGTCGAAGCTGCCGTCGATGTGGTTGCGGCGGATCACGTTGCCGCGCCCGATCTGATCGGTCAGCGCGATCGAACTCTTCTCGGCAAAGCTCGCCTTGGTCACCGGCCACGGCCAGGAAACGATCGAGGTATCGCTGAACTGGTTGTCCTCGATGCGGTTGCGCGAACCGCCCTTGGCCCAGACCGCCGAGCTGCCGATGTCGATGAAGCGGTTGTTGCGCACGATGCAATCGTCGCCGTAGCGCAGGTAGATGCCCTTGCCGTATTCATCGGCCCCGTAGTTGCGGAACTCGAAGCCTTCGATGCGCACGAAGGCGCGGCCATCGAGCGTGAAGCCGGCGCCCAGATCGGCAACGTGCAGGACGTGCACGGCCGGCGTACTGCCATCGGCGAACTTCACGCTGAGCTGGCGATTGCCCGGCTCGAAGAAGAAGCCGCCCGGTGCACCTGCAGCGAACGCCTGCAGGTCGCCCGCGCTGGCATAACGGAACAGCCGCCCCTGCTCGCTCACGACGTGACCGGTATCGAAATCGAGCGTGGTGCGGTAGACGCCATTGCCCAGCGCCGCCCAGGTCGCGTCGGCAGGCAGTACGCGCGCGCCATCGAGCAACACGCCAGCGCCCTGGCCGCGAAACACGATCGGCTGCGCGGCCGACCCCGATCGCGGCAGGCCCACCGCCTCGTGATACAGCCCGGGAGCAACCCGCACGAGATCGCCCGGCTGGGCGAGATCGGCCGCACGCTGGATGCTGCGCAGTGCTGTCGCCGGCGTCAGGCCGTCATGGGCATCGTTGCCACTCGGCGCGACGTGCAGGCTGCGCAAGCTTGGTTCGACCAGTACATCGGCACGTGTCGTTGCGTTCGCGGTCTGCGTCGCAACGCCACTCACGCCATCGGCGTCGGCGAGCGTGGCGCGAATCTCGTAGGCGCTGCCGGCCTGCAGATCGAACAGGCTGCCGACAAAGTGATTCGCATCCACGCGCAGCAAGGGCTGGCCAGCACGAAAGGTGGCCTCGCCCACGCGCCGCCACTGCAGGGAAACACCCGCATTGCGGTTGGTATCGCCACTGATCGTCGCGGTGACACCCGCGGTTTCGAAATTGGCGTAAAGCTCGAGTCCAAGCCAGCCTGCAGCGTTCTGCGCGCGCGTCGCTGTCGGCGCGAGTGACGCGGCCAGCAACACCATCGCCGACGCGGCGGATCGCATGGCAAGGCGCATGGTCGGCATGGACGACATCCACAAACCGGATGCCACAGCGTACTGCGCAACCCGCGGGAAAAGCTTGCGCGAGCGCACAAGCCGGTCGTCCGCTCAGTCGACCAGACTGCGCAGGAAGGGCACGGTGACGCGGCGCTTGGCCGCGAGTGCGGCGCGGTCGATGCGTTCGAGCAGGTCGAACAAGGTGGCGAGGTCGCGCTTGCGGCGCGTGAACAGCCAGTCGAGTGCGGCTTCGTCGAGTTCGATGCCGCGCTCGCGCGCGCGGTCGCGTACGAGGCTGCGCCGCTCGACTTCATCGAGTGGCTTGAGCACGACCTGGGTGCAGGCTGACAGGCGTGACTCCAGATCCGGCAAACCGATGCCGAGCTGCGTTGGCGGCGCGCTCGCGGCAAACAGCAGGACCGTCTGTTCGGCACGGCAACGGTTGTAGAGATCGAACAACGCGTGCTCGGCGGCAGGATGTCCTGCAATCGCATCGAAATCATCGAGCGCGAGCAGGTCGCTGCCGCCACAGCCGCGAATCGCCTCGACGCCATCATCGCCAAGGCGTGCGAGCGGCAGGTACTGCGCGCTGCGTCCTTCGGCCTGTGCCGCCGCACAGGCGGCAACCAGCAAATGACTGCGCCCACTGCCGGATGGCCCGGCCAGAAACAACCATGTTCGATCGTCGCCAGCGGCGACGCGCGTGACCAGATCGAGCGCAACCGCATTCGGGCCGGCAACGAAACTCGCCAAACGCTGGCGCGCAGGCCAGCGCCAGACCAGCGGCAACTGCGCATTCATGCCGACGGTGGACCTTGGGGCACATCCCGACTGGGCAGGCGCTCGGCCGCGGCGGCGACTTCGGCGGACTGGGTCGAAACGATGATCTTCGCCTGATCCTGCGAGGTGTAGAGCGCGCTGTCGGTGTAGCGCTCATGGATGTAGCGCAGGATCACCAGCACCACCGAGGCCACCGGCAAGGCCAGCAGCACGCCGAGGAAACCGAACAGTTCACCACCGGCCAGCACCGCAAAGATCACCGCCACCGGATGCAGGCCGATCTTGTCGCCGACCAGCTTGGGCACGAGCACGTAGCCTTCGAGCAATTGGCCGATCACGAACACGCCGAGCACGAGCAGTACGTGCGTCATGTCCTGGTATTGCACCAGCGCGGCGATCACGCCCATGAGCACGCCGGCGATCGCGCCCAGATACGGCACGAAACTGATCAGGCCCGCAATCATGCCGATCAAGGGCCCGACGCTGATGCCCGCCAACCACAGCGCGAGCCCGTAGAACACGCCGAGCACGATCATCACGCTGATCTGCCCGCGCAGGAACGCACCGAGCACCTGGTCGGATTCGCGCGCCAGGCGCGCGACGATTGACTCGACCGAACGCGGCAAGAGTTCGTGCACGCGCGCGACCAGCACGTCCCAGTCGCGCAGCAGGTAGAACGACACCACCGGGATCATCACCAGATTGAGCACCATGCCGATCAGCGCCATGCCCGACTTCGACACCTTGGCGACCACGGTCGCGGCCACGCCGCCGGCCTCGCGCCAATGCTGCTGCAGGGCATCGAAGATGCGCTGGGTGTCGAGCACCTCGGGCGAGACGCCGAAGTGCTCCTGCAGCCACGGCGTCGCATGCATCTGCAGCCACGCCAGCCACACCGGCAACTGGGCGAGGAAACTGCCGATCTGGCGCTCGATGAAGGGCACCAGCACGAGCAGGATGCCAGCCAGACACAAAGTGGCAACGAGGAACACGAGGATGACCGCGAAGGTTCGACCCAAGCGCTTTTCGAGTCGATCGACCACGGGATCGAGCAGGTAGGCAAACAGTGCCGAGACCGCGAACGGCATCAGCACCGGCTTGAGCCAGTACAGCACCAGTCCGACCGCACCGATCAGGATCAGCCATTGCCAACGCAGATCCAGACCGCGTCGTGTTTGGATTTCGCTCAAGGGATTCTCCGCTTGCGCAACTCGGCGCGACGTGCCCAGATGATGACGTAGTGCAGGCCGCTGACGACGGTGAGCCCGGCCGTCAGTGCGATCAGGGCCAGGTCCAGCTCGCGCATGCTCGGCATCAAGTCGGCGCGATGCGCCAACTGGTACAGCACGAACACGATCTGCACCACCGTGGTCCATTTCGACAGGCGCGTGGGCGCGGCATCGAAGCGCCCGATCAACGCATGGTAGGCGATCGCGCCGGCGACGATCACCAAATCACGCACCACCACCAGCACGGTCAGCCACGGGGGAATCGCACCGACCATTGCCAGCGTGATGAAGCATGCGGTGAGCAGCAGCTTGTCGGCGAGCGGATCGAGCATGCCGCCGATCCAGCTCTGCCACGCAAAGCGCTTGGCCAGGAGCCCATCGAGCGCATCACTGAAGCCGGCCACGGCCGCAACCAGCAATGCTGCGGGGTAGCGCTGGTCGAGGATCAGCAGACACAGGGGCACCACCAGCGCGATGCGCAGTCCGGTGATCAGATTGGGCAGATGGCGCAGCATCGCATCATGGCTTGAGGACCAGCGTAGCCTCGGCATCGGTACCGGCGGCGGCGCCCTGCTCGACCTCCAGCATGCCTTTGCCGGACACCGCATCGAGAAATGCGGCGAGACCGCCGGCCAGTGTCAATTGCATCAGCACGCCGTCATCGTGTGCGAACAGTGGTCGGCTGTCGCGCACCGCCGGATCGTGGGCGAGGAAACCAGCCACGCGCAGCCAGTCGTCGGCGTTACGCAGTCCGCCAATCCAGACCCTGGCCTGACTGGTACCGGCATTGGCCGTGGGCGCGGCGGCACGCAGACCGAGCTGGGCAAGCATCGCATCGACCGCGCCGCGATCGAACTGCGCGACCAGTTGCAGCGGCGCGGCGCCGCTGCTGTTGCGTTCGTAGCCGTATTGCAGGACATAGCGACTGGCCTGCGCCACCGCACTGGCGACATCGGCGCGCGACAGGATGGTGGCGTCGGCGGTCTGCTCGATCACCACGTTGGCGAGCGCGGTCTTGAGTGCCGCGGCACGTTCATCCTCGCCCTGTCCATTGACCGGCGCGATGCCGGTGTAGGTCTCCGGCGCGGCGTGCACGAGGCGCGCCAACGCCAGCAACGCGAACAGTACGAACAGGCACGGCAAGCGAGACATCGACACGCGGGATGACCTTGGTCAACAGGGGCAAGGCAAGTCTGCCCAAAGCGCGCGATCGCGTCCAATCCGGCGCGGCCGGAACGGCCGGAGCGAATGCTAGACTAGCCGGCCGCGAACGACACCCACCGCCATGGCCACGCCTTCAGAATCCCTGAGTTACCGTGCTGCCGGCGTCGACATCGATGCCGGCAACGAAGTCGTCGAGCGCATCAAGCCGCTGGTCAAGCGCACCTTCCGCCCCGAAGTCATGGCTGGCCTCGGCGGCTTCGGCGCACTGTTCGAACTGGGCGGCCGCTATCGCGAGCCGGTGTTGGTCTCGGGCACCGACGGCGTGGGCACCAAGCTCAAGCTCGCGCAAATGCTCGGTCGCCACGACAGCATCGGCATCGACCTGGTCGGCATGTGCGTCAACGACGTGCTGGTGCAGGGCGCCGAGCCGCTGTTCTTCCTTGATTACTTCGCCACCGGCAAGCTCGATGTCGACACCACCGTTGCCGTGGTCGGCGGCATCGCGCGCGGCTGCGAACTGGCCGGCTGCGCACTGATCGGCGGCGAGACGGCCGAAATGCCCGACATGTATCCGGCCGGCGAATACGATCTCGCCGGTTTCACGGTCGGCGCGGTGGAAAAATCCGCGCTGATCGACGGCAGCCAGATCGAAGCGGGCGACGCGATCATCGGCATCGCCTCCAGCGGCGCCCATTCCAACGGCTATTCGCTGATCCGCAAGATCCTCGCGCGCGCCGGCAACCCCTTCGACCTCGATCTGGGCGGTACCCGCCTCGCCGATGCCCTGCTCGCGCCGACCACGATCTACGTGAAACCGATCCTTGCCCTGCTCAAGCAGCAGCCGGTGCGCGGCATGGCCCACATCACCGGCGGCGGGCTCAAGGAAAACATCATTCGCGTGGTGCCCGGGAATCTCGGCATCGCGCTCGATGGCCAGGCGTGGAAATGGCCGTCGCTGTTTGACTGGCTGCAGCGCGAAGGCAAGGTCGCGCGCGATGAAATGCTGCGCACCTTCAACTGCGGCATCGGCTACGTGCTGATCGTGCGCCGCGATCAGGCCGGCCACACGCTCGACGCGCTGGAAAGGCTCGGCCTGGCTGCATGGACGATCGGTGCCGTCGAAGCCGCACGCGGCGACGAGCGCGTGCACATTTCCTGAGACAGACCGGTATTCCGGCGTGGTCAGCAGCATGCACGACAGGCCCGCAGGTCCGCTGCGTGTGGCAGTGTTCGCCTCGGGCCGCGGATCGAACCTGCAGGCCTTGCTCGATGCCGCACGCTCCGGTCGCCTGCCGATCGAGATCGTGCTGGTCGCCAGCGACAAGGCCCATGCGCCCGCCCTGCGCCGCGCCGAGCACGCCGGCATCACCACGCTCGCGCTCGACCCACACAGCTACGCGCAGCGCGCCGACTTCGATGCCGAACTGTTCGCGCGGGTCGCCGCAGCCGCGCCCGATCTGATCGTGCTCGCCGGCTACCTGCGCATCATCGATCCGGACGCGCTGGCCCCCTGGCAGGGGCGCATCATCAACATCCACCCTTCGTTGCTGCCGAAATTTCCGGGCCTGCACACGCATCAGCGTGCGCTTGCCGCCGGCGAGCGTGAACATGGCGCCAGCGTGCATTTCGTCAGCGCGCAGCTCGACGGTGGTCCGCTGATCGCCCAGACCGCCATCGTGATCGACGCGGCCGACAATGCGCAGACGCTGGCGCAGCGCCTGCTGCCGCAGGAGCATCGACTGCTGATTGCCTGCGTCGACCTCATCGCGCGCGACCGACTCGTGCTCGACGGTGAACACGTCGTGCTCGACGGCCAGCCGCTGCGCGCGCCCTTGCGGCTGGGCGCAACCGGCGCGACGCTGGACTGACGCGGCACTCAGACATGCACGCCCACACTGCCCCTTTCCGCAATCGGAGCCCGTCGATGCGTCATCTGCTTGCGGGCTTGCTGTTCGTGTTCGCGCCGGCGGGCGCACAGGAAGCACCGGCTGCGGCGCAGTTCAAGCCATTTCGCGCGCAGTACGCCACGCTGCGCAATGGCAGCGACATCGGCCGCACCACGCTGGAGCTGCGCGACAACGGTGATGGCAGTTGGACCTTGCAAAGCGAAACGCGCGGCACCTCGGGCCTGGCCCGGCTTGCGGGCGTCCATGTGGTCGAGACGTCGCGTTTCCGCTGGCAGGGCGGGCACCCCGAAGCGCTCGACTACGACTACCGCCAGGAAAGCGCTTTCCGCGACCGCACGCGTCATGCCAGCTTCGACTGGGCCAAGGGCAGCGTCGAGGTTCGCCAGGGCGAGCAGACCTTCCATTACGCGATCGTGCCCGGAATCATCGACCGCCAGAGCGTCACCCTCGCGCTCGCCAGCGACCTCATGCACGGCGCGACGACTTTCCAATACGCGGTCGCGGTCAAGAGCGAAGTCGAAACCATGCGCTACCAGCGCGGCCCGGTCGAGGCGGTCGAGGTGCCAGCCGGCCGCTACCAGGCCCAACTCATGCGCCGCGAAGGGGAACCCGGCGCCGACCGCAAGCGCGTCTCGCGCAGCTGGTTCGCGGCCTCGCTGGACTGGCTGCCAGTACGCATTGAACAGAGCGAGAAGAACGGCGACACCATCACGCTGCAACTGATCGAAATGCGCTGAGGCCGGTTGCGCAGCGAGGCGATGTTCGCTTGGGTCGGTCTTGGGTGTTTCAGACTCGAACCGGCGCACAATGCGCCCGAGTCACCGCTGCGGAGCATCGCCATGTCACGCATCGCATTCGCCCTCGCCTGCCTCCTGGCCGCGCACGGCGTGCAGGCTCAGGACAAGGATTTCCAGTGGCCCGACCTCACCGATTTCCTGACCCGGCTGATCCATGAGCTTGGCCCGCCGATCAAGGTCTACAAGCTCGAGATCGATCGTGACGGCAAGGTCGACCTGTGGATCCAGAACCAGGATCGACGCGACCTCATCGACAGTTGGGAATACGACCACGGCCGGATCGAAGGTCCGATCCCGATCAAGTTCAAGGAATATCCCTCGCTGGCCGCACTCGACCACCACGTGATCGAGCTGACCACGATCGACTTTCCGCGCCTGCCGTCGATGCTGGCCAGCGCCCGCGCCAAACTGGCCCTGCCCGATGCGCGCGTGACCTACATCGAACTCGAACGCGGTGATTCCAGCGGATTCATCGCGCTGACCGATTCGCCGATCTGGACCTTCCATCTCGAAACGGCGCGCCATGACGGCCGCGTCGAATTCGACCTGCACGGGAGGATGCTCGATGCCGACAAGGACTGAAACAAGCCTCACCCTCGCCGCCGCCCTCGCGCTGGCCAATTCCACGGTGCTGGCCGCCGAAGCCGTTGCACCCGCGCATCCCCTCGACCAGCCGGCGGCGCTGATGGCCGCCTTCGCGGCCCGCATCGGCCATCGGGCCGATGTGCTCGAGTTCCGCCTCGGCGAGCATTACGCCCGCATGCTGGTACAGACCGGCGAGGACTTCGACGAATACGAAGCCATTCCCGGCCAGGTGATGGCGCAGGGAACACCCAGGAAGGCGGGCAGCGTGGAGTGCCGCAAGAAACTGCCGTTCGACGCGGTCGATGCCGCCCTTGGTGTACGCCTGCTCGCGCAGGCGCGCACGATAGCTGCCGCCAACGGCTACCAGGAACCGCCCAACCTCGAATTGGGCGCCGGCATGATGTGCGAGGAACTGGGTTGGCGCGTGGTGCTGCACAGCGAGCGCAACAGCGAAGTATTCCTGCACCTCACCTGGAGCACGGACGGCACCAAGGCGAAGGCGCGCGAATTCCGTGACGATAGCTGGCACAAGGTCGATCCCGCCAAGCTGCTCGCCGGCGCCGCCCAGGTCGTACCCGCCGCACCGCCCAAGGGGCTCCCGCACGTCGAAGGCGATGGTCGCAAGCGCGACTTCCTGCGCTCGATCGATGCCGATCTGAAGCGCCTGGCTGCAAGCACCCGCGCGCCACTCGCACTGCGCCGCATCAGCGTCGATGCGACCCAGCTGTCAGTTGACCTGTACCGCGCCGACGACCGCCGCACAGTATCGACGTGGCTCGTCGATGCCGACGGTCGGATGCAACTGTGGCGCGAGGACAAGACCATGGCGCTCGATTGCAACAAACCGTTCGCCACGGGCGATTTCCCGCTCGCGCAACTGCCGGCGATGATTGCCGACGCGCCGGGTCTGGTCGCCGCCATGCCCGGGGCCGTGGTCAAGGATGTCGCCGTCTACCGCAGTGGTTTCTGCGGCAAACCGCACGTCTACATCCGGATCGAGGACGAACGCGGCTATGGCAATGTCGAGTTCGACCAGGCTGGACGCCTGCTCCGCGCTGACATCCAGTGAGCCGCCAATGCGGCGCGTCCCCCTGCCCGACCTGGTTCAGCTGGGCAAGCGGCGGATGTGGGCGCCAAGGCCGCCGAGCTTTTCCTCGATGTTCTCGTAGCCGCGATCGATGTGGTAAATGCGGTCGATCTGGGTGTCGCCCTGCGCGACCAGTCCGGCCAGCACCAGCGAGGCGGAAGCGCGCAGATCGGTCGCCATCATCGGCGCACCCGACATCTTCGCCACGCCCTTGATGATCGCGCTGTTGCCTTCGAGCCGGATGTCGGCGCCCAGCCGCTGCAACTCGAGCGCATGCATGAAGCGATTCTCGAACACCGTCTCGGTGATCACGCCGACGCCTTCGGCCACGCAATTGAGCGCGGTGAACTGTGCCTGCATGTCGGTCGGGAACGCCGGGTACGGCGCGGTGGTGAGATTGACCGCCTTCGGCCGCCGCCCACCCATGTCGAGTTCGATCCAGTCCTCGCCGGTATTGATCTGCGCACCGGCTTCCTCGAGCTTGGCCAGCACCGCGTCGAGCGTGCGCGGCCGCGCATGCTTGGCCAGCACCTTGCCGCCGGTGATCGCTCCGGCGACGAGGAAGGTGCCGGTCTCGATGCGGTCGGGCAGCACGTCGTAGCTCGTGCCCGACAGACGCTCGACGCCTTCGATCACCAGAGTCGCGGTGCCGGCGCCCTCGATCTTCGCGCCCATCGCATTGAGGCAATGGGCGAGATCGACGACTTCGGGTTCCTGCGCCGCGTTCTCGATGATCGTCGTGCCCTTGGCCAGCGCGGCCGCCATCATGAGGTTCTCGGTGCCGGTCACGGTGACCATATCCATGTAGATGCGGGCGCCCTTGAGGCGCTTGGCGTGCGCCTTGATGTAGCCGTTCTCGACACTGACATCGGCGCCCAGCGCCTGCAGACCCTTGAGGTGCAGATCGACCGGCCGCGAACCGATCGCGCAGCCACCCGGCAGCGACACCACCGCCTCGCCGAAGCGCGCCACCAAGGGCCCGAGCACGAGGATCGAGGCGCGCATCGTCTTGACCAGGTCGTAGGGCGCGAAGAATTTGTGCGTCGGGCGCGGATCGACATGGATCTTCATGCGCTCATCGATGACCAGATCCACGCCCATCTGGCCGAGCAGTTCCATCGTGGTGGTGACATCGTGCAGATGCGGCACGTTGCCGATGGTGACCGGGCCATCGGCAAGCAGGGTTGCGGCGAGGATCGGCAGCACCGCGTTCTTGGCACCGGAGATCGTCACCTCGCCGTTGAGCGGAGTGCCGCCATTGATCAGGATTTTTGCCATGGATCGAAACCGGAAAGTGATGAATGGAAAATCGCGCTGCGATCGCTGACCGCGCCGCGGATCAGTTGCCCCTGCCCGCTTCCTCGGGCGTGAGCGCGCGTACCGACAGGGCATGGATCGCGCCGCCCATGAGCTCGCCGAGCGTGGCGTAGACCATGCGGTGGCGCGCCAGCGGCAACTTGCCGACAAACTGCTCGCTGACCACGCGCGCCTGGAAATGCACGCCGTCGTCGCCGAGGACTTCAACCTGCGCGCCGGGCAGGCCCTGCGCGATGAGATGCTGGATGGTGGAGGTGTCCATAGTCTGTTCCGAAGAAGGCAAATCCGCGGCGCAGGCGCGACGAAAGCGCCTTGCGGGCCGTCCTGCAACGGCTTGGCGCGACGGGTGGCCGGGGAAAAAGTACAATCGAGGAGCGCAAATGGTACCCAAATTCCGCTGGCGCAGAGTAATGGACCCTTTCCTGCCCACCGTCCGCCCCTGCCTTTCCGAGATGAACGCCCAGACCTTGCCGGCTCCCCGAGCCATCAGCCACCCGCTGCTTGACGCCGCCGCGCTCACGCGCAGCGCGCAGACCGCAATCGCCACCGAGGCTGCTGCGATTCAGGCCTTGCACGAACGCATCGACAGCAACTTCCTGCGTGCCTGCCAGCGCATGTTCGAATGCGCCGGGCGCGTGGTCGTCTCTGGCATGGGCAAGTCGGGCCATGTCGCCCGCAAGATCGCGGCAACGCTCGCTTCGACCGGGACCCCGGCCTTTTTCGTGCACCCGGGCGAGGCCAGCCACGGCGACCTCGGCATGATCACGCAGAAGGACGTGGTGCTGGCGCTGTCGTATTCGGGCGAGACCGACGAGCTGCTCATGATCGTGCCGCCGATCAAGCGTCAGGGCACCGCCTTGATCGCCATGACCGGGCATCCCGACTCCTCGCTGGCGCGTCTGGCCGATATCCATCTCGACGTCAGCGTGAGCGCAGAAGCCTGCCCGCTCGGTCTCGCACCGACCTCGAGCACGACCGCTGCGTTGGTGATGGGCGATGCGCTCGCGGTCGCCCTGCTCGAGGCGCGCGGCTTCACCAACGAGGATTTCGCGCGCTCGCATCCGGCCGGCAGCCTGGGCCGCCAGTTGCTGCTCAAGATCAGCGACGTGATGCACACCGGCACGCAGATTCCCAGCGTTTCGATCGACTCGTCAATGAGCGAGGCGCTCATGGAAATGACGCGCAAGGGGCTGGGCATGACCGCGATCGTCGATGCCCAGGGCCGTCTCGCTGGCGTGTTCACCGATGGCGACCTGCGCCGCGCCGTCGATGACGGTGACATCGACCTGCGCAGCACACCGGTCACGCAGCTGATGACCGCCCATCCCAAGACGATCGGCGCCGACCGGCTCGCGGTCGAGGCCGCGCAACTGATGGAAGCGCACAAGATCCACGGCCTGCTGGTCGTCGATGCCGGGCAGCGCGTCGTCGGCGCGCTCAACATCCATGACCTGCTGCGCGCGCGGGTGGTCTGACCGGAACCGCAAGAAAAATCACGAATCAATCCCTCCCCCAGCGGAAGAGGGAAAGGGGTGAGGATGCTTTCGATCCCACATCCTGCGCTTCGCGCCACCTTCTCCCGATGGGAGGAGGCGAAACGCAACCGAAGTCCAACACCGATCATTTTCAGCGACCCATCGCCATGCTTCCAGACGACCTCCCCGCCGACATCAAGGATCGCGCCGCGCGCGTGAAGCTCGCCGTGTTCGATGTCGATGGCGTGCTCACCGACGGCAAACTCGTGTATGCCGCCGATGGCCACGAGAGCAAAGCCTTTCATGTCCACGACGGACTCGGCTTCCGCCGCCTGCTCGCCAATGGCATCGAGGTCGCGGTGATCACCGCGCGCATGAGCCGGATCGTCACCGAACGCATGGCCGAGCTCGGCGTTGCCCATGTCTATCAGGACCAGAAAGACAAGCGCGCCTGTCTGGCGCAATTGCTGCAGGCACTGCGGCTGGTTCCCGAACAAGCGGCCTACACCGGCGACGACCTGCCCGACCTCGCGCCGATGCGCGAGGTGGGCCTGGCCATCGCGGTAGCCAACGCCCACCCCTGGGTGCGCGAGCGCGCCCATTGGCGCACGCGCCATGCCGGAGGCGACGGCGCCGCACGCGAGGTCTGCGACCTGCTGCTCGCCGCGCAGGGCAAGGTCGCCTCCGAACTCGCCACTTTCCTGCGCTGAGTCGCCATGCGCCTCGATCGACGCTACTGGCTCAGCGTGACCGTGCTGGCCCTGCTTGCGCTGGGCACCCAATGGCTGGTCTGGCTCAACCGCGACCGCAGCAACGCACAGACTTTCGCCGGACCGCCGCGCTCGGACTACACCCTGACCGATTTCACGCTGGATGCGCTCGATGCCCACGGCAAGCGCAACTTCCAGGTCAGCGGGCCGGCATTGGCGCGACGCGGCGATGGCGACGGCTCGATCTTCGTCACGCACCCGGAGTACGCGTTCATCGACGGCAGCGACAGGCTCTGGCAAGGCAAATCCGAAACAGCCTGGGTCGACAAGAGCGGCGAAATCATGAAACTGCTGGGCGAGGTCGAGCTGCATCAGGCCGGCGCGACCAATGGCGGTGGACCGACCGAGATCACCGCCAGCGAGCTCACCGCCTGGCCGCGCGAGCGCAAGATTGCCGCCGATACTCCGGTCACGATCCGTCGACCCGGCTCTATACTCAGCGGAACCGGAATGCGTGGCGATCTCAATGACAAGACCCTCGAATTGCTTGCCGATGTCCACTTCGTCCTGCAACCAAAATCGGCGCGGGCCAAGCCTGATTGAGTGGGCGCTGCCGGCCCTGGCCGCAATGCTCATCGCCGGTAGCGCTCTGGCGCGCAGTGACGACCGCGACCAGCCGATGGATATCCGCGCCGACCATTCGCGCATGACCCAAGGCTCGGGCAAGGAAGGCGGCGTCACCGTGCTGACCGGCAACGTCAAGGTCACCCGCGGCAGCATGAAGGCGAGCGCGGCGCAGGCCACCCTCTACCAGCATCCCGACAAGGCCAAGGATGCCAAGGGCAATGACGTTTCCAACCAGGTGCAGCGCGTGGTGCTCACCGGCAAGCCGGCGCGGCTGCAGGAAATCAGCGATGACGGCGACAAGGTCGACAGCAGCGCCGAGCGCATCGAATACAACGCCGACACCAGCGTTGCCGTGCTCGACGGCAATGTCAGCGTGATCCGCGAGGGCCGCAGCGAGTTTCGCGGCCAGCACATGGTCTACAACACCCAGACCGGGGCAATGGAAAGCGGCAACACCGATGGCAGCGCACCGGTGCACATCGTGATCCAGCCCAAGGCAAAGCCTGCGGCGAAACCGGCCGCAGCACCCGCAAAATCCGCTGCGGACGGCGGCGCAGGCTGATGCTCAAGGCCGATGGTCTGCGCAAGAGTTTCCGTGGCCGTGCGGTGGTGCGCGATTTCTCGTTCGCGCTCGGCGAAGGCGAAATCGTCGGCCTGCTCGGACCCAATGGCGCAGGCAAGACCACCTCGTTCTACATGGTGGTCGGACTGATCGGCACCGATGCCGGCTCGATCCACATCGACGACCTCGACATAACCACCCTGCCGATGCACGCGCGTGCACGGCTGGGCGTGGGTTATCTGCCGCAGGAGCCCTCGGTATTCCGACGCCTGAGCGTGTCCGACAACATCCTCGCGATTCTCGAACTGCGTGCCGACCTCGATGCGCGTGGCCGCGCGCGCGAGCTGGAGATGTTGCTCGATGACCTGCAGATCGGCCACATCGCCACGCAAAAGGGCGTGAGCCTTTCGGGCGGCGAGCGCCGGCGTGTCGAAATCGCCCGCGCGCTGGCGGCGCGGCCGCGCTACATGCTGCTCGACGAACCGTTCGCGGGAATCGACCCGATCTCGGTGATCGACATCCAGCGCATCGTGCGCCAGCTCAAGTCGCGCGGCATCGGCGTGCTCATCACCGACCACAACGTGCGCGAGACCCTGGGCATCTGCGAGCGCGCCTACATCCTCAGCGAGGGCGGCGTGCTCGCCCGCGGCACGCCGGCCGACATTCTCGCCAATGATGCAGTGCGCGAAGTCTATCTGGGTCACGAATTTCGCATGTAATCAGCACTTTCCGGGTTCCTGACAAGATTTTTCAGCCTGTGCCTGTCCCCGCTTCCGGCTTTGGCGCTAGGATGACCGCAAAACGCCCCTTGGACAGCCTTTGTTGCGCCGGCCATCACCTCCAGCAGAGTGTCGGAAACGCAGTCCGTTTCGATGCGACCAATCCTTCGGGCCGCATCGCCACACGGCCTGCCCGGCGCCGCAGCTGGTTTCCGGAGTTACCCGAGAGCGATCAGGCACCTACCCGGCATGAAGCCCGCCCTCCAATTGCGTCTGGGCCAATCACTGGCACTGACGCCACAGCTGCAGCAGGCCATTCGCCTGCTGCAATTGTCGCGCTTGGAACTCGAACTCGAACTCAATGCGGCGATCGAAGCCAATCCGCTGCTGGAAAAGGATGAAGGCGCGGACGAAGACGGCAGCGATGTCGAGCCCGGCGATTCGCTCGACGCGGGCGACCACGACGATGAGGGCGCGGCCAGCGGCGAGGACACCTTCGACGACCTGCCCGATGCACCGCTCGACCTCGAACACAGCGACTACCGCAAGACCACCGGCAGCAGCGAGGACTTCGAAGCGCAGGATGCAGTGGCCGAGGACCTGCGCGACCATCTGCTCTGGCAGCTCAATCTCACCTCGATGTCGGCACGCGATCGCAGCATCGGCGTCGCCTTGATCGACGCGATCGACGACGATGGCTATCTGGTCGAGAGCGACGAGGCCCTGCTCGAAGCGCTGGCACCCTTGTCCGGAATCAGCGTGGCTGAGATCGAATCGGTGCGTCGACGCGTGCAGCAGTTCGACCCGATCGGCGTCGGCAGCCGCAGCCTGGGCGAATGCCTCGACGTGCAACTGGGTGCCTTTGCCGCCGACACCCCCGGGCTCGCGCTCGCGCGGCGCATCGTGCGCGACCATCTCGAAGCGCTTGCGCGCAAGGACCGCACGCAAATGGGTGCCGCGCTGCAAGTCACGCCCGAGGAATTCGACCTGGCGCTCGCCCTGGTGCGCTCGCTTTCGCCCAAGCCCGGCGCCGCCCATGCAGCGGTCGGCGCGGAATACGTCGCGCCCGATGCCTATGCGCGCAAGCTCAACGGCCGCTGGCAAGTCCTGCTTGCCGGCGACTGCCAGCCGCGACTGGCAATCAACGACTACTACAGCGGCTTGATCGCCAAGGCGCGCCGGGACGACGCCAACTATCTCAAGGGCCAGTTGCAGGAGGCGCGCTGGCTGATCAAGAGCCTCAAGACGCGCGCGGAAACGATCCTCAAGGTTGCGCGGTCCATCGTCAGCGCACAGGAAGCCTTCCTCGAGTTCGGCCCGGAAGGCATGCGTCCGCTCGTGCTCAAGGATGTGGCCGAGGAACTGGGCATGCACGAGTCCACGATCAGCCGCGTCACCACGCGCAAATTCCTGCATACGCCGCGCGGCACCTTCGAATTCAAATACTTCTTTTCCAGCGGCGTGACCACCAGCGACGGCGGTGCCGCCTCGGCAACCGCGGTGCAGGCGATGATCAAGAAGCTCATCGAAGAGGAACCGCTGGCCAATCCGCTGTCCGATCAGGGCCTGACCCTTGAACTCAACCGCCGCGGCATCAACGTTGCCAGACGTACCGTGGCCAAATACCGGGAGGCATTGAACATTCCGTCATCGAACGATCGCAGCCGGCTTGGCAGCCGTTGAGGCGGCCGCTCCGGCTTCGGCAAACGCCATAAGCAAAGGAGGGGAACCCGAGGCGAGAACCCGTGTCGAAACTTGTGGACCGCGATCAGCGCCACATCGCCATCGCGGCTTGTACGACTGGCAGCCGACGTGCTGCCGCCTTTGAGGAAAGCAGCCATGCAGATCAACGTGAAAGGTCATCAGGTCGAAGTCACTCCGGCGCTGCGCGATTATGCGCAAACCAAGTTCGAACGGATCACGCGCGTCTACGACCAATGGCACGATGTCTCGGTCATCCTCGGTGTCGAGAAACTCCTGCACAAGGCTGAAGTCACCTTGCAACTGTCCGGCAAGACCCTGCACGCGGTCGCCACCGCGCCCGACATGTATGCCTCGATCGATGCCCTGGTCGATCGCGTGGAAGCGCAGTTGCGCAAGCACAAGGAAAAACTCACCGATCACAACGCCAACGAGGTTCGTGCCACGCGTTACGGCTGAACGCCCCGAAGCCGCACTGATTCACCCAACCTCGGCAGACATTGCCTGCGCATGCCTGCCCCCATCAGACCGGCGCGATCGCGCCGGTCGCCATTTCGGCACGCAGCAAATCCAATCCTTGCGGCGTGCACCGCCAGCCGATGCCGCGCTGCCCGGCGCCTGTCGCGCCATGCGCGCGGCGCCCCCACTTCCTGCAGTGCGGCGGATCCGGAATTTCAGGCCGTTGCGTCCCGCTTGGCCTTCTCGCGCGAACCAAAGACTGCAGCGGTGCCACGGCCTGCTAGACTGTGGCGCTTGTCCGCTGTCTCGGCGATCCGGGTCCCGCCATGCCGTTTCTTGATCTCCTGCCCATCGATCGCGTCCGCATCGACCTTGCAGCGGGCAGCAAGGATGCCCTGATCGACCAGATCGCAAGCCTGCTGTGCAACGACGACAGCACCGTCGCACGCGATGCCTTGCGCGCGCGCGAACGCCTGGGTGGCACCGGACTCGGCCACGGCGTGGCAATTCCACATGGCCGCAGCGCCGCGGTGGAACACGCCAGCGCCGCCTTCGTGCGGCTGTCGACGCCGGTCGATTTCGGCGCCGACGATGGCGTGCCGGTGGATCTGGTGGCGGCTCTGCTGGTGCCCGCGCACTTCACTGATCAGCACCTCAAACTGCTCGCCGAGCTGGCCGAGCTGTTCTCCAATGGCGATGTCACCGCGGCTCTGCGCGGTGCCAAGGATGCCGCGACCCTGCTCGCCACCTTGCGTGGCGCGCTGCGCGCCGCCGCGTGATCGGATAATCACGCAGCGTACGCTACACTCGGACGAACACCCGCTCCGCAAATCCGGAAAATACCCATCGACCCGTTCCGAGCATGGATCGTCTGACCGCACGCCAACTGTTCGACGCCATCGGTGCCCGCTTCGGCCTGCGTTGGCTGGCCGGCATGCGTGGCGAGAATCGCGCGATCGAGATCGACACCTCGATGGAACGCCGTCCATCGATGGTCGGCTACCTGAACGTCATCTATCCCAACAAGGTGCAGATCATCGGCAGCGAGGAACTGCGTTACCTCGATGCACTGGATTCGCGCCAACGCTGGGAAACCGTGCAGAAGATCTTCTCCTCGCAGCCAACCGCGCTGCTGGTGACCAAGGATCAGGCCATTCCTTCGGATCTGCGCGAAGCGGCCGAGGAAACCCACACGCCGCTGTGGATCAGCCCCAAGCGTGGCCATGAACTGCTCACCTACCTGCAGTACCAGCTCGCGCGCATGCTGGCGCGTCAGACCACCCTGCATGGCGTGCTCATGGAGGTCTATTCGATCGGCGTGCTGATCACCGGCGAGAGCGGCACCGGCAAGAGCGAGCTCGCGCTCGAACTGCTTACCCGCGGCCACCGGCTGGTCGCCGACGATGCCCCCGAATTCACCTTGATCGCACCCGACGTGATCGACGGCACCTGCCCTGAAATGCTGCGCGACCTGCTCGAAGTGCGTGGTCTGGGCGTGCTCAACGTACGCGAGATGTTCGGCCATACCGCAGTCAAACCGTCCAAGTATCTGCGCCTGATCGTGCACCTGCAGCCGCAGAAGCTCGACGCGCCACCGAACGATCCGATGACGCGTCTCACCGGCGATGTCGGCTACCGCGAGGTGCTGGACGTGCAGGTGCCGCAGATCGTGATTCCGGTCGCGCCCGGCCGCAACATCGCGGTGCTCTGCGAAGCCGCGGTACGCAGCCACCTGCTCAAGAGCAAGGGCTTCGACCCGGCGCAAACCTTCATCGACCGACAGGCGCACCAGATGCGCCGCCTGCCGCCATGGTAGACAGTGCCGGCAGCGTCAGCGCGCCCCCGCGCCAGCTCATCATCGTCAGTGGCCTGTCCGGCTCGGGCAAGAGCGTGGCGCTGCGCACGCTCGAGGATCTGGGCTACTACTGCGTCGACAATCTGCCGGCTGCGCTGATCCCCGCCTTGGTCGAAGCCGGTACGCCCGGTCAGCTCGCGGTCGGCGTCGACGTCCGCAACCATGCCGAGCAGCGCGACAAACTGCCCAAGGTGCTGGGAGAGCTGGCCCGTCTGGGCGTAGCCTACCGTCTGGTGTTTCTGGACGCGCGCGACGACGTGTTGATCAAGCGCTACGCCGAGACGCGCCGTCGTCATCCGCTGTCCGAACAGGGCCTGAGCCTGGCCGAGGCGCTGGCCGAGGAGCGCCGCCTGCTGCGGCCACTGGTCGCGCTCGCCGACCGCGTGGTGGACACCAGCACTCTCAACGTGCATCAGTTGCGCCGGCTGGTCATCACCGAGATGGATCTGGCACCTGGCTCGGTGACCCTGCTGTGCGAGTCCTTTGCCTACCGTCATGGCGTGCCGCCCGAGGCCGATTTCATGTTCGACGCGCGCCAGCTGCCCAATCCACACTGGGAGGCTGCCTTGCGCCCCCTGTCGGGCAAGGACGCACCGGTGCGCGAATGGCTCGGCGCGCGCCCCGAGGTGGTGGCTTATGCCGATGACATCCACGGCTTCCTGCAACGCTGGCTGCGCGGATTCGATGCCAGCGGGCGCGGCTACCTGACCATCTGCATCGGCTGCACCGGCGGCCGTCACCGCTCGGTCTATCTGGCCGAATGCCTGGCCGAACGCCTGCGCGGCGAATACGGCCAAGTGCTGACCTACCATCGTGAACTGGCATGACGGGCGCGTGAAATGAGTGTTGGCGTGTTGTTGATGACCCACGAAGCCATGGGCGCCGCCTTGGTCAAGGCCGCGCGCCACGTGCTCGGCCGCCTGCCCTTGCCGGTCGATGTGCGCGAGGTTGCCGCCGACGCCGATCCCGAACAAATGCTGCGCGCTGCGGCCGCCAGCGCGCGCGAGCTCGACCGCGGCGATGGTGTATTGGTGCTGTCCGATCTTTACGGCGCCACGCCCTGCAATATCGCCCATCGCCTGCCTGGCCTCGGCGTGCGCATGCATTGCGTGTCCGGATTGAACCTGCCGATGCTGCTGCGTGTCCTCAACTACCCCGAGCAATCACTCGACGAATTGGCGCAGACCGCCGCCTGCGGCGGTCGTGGCGGCATCGTCGTCGATCATGCCTGACCCCTCCATGCCGCAGCGAAATCCATCGACACACCATGATTGAAAGGGACATCGTCATCAGCAACAAACTCGGCCTGCACGCGCGCGCCTCGGCCAAGCTCGTGCAAGCTCTGCATGGCTATCAGGCCAGCGCCTTCCTCGTCTGCCGCGGCCGCGAAGTCAACGCCAAGAGCATCATGGGCGTGATGATGCTCGCCGCCGGGCTCGGATCACCGCTGACGCTGCGCACCGACGGTCCCGACGAGGAAGCGGCGATGAACACCATGGTGGACCTGTTCGAGCGCAAGTTCGACGAGGGCCAGTAGTGAGCCAGCGGCCCGGCCTGTCCGCGAATCGGTGACCTGAACAGCAGGACGCGAGCGCGGCTATTGCACAATTGCCATCGCTTGCGCCACGCTCTCCGGCAATGGCGCCGTTGCCGGCAGGCAAGGTGATGGCTGGCCGACAAGCAGTCCGCGTGCGATTCGCCGCCGCGGCAATCCAACGAGGAATGAACAGGCGTGCGTTTCGTCCTGACCGGCAGCGGTGCATCACGCGGCATGGCCCTGGGTCGCGCACGTCTGCAGCATCCGAGCCGCTACCTCGTCGACGAGCGCCCACTGCCCGAGGACGAAGTCGACAGCGAGCTCGACCGGCTCAAGCGCGCGATCGAAATCGCCCGCGAGGAACTCGCCCTGTTGCGCGACAAGCTGCACGGCGCGATGGCGCGCGAGGTCGCCGAGTTCATCGATGCGCACAGTCTCATGCTCGCCGACCGCGAGCTCACCAGTGGCATCTTCGACCTGATCCGGCGCGGGCGCATGCGCGCCAGCGCCGCGCTCAACCTGCAGCGAGACCGCCTCGTCGCAGTGTTCGAAGCCATGGACGACCCCTACCTGCGCAGCCGCAAGGAAGACGTCGAGCACGTGATCGCACGCGTGCATGCGGGTCTGCAGCGCGAATCCAGCAGTGCGGAGCGCAAGCTTGCCGAGCGCGTCGGCGAGATCCTCGTTACCGACACCGTGGCGCCGTCCGAGCTGGTGCCGCTGGCTGAACTGGGCGTGCTCGGCGTGGTGCTCAGTTCAGGCAGTCGCGTTTCGCACGGCGCGATCCTCGCCCGCTCGCTGCACCTGCCGATGGTGGTGGCCGCGCACGAGGCCCTGAGCACGATCCATGACGGCGATCTCATCCTCATCGATGGCGAAGCCGGCGAGGTCATCGCCCACCCCAGCTCGGCCGATCTCGCCCGCTTTCGCACCTGGCAGCGCGAATCGCTGCAGCGCAGCCGCCAGCTCGCCCTGCTCGCCGAGCGCGACACGCGCACGCACGATGGCGCCGAGATCGCGCTGTACGCCAATGCCGAATCAGCCGCCGACATCGCCCTGGCCCGTGCCAGCGGCGCCGCCGGCATCGGTTTGTATCGCACCGAATTCCTGTTCCTCCAACGACGCGAACTGCCCGACGAGGAAGAGCAGTTTCTTGCCTATCGCGAGGTCGTGCTCGGCATGGGCGGGCTGCCGGTCACGATCCGCACCCTCGACCTCGGTGCCGACAAGGCCGACAGCAGCGGCCTCGCGCTCGATGATGAGGAAAACCCGGCGCTGGGCGTGCGCGGCGTGCGCCTGTCGCTGCGTCACCCCGAACTCATGCGCACGCAACTGCGCGCGATCCTGCGCGCCTCGGCTTACGGTCCCGTGCGCATCCTCGTGCCGATGATCTGCGCCGCCGAGGAGATGCATCAGATGCGCGCCCTGCTCAAGGAAAGCGCACGCGATTTGCGCAGTGCCGGTCACGAAATCGCCGAGAACGTCGAACTGGGCGCGATGATCGAGGTACCGGCCGCGGCGATCGCCCTGGCCGGGATGATCCACGAGCTCGATTTCGTCTCCATCGGCACCAACGACCTCGTGCAGTACACACTCGCGGTCGATCGCAACAACGATCATCTGGCCAATCTCTACGACCCGCTGCATCCGGCCGTGCTCTGCCTGCTTGCGCAGATCATTGCCATCGGCAAGCGTGCCGGCAAGCGTGTGAGCCTGTGCGGCGAAATGGCCGGCGATCGCAAGCACACCGCGCTTCTGCTCGCGCTCGGCCTGACCGATTTCAGCATGCATCCGGGCGTGTTGCTCGAGGTGCGCGAAATGATCGCCCGTCTCGACCTGGCGAAGTTGCGCAAGCACTCGGCCGCGCTCTTGCGCGCCCCCACCCGCGAACGGATCGACCGCGTGCTCGCGCGGATGGGGGCATGACGGCTGCTTGTGGCGACTGCCCGGACTTCGATGGGCCGCGTGCGCCAACGGCCTACCAGTGCGGCTCCACGCGTATCCCGCCAGACTTGCCCTCCACGCAGATCTCCACGTGCAGGCAAGGCCGTAGCAAAGCGAATGTGTTTTCCAGCAAGCGCGTCACAGGTGTTGGCGCAGTACCGACGTAGCCGGGGTTGTACTCGTGCACGCACTTGGCCTTGATGCAATTGAAGTCGGCCGACAACAGCGTGAAATACTTGATGACCTCACGCAGCGAATACTCCTTCCAGTGATGCCCATGGGTGTGCAGGCCAAGTATCTCGTGGACCTCGATACCCCCACCGAGTCGGGCGAGGAACCGACGCGCCGTCCATAGCCGCCCTCTCGCAGCATAGTAGTTCGGCGTCGTCACCACGATGCGCCCGCCCGGCTTCGTCACGCGGTAGATCTCGCGCCACATCTGTACCGGGTTGAACGTGATGTGTTCGAGGATCTCGGCAAACAGGACCAGGTCGAATGAATCATCGGGAACCGTCGACAGCGATGGGATACGCTCCAGGTCACTGTTGCACAGCAGCGTGATGCCGAGCTTGTGCGCGGCAGCCTCCACCTGCGGCAGCGTGAGCGTGAGCGGCAAATCCAGCGCGTGGACCTTGTGCCCATCGACCGCGTACAGCGCGGCCTGATGCAGCCAGTGCGCACCGACGTCGAGGATCTTCGCCTCCACCGGCAGTGGCCGACTCGATTCCAGCTCGCGCTTGGTCTGGCAATAGCGCCGCCAGTGATGACGAAGATAGGCCAGGTCAGTCCCGCCGGCCTGCGTGAACAGCGACTCCAGTTCATCCAGTTGCATCCGCAATCCTTTCCATCAGGTTGAATGATGCGCCTTGTATACGAAGGCGGGGCAGCAGGATGCCGGAAATGCACTTCACCGGCCATGGCAGCGCAGATGGCGGCAGCGCGGCCATGCCACGCATGGCGCCGCCGACCCCATCGATCCACTGACATCCCACGAGATACACCGGGTACGGGCGCGCAACTGTCCATGGCTGGCACGATGCCGGTGCCGGCGCCATGTCCATCGCGTCCTGCCTGCTGCGCAGCACCCGCCTCGGCTGAGCCGCATGGCACGTTTGCCCGATCCACCGTGCGCCTGTTCACGCTACGGCCAGCGACCCGATCACGTTTGCTGTCGTTTTCCGGCGCACAATTGCGTATTGGTGTTCAAAGATGGGCAAGATGCAGCGCCCTCCAAGCTGCCGGGGAGTTCGATCATGAAAACCAGACTGTTTGCCTGTGCGCTCGCCGCATGCCTCTTGCCCGCCGGCCTGGCTCTCGCCGGTGGTGGCGTTTGGACCAGCGAGGGGCCTTATGGCGGGCGCATCAATCGCCTGCTGGTCGATCCGACCATGCCAAGCATCCTGTACGCCTCGGCCAACGGCGGAATCTTCCGCAGCAATGATGGTGGCGTGAGCTGGACGCGCAAGGAAGCCGGCCTGGCCGGCTCGGCCGCGTTCAATTTCGACACCTTGGCCCTCGATGCCGGCGCCCCGTCGACGCTGTGGACTTTCGACAGCTTCGGACGCCTCAATCGCAGCACGGATCGCGCCGACAACTGGACGCAGACCGGATACACCATGCCCGCCAATGATCGGGTGACGGACGTTGTCGATCCCCCCGGTGCTGGCGGCATGCTCTACCTTGCAACCGCGGCCCATGGCGTGCTGGCCAGCGCCAACAGCGGCGTGAGCTTCATTGCAAGCAGCACCGGCTTGCCGAACGGCGTGCCGATCAACAAGCTCGCGTTCGACCCAGCGAATCCGCTGCGCATGGCGGCCGGCGTTTCCTATCCCTACGGCGCCGGTGACCCGCTGCATCCAGCCTCGATCTACCTGAGCACCGATGGCGGCGCGACCTGGAGCGATGCGCTCACGTTCGGCGGAACGACGCCGTATTACGCCAACGTCAGCGACATCAGCTTTGGCCCGAGCGGCGTGGTGTATGCCGCCGTTGACGGCATGCTTTACCGCAGCGACGACGGCGGCG
>NZ_JAHCAP010000022.1 GCF_019634815.1 Dokdonella sp. | reverse complement strand
GTATCCGTGCATGGTGCCCGAGCATCGCGCTGCTGTCAGCGTGACCGAAGTCAGGGGAATCGGTGAGTGGGTTGCGCTGTGACCTGGGCGCGTCGCGCCCGGAGACGTGGCCATCCCTGGCCAAACCTTGACCGCATCCGAGCGGCGGAATTTCCGGGCCTGATTGGCGAGGCCCGGAGCGTGGCGCTCACGCGCGACGCAGTTCGGGGTTCAGTGGCTTCATCGCGAGGTCCGCAAATGCGTCCTCATCTGGGAAGGCATCTTGCCGGGATGGCGCGACTGATTCCGCGCAATGGGCAACGCGCCCCCTGCGGCCGGCTTCACGCGCGAGTTGCCAACTGCCTCACACTTTGACGGGCGGACGCCGCCCGAAGCTCACGCGCTCGTGGCCAGCGGCGTCGCGGGCACTGCCGATCGACTCGAAGCCAGATCCGGCGAGCAGATCGCGCACCGCGGCGGCCTGGTCGTAGCCCTGTTCGAGCAGCAACCAGCCCCGCTCGACGAGATGTTCGGGTGCCTGCGCGACGATGGCGCGGAGCGCATCGAGGCCGTCCTTGCCCGAGGCCAATGCAGCGGCGGGCTCGAAGCGCAGATCGCCTTGCGCAAGATGTGGATCGCCGGACGCGATGTACGGTGGATTGGAGACGATCAGGTCAAAGCGCCGCCCGCCCAGCACCTCACACCAGTTGCCTCGGGCGAATTCGAGCTTGCCCAAGCCAAGCCGCCGCGCATTGCCGCGCGCGACCTCGAGTGCGGCTTCGCTCGCGTCGGTCGCCAGCACGCGGGCCTGCGGTCGCTCGCTCGCGATCGCCAGCGCGATCGCGCCCGAACCGGTACCGAGGTCGGCCACGCAGACTTCGCGATCGAGCGGCAGTCGCGCAAGCGCGAGTTCGACCAGCAATTCGGTTTCCGGGCGCGGGATCAGCACGGCCGGGCCTATTGCCAGATCCAGGTTCCAGAAGTCCCGCCGCCCGGTCAGGTAAGCAATGGGTTCGCCGCGCGCACGCGCTTCGACCAAGCCGGCGTAAACCTCGCGCTGGGCAGCATCCGGCTCGTGTTCAGGCCAGGCGAACAACCAGCTGCGCGGGCGCCCAAGCACATGGGCAAGCAGGATCTGCGCCTCGGCGCGCGCATCCGCGCCGTCCAGATGCCGCAGGGCCGCCTCGAGCAGGCCGCGCACCGAAGCCGGTTTGCTCACTGGGCAAGCAGGCGCCACGCCTGCACCGCGCAGGCGAGCAAGAACCCGGCGAGGAAAAACAGATAGCTGTAGCGCAGATAGCGGTACTTGTACCAGGCCAGATACGTACCGATCGAATAGATGTCGTTGGCCCAGGTGGCATAGGGCGAACCATCGGGACTGAGCGCACGCGCCATCTCCTCGAGATAGCGTTCGCGCGACAGTCTGGAGAAGTGCCCGAAGAACAACAGGTTGAAGCCCTTGGGCAAGCTGCCGTCTGCATTGAGCCTGGGCGGGCGGTATTTTGGCAACACGGCGAGGATTGCAAGAAACAGCGCCATCAAGGTGAAGGCGGCGAGCACGATCGCCGACACGCGCAGCTCCGGATCGTTGAGGCGACCGATGCACAGGGTCAGCACGATCGATGACACCGTGATGATGATGTTCGCCTTGGTATCGGCCATGCTCGACAAGGCAACATGATGCTGCTGCGCGGTGCGCAGCAGATTGTCGCCGCTATTGCGCTCGGGAATCCGCGCATACGCTGCCGTCGCTGCTGCCTGCTTCTCGTCCATTGTCGCCTCGCTGCGCACGGCGCGGATTCTAGCAAGCGGCACCAGAATCGCGCTCACGGCCGGCCCGTTCGGCCAAGGCGCCGGCGGCCTTGAAGGTCGAGCCGGCACGCTTGCCGCAGCATCGCCACGGCGCGTAAGGTCGGATGCAAACACGGCTTCACGGAGGCCACATGGAATTCCTGCAATCCCCACCCCGACTGGGCAATTCCTTCACCACCGATGCAAGCCTGCGCACCTACTGCGCACGCGCGCTGCCCAAGGAGGTCGCCGCCGCCATAGAGGCCGACCTGAGCGAACTTGGCGCGCATGCTGCACATTCGTGGAGCAAGGCCCGCCAGGAGGCCCCCAAGACACCCAGTCTGATCTCCTGGAGCGCCTGGGGCGAACGCATCGATCACATCGAAACGACGCCAACCTGGCAGCGCGGTGCCGAACTCACTGCGCGCTACGGCTTTGTGGCCGCGGGACACGAATCCCGCTTTGGCGCATGGGCACGCGTCGACCAGTTTCTGCGCGCCTACCTCTATCACGTGCCGAGCCAGTTCCATTCCTGTCCGCTGGCCATGAGCGACGGCGCCGCGACCGCGCTCAAGGCGGCTGGCAATCGCGCACTGTGCGAGCGAGCGCTGCCGCATCTGCTGGCCCGCGATCCAACCCAGCTGTGGCTGTCGGGCCAGTGGATGACCGAACTCGCTGGTGGTTCGGATGTCGGCAACACCGACACGATCGCGCAGCGCGACGAGCATGGGCAGTGGCGCCTGAGCGGCCGCAAGTGGTTCACCTCGGCCGTGGTCGGCGACATGGCGCTTGCGCTCGCACGCCCGCAAGGGTCCGCTTCCGGCGCCGATGCACTCGCGCTCTTCTATCTCGAAACGCGTGACGCGAGCGGTGCGTGGAATGGCATCCGCATCGACCGACTCAAGGACAAGCTCGGCACGCGCGAACTCCCGACCGCCGAAATCCACCTCGACGGCGCACTGGCCACACCGGTCGGCGATCTGGCCAATGGGGTGCGCCAGATCACACCCGTGCTCAATATCTCGCGCATCTGGAATGCCGTCGGCGCCATCGCCACGATGCGTCATTGCCTGGCACTGGCGCTCGATTACGCAAACCGGCGCGAGGCCTTCGGTCGCACGCTCGGCGCCTTGCCGCTGCATCGCGCAACGCTCGCCCACCTCATCGCCGAATTCGAGGCGGCGTTCCAACTCGTCTTCTGCGTCATCGAACTGCTCGGACGTGAAGAGCACGACCAGCGTGAACACGCCGATGATGCGCTGATGCTGCGCGTGCTCACCCCGCTGGCCAAGTTGTGGACCGGCAAGCTCGCGGTACGCATCGCCTCGGAAACCTGCGAAGCCTTCGGCGGCGCCGGCTACATCGAGGACACCGGGATTCCGCAATTGCTGCGCGATGCCCAGGTGTTCCCGATCTGGGAAGGCACCACCAATGTGCTCGCGCTCGATACCCTGCGCGCATTGGGCCGCGAAGGACTTGCCGCTTTCGCGCGGCGGCTTCTGGAACTGTGTGGCAGCGGAGCAGGCCAAATGCAACTGCAACCGGCGCTGGCGGCGGCGCAGGCATGGTACGGCTCACACGCGAGTGACCGCGCCACGCTCGAGAGCGGTGCACGCGGTTTCGCGGTGACGCTGGCGCGCTGCGCGGCAGCGGCTTTGCTCAATCGCCACGCGCGCTGGGCCGAACGCGAATTGCGCGATCCGCGCGCGCATGCGGCGCTGAGCTTGTTCCTGGAGCACGGCCTCATGCGCCTGGACACGATTCCGATGGACGCGGTCGCGGCGCTCGTCGACAATGCGCCCTCCTGAAACTGCCTGCACGCGGAACCGGCCATCATGCAGCACCTGACCATCGTCACCACCGGCGGCACCATCGACAAGATCTATTTCGACGACAAGTCGACCTTCCAGATCGGCTCGCCGCAGATCGGCGAGATTCTCGAAACGCTGGGCGTGGCTTTTGCCTTTGACGTGGTCTCGGTGTTGCGCAAGGACAGTCTGCATCTGGACGATGGCGACCGCGCGCTGATTCGCAGCGCAATCGAACGCCAGCCGCATCGTCATGTGCTGGTCACGCATGGCACCGACACGATGGTCGATACCGCACAGGCACTGCACGGCATCGACGGCAAGGTGATCGTGCTCACCGGCGCGCTCAATCCGGCCTTGTTCAAGGGCTCGGACGCAGTGTTCAACATCGGTTGCGCAGTCGGCGCGGTGCAGACCCTGCCCGATGGCGTCTACATCGCAATGAACGGGCGCATCTGGGACCCGACCCAGGTGCGCAAGAACCGCGAAGCCAACCGCTTCGAGCCGCTGCCCGGCTGAGGCCTCTGCCGGGGTCGCTTTCGCCGCAGCACGGCGACTGGATTCCCCAATCCGATTCTGGTGCCGGCTTCTGCCGCGATCGCGCCGTGTGCGGCGCCTCGTTTCCCGCGGCCGCGATGCCGAAAACAAGAACGGCCGGGTTGCCCCGGCCGTCGATTTGCTTTCCTTCCCTGGTCGAACTTCGTTTACGGTGTGTAGCTCGGCACCAGCGTCACGCCCGAGAACGCCGCATAGGCGCGGATCTTGACGTGATAGGTACCGGCGCTCGGCGCCGCCCAGGTGCACGACTCGCTGTTACCGGTCAGATACGGACGGCAGCTGTAGCTCGAGGTCGTCGGTGCCGCGTTGAGGCGCACGTACATGTCGGCATCACCGCTGCCACCCGAAATCTGGAACTTCAGGTTGGTCGCGCCAGCCGGCACCACGAGGGTGTAGTCCGCGGTCCACTTGCCCTTTGCCGCCGACAGGCCGCTGACCGGCACGCCGTTGGCAAGCGTGGTGCCACCGCCGCCGCCACCGGTGCTGTAGCTGCCAGTCAGGCTCATGCCACTGAAGGTCGAATAGGCATTGACCATCACGTAGTAGGTGCCCGCCTGCGCCGTGGTGATCGAGCAGGTTTCACTGTTGCCCGAGACCCACGAACGGCAGTCATAGCTCGAGGTGGTAGGTGCCGAACCGAACTTGACGTAGAGGTCGCCATCACCCGAACCGCCCGAGGTGACGAACTTGAGGTTGGTCGCACCGGCCGGAACGCTCATCGTGTAGAAGAGCTGGCCGCCCGTGGTCGCACCCAGGCCCGTGACCGCAACACCATTGGTCAACACCGTGCCACCACCGCCGCCGCTGCTTACCGTGACCGTGCTGGTCTTGGTGTTGGTTGCACCGCCATTGTCGGTCACCGTCAGCTTGACGCTGTAGGAACCGCTGGCTGCGAACGTGTGACTCGGATTGGTCGCCGTCGATGTGCTGCCATCGCCGAAGTTCCACGAGCGCGAGCTGATGCTTCCGTCGCTGTCGCTGGAGCTGTCGGTGAAGCTCGCGGTCAGGCCGCTGGTGGTGAAGCTGAAGTTGGCCGTGGGCGCGGCATTGCTGGAACCGCCACCAGCGGCCTGCACGGCAGCCTGGGCGTCCATGATGCCCGCGCCGCAACCACCCGAGCAGGAACCCGGCAAGGCGCGCGCGGTACTGGTCAGGATGTTCTTCACCTGATCCGGCGTGAGGCTCGGATTCTGCTGGAACACCAAGGCCGCAACCGCTGCCACGTGCGGCGTCGCCATCGACGTACCCGCGTAGTAGGCGTAGTTCTCGGCGCCCGGCGTGGTGGTACCGGCATTGAGCGTGGACAGGATGTCCCCGGCGCCGCCGCTGCCATCACCACCCGGCGCCGAAATCACGATCGTCGAGCCATAGTTCGAATACGAGGCACGCGAACCGGCCTTGGTCGTCGCTGCAACCGAAACGACATTGCTGCAGTTGGCCGGTGAGGAATTGCTGACATTCTGGCTTTCGTTGCCCGCCGCAACCACGAAGATCGCTCCGTTGCTGCGCGCAGTGTTGATCGCCGATTGGAACGAACCGCAGGCACCGCCGCCGCCGAGGCTGAGGTTGAGGACACGCGCCGGATTGGCATTGGCGGGCACGCCCGAGACGCTGCCACCCGAGGCCCAGACAATCGCATCGACGATGTCGGAGACCGAACCACCGCATTTGCCCAGTACGCGCACAGGCACCACCTTGGCGCCGTAGGCAATACCGGCAATGCCCTTGCCATTGTTGGCCTGGGCGACGATCGTGCCGGTCACGTGCGTGCCGTGCCAGCTCGAGTTGGACGCCGGGTAGCCCGAGCCGCACTCATTGGCGGCATACCAATCGCCCTGATCGGCGGGATTGGAATCACGACCATTGCCATCGCGCGCAGCCGACGAATCGCTGATGAAGTCATAGCCGCCCACCGTCTGACCGCTGAGGTCGCTGTGGGTGGTGATACCAGTGTCGAGCACGGCCACGTTGATGCCCGAACCCGGCGCCGAGCCAGCCAAATCCCAGGCCGCTGGCGCGCGAATGCCGCCAGTCGCGTCGGTGAGGTCCCACTGGTTGGCGAAATAGGTGTCGTTGGGGGTGAATACCGCATGCATGATGCGGTCGGGTTCGACATAGGCGACGTTCGGATTGCCGGCAAAGGCCAGCATGACATTGCGCGCGAAATCGCTCTTGGCGGCAAGGCGCTTCACATCACCCGAAACTTCGACCAATTGCGCACCGGTGGCGAGGGTGCGTACCGCACTGACCTTGGTGCCGGTGAGTGCACCGACGCGATCGAAATCGAGCTGGCGCGAGCTGATCTGCATCTGCTCGGGGCTCGTTGCGTGATAGGTCACGATGAAGCGCGTGCTGGAATAATCCTTCGTCAAGGCATCGATGTTCATGCGTGCGGTGTCGAGCTGCTGCTGCGCACCGATAGAAGGCGTGGCCTGCGCCGCGCCACCACTGAACAAGAGCAACGCGGCAACGGCCAAAGCCGTCCGCCGTACCTCATGGTTACGGTTCTGATTCACTGTGTTCCCCAGTCGCTGGTTAGGAAGATGCTGCTCACGCAGCCCTTTGCACCGTCCCGAGTGCCCACGTCGATGCGTTCTCTCCACACCGAAGGCTCCGCCGCTGCCGACAGCTCTCTCTCTGCCGGCGCCGTGGCTTGCTGGACGCCTACCCCATAGACGGCCAACCTTCCGAAGCTAGCAGGCGTTTGCGCCCGCTGTCGAGAGCAACCCGACAACTTTCGACGGTGCGCCGCAGCATGCGCCGCAACCATCGGACCGCGCGTGTCGTTCGCGCAGGCGATCGAATCGAGGTAACGGAAATGCGAGCTTTCATCTGCAACATGACGTGATTCAACGAAAAAGGCCGGGTCGAAAACCGACCCGGCCCTTGCCCTGTCCACTCACCAGGTCGAACTACTCGACGACGGCAGGCAATTCTTCGGCTGCTTCGGTTTCAACCGCAAGCTTGCCCTCGCGCACCGACAGCAGCACCTTGCCACCCGTGGCGAGTTTGCCGAACAGGAGTTCGTCGGCGAGCAGGCGCTTGACGTTCTCCTGGATCACGCGCGCCATCGGCCGCGCGCCCATCTGCGGGTCAAACCCGTGCTCGGCCAACCAGCGCCGCGCGTCGGCATCGACATGCAAGGCCACGTGTTTTTCCTGCAGCTGCGCTTCGAGCTCGATCAGGAACTTGTCGACCACGCGCAGAATGTGCTCGAAATCGAGCGCATTGAACTGCACCACTGCATCGAGGCGATTGCGGAACTCGGGCGTGAACGTGCGCTTGAGCGCCTCCATCGCATCGGTTCGATGGCTCTGCTCGACGAAGCCGATGGTGCGCCTTGCCGCCGCCTGCGCGCCGACATTGGTCGTCATCACCACGATGACGTTCTTGAAATTGGCCTCGCGCCCGTTGGTGTCGGTGAGCGCACCACGATCCATGATCTGCAGCAGGATGTTGTAGACATCCGGATGCGCCTTTTCGATTTCGTCGAGCAGCAGCACGCAATGGGGATGCTTGACGATCTGCTCGGTGAGCAGGCCGCCCTGGTCGAAACCGACATAACCCGGGGGCGCACCAATCAGGCGCGACACCGAATGCGGCTCCATGTACTCGGACATGTCGAAACGCACCAGCTCGATGCCCAACTGCAGCGCCAACTGGCGGGTAACTTCGGTCTTGCCCACGCCGGTCGGACCGGTGAGCAGGAAACAGCCGATCGGCTTGCTCGGATTGCCCAGGCCCGAGCGCGCCATCTTGATCGCACCGGCGAGCGCGTCGATGGCCGCATCCTGGCCAAACACCACCATCTTGAGGTTGCGATCCAGGCTCTTGAGCACGTCGCGGTCCGATGCCGACACCTGCTTGGGTGGAATGCGCGCCATGCGCGCGACGATGAACTCGATTTCCGGTACGTCCACGCGCCCACTGCGCTCGTGCTCGGGCAACAGGCGCTGGCGCGCCCCGGCCTCGTCGATCACGTCGATCGCCTTGTCCGGCAGCAGGCGGTCGGCAATGTGCTTGACCGAAAGATCCACCGCCGCCTGCAATGCGTCGCCGGTGTATTCGACCTTGTGGTGCTCCTCGAAACGCGCCTTCAGGCCCTTGAGGATTTCCACACTCTCGGCAATGGAGGGTTCGACCACGTCGATCTTCTGGAAGCGCCGTGCCAGCGCGCGATCCTTCTCGAACACGCCACGGTATTCCTGGAAGGTGGTCGAGCCGATGCAGCGCAGCTCGCCGCTGGCGAGCACGGGCTTGATCAGATTGGACGCATCCATCGTGCCGCCCGAGGCGGATCCGGCGCCAATGATGGTGTGGATCTCGTCAATGAACAGGATCGCGCCCGGCTCCTTCTTGAGCTGGGCGATCACCGCCTTGAGACGCTTTTCGAAATCGCCGCGGTACTTGGTGCCGGCGACCAGTGCGCCCAGATCGAGCGCCCAGATCGTGCAGTCGGCCAGCACCTCGGGCACGTCGCCCTCGACGATGCGCTTGGCCAGCCCTTCGGCCAGCGCGGTCTTGCCCACGCCGGCCTCGCCGACGTAGAGCGGATTGTTCTTGCGCCGGCGGCACAGCACCTGGATGGTGCGCTCGACTTCTTCGTTGCGGCCGATCAGCGGATCGATCTTGCCCTGGCGTGCGAGCTCGTTGAGGTTGTTGGCGAATTCCTGCAGCGGATTGCCGCGCGCCTCCTCGCCGCCAGCCTCGCCTTCGGCCTTGCCTTCACCACTGGACGCTGCACTGGCACCGTCGTGGCCGATCTTGGCGATGCCGTGCGAGATGTAGTTGACGACATCCAGCCTTGACACGTCCTGCTGGCCGAGGAAATAAGCGGCGTGAGAGTCCTTTTCACCGAAGATCGCCACCAGCACATTGGCACCGGTGACTTCCTTGCGCCCCGAAGACTGCACATGATAGACGGCACGCTGCAAGACCCGCTGGAAGCCGAGCGTGGGCTGGGTGTCGCGCTCGTCATTGGCCGGCAACACCGGCACCGTTTCGGCGATGATCGAGCGCAAGTCGCGCGCAAGCCGCGCCAAATCGGCGCCGCATGCATTGATCACCGCCACCGCGGCGGTGTTGTCGAGCAATGAAAGCAACAGGTGCTCGACGGTCATGAACTCATGCCGTTGTTCGCGCGCCTGCTTGTAGCATTGGCCGATGCTGACCTCGAGATCCTTGCTGAACATGCCGAAACCTCTCCGCAATCTGTTGTGTAAGGATGTGGGGTTGGTGTGCTGGATATCCAGTCAGGCATCGGCCAAGGTCAGGACTTCTCCATCGTGCAGAGCAAGGGATGCTGGTGCGCCCGCGAGAACTCGTTGACCTGGGTGACCTTGGTCTCGGCCACTTCACGGGTGAACAGGCCGCACACACCCTTGCCGCGGGTATGCACGTGCATCATCACCTGGGTCGCGCGCTCGCGTTCCATGTTGAAGAAGGTTTCCAGCACGATGATCACGAAATCCATCGGCGTGAAATCGTCGTTGAGCAGCAACACCTGATAAAGCGGTGGCCGCTCGATTGCGGCCTCCGGCTTGGCTTCGTGGACTGCGAGGCCAAAGGTGTGTTCTTGTCCGGGTTCGTGCTTGCTTGCCATGTCCTGCTGCCATTCTGCCGCGGCCCGAGTATAGCGCGGCATCGTTCGCGCCAAGGTGGTGGCGGCGGACCCGCTGCGCAAGACCGCCCAAGGCCACGCGGACCGGACTGTTAGAATCCAGTGATGAATCAGCCCGCATTGTCCGGCCAGGACAGCCAGCCGATCTGGCATCCGCACGTTACCGTGGCCACCGTGGTCGCGCACGATGATCGCTTTCTCATGGTCGAGGAAATCGTTCAGGGTCGACGCGTGCTCAACCAGCCGGCCGGCCACCTCGAGCCCGGCGAATCGCTGCCGGCAGCGGCGCTGCGCGAGACGCTCGAGGAAACCGGCTGGCATGTCGAGCTCAGGCACTTTCTCGGCGTGAGCCAATGGACCAGCGGCACGCTGCACTTCCTGCGCTTCGCGTTTGCCGCGAGCGCGCTGCGGCATGAACCCGATCGCGCGCTCGACGAGGGCATCGTGGCAGCCCTTTGGCTGCGCCGCGACGAAATCGCCGCAGCGGGCAATCTGCGCAGCCCGATGGTGCTCGCCAACATCGATGCCTTTCTTGCTCGGCGCTGGTGGCCGCTCGATGCGCTGCAGTACCTGGATCGTCCACGATGAGCGTCGAGGTCATGGTCGGCCTCTCGGGTGGCGTGGATTCTTCGGTCGCCGCCCTGCTGCTGCAACGCGAAGGGGTGGCGATTGCCGGCATGTTCATGCAGAACTGGGAAGACGAGGAGCCGACCAGCGGTTGCAGCGTCGATGCCGATCGCAAGGATGCGGTGGCAGTCTGCGCGAGGCTGCACATCAACTTGCATCTTTGCAATTTCGCGGCGCAGTACCGCACCCAGGTGTTCGAGCATTTCCTTGCCGAACATCGTCGCGGCCGCACACCCAATCCCGATGTGCTGTGCAACCGCGAGATCAAGTTCAAGACCTTTCTCGAACACGCACAAGCGCTGGGTGCACGGCAAATCGCCACCGGCCATTACGCGCGCCTGGATTGCGTGGATGGACTCTGGCGCCTGCTGCGGGCACGCGATACCGACAAGGACCAGACCTACTTTCTGCATGCACTGGGCCAGCAAGCGCTCGCGGCCACGCGTTTTCCGCTCGGCGAGCTGGACAAGCCACAGGTACGCGCCCTCGCGCGCGAAGCCGGCTTGCCCACGCACGCGAAGAAGGACTCGACCGGCATTTGCTTCATCGGTGAGCGCAACTTCCGCAGCTTCCTCAGCCGCTACATCCCCGCCCAACCCGGCGTGATGTGCACGCCCGATGGCATCAGGATGGGCGAGCATGCCGGTGTGTTCCACTACACACTCGGCCAGCGCGGCGGACTGGGCATCGGTGGTCGCAAGGATGGCGATGGTGAGCCGTGGTATGTGGTCGGCAAGGATGTCGCGGCCAACATTCTTTATGTCGCGCAGGGCAATGCCAATCAGTTCCTGCAGTCGCATCGATTGGTTGCCGACGAATTGATCTGGATTGCCGGAGCGCCACCCGCGCAGGCCTTTCGCTGCACCGCGATGACGCGCTACCGGCAGCCGCCACAGGCCTGCAGCGTCAACCTGGTTGGCGATCAGGCACTGGTCGAATTCGACGCTGCACAGCGCGCCGTCACCCCCGGCCAGTCGGTGGTGTTCTACGATGGCCCCGTGTGCCTGGGCGGCGGCGTCATCGATCGCAGCGATGCGGCATTCGGAGGCTGGAGGACGCATGAAGCGTGAAGCACGCGTGATCGCATTCGCGGGCATCCTGCAAGGTTGCCGGCTGGTCCATGACCTCGCCACCCAGGGGCGCGCCGATGCGCACGCCGCGCAGATCAGCATCGCGAGCATTTTCCGCATCGACGCCGCCGATGCTGCCGCCGTGTTCGGTGGCATCGGCGGACTGCGCCTTGGCTTCGAGGCCCTGATCGAACAGGTCGAGGGAAACGGCCGCAATCTGCCGGTCACGCGACTGGTCCTGGGCGTGCTGCGCCTGCAAGGCAAACTCATGCGCAATGCGCGGATGCGCGATGCGCTGCGCACGGGCATCGAGAGCGCGCAGCGCCAAGCCGATCATTTTGGCTGTGGCCACCCGACCGTGCAGGCGCGACTGGCCGAAATCTACGTGGAAACGTTGTCGCAGCTGCGCCCACGCGTGATCGTGCACGGAAATCCGCAGCACCTGTCCAATCCGCAAGTGGTTGCGCAGATTCGTGCCTTGCTGCTGGCCGCGGTGCGCGCTGCCGTACTCTGGCGCCAAGTCGGCGGCAGCCAGTTGCGCCTCCTGGTTCGGCGCCGCGAATACGCGATGCTCGCGCGCGGCCTGCTCGCACGCAGCACGCTCGACAACGGCTGATGGCGCAGCAGCCAGTGGCCGCTCAGCGCCAATCGCCCAAGGCGAGAAACCCAGCCCAGTACCACGGGTGATCGCTCTGCCCGCTCTTGCGCCGCGCGGCGAGTACGGCCCGCTGCGCCGCCTGCATCGCTGCGGGTGTGTCGGCCCGCTCCGTCACCCGCGCGCGATAGAGCGCTTCGCTCCAGATTGAAGTCGCCTGATCCTCAACCGGCCACAGGCTCAGCAACACCGTTCGGGCGCCCGCCAGGCGAAAGGCGCGGCCCAGCCCGTAAATGCCTTCATAGTCGTGGCTTGCACCAGACGCGGTGGAACAGGCGGCAAGCACCGCCCATTGCACCCGCGACAGATCGAGAGAGAGCCGTATTTTCGTTGCCCGCAGTACGGCCGATGGCCAGCTCGACGCCGGCTTCGATGACGCCCTCCCGACGCCCTGCGGGCCATGACGCGCACGGCCCAGTCGGGGCCTGCGCGCACTCCGCGATCCATCTTTGCCATCGCCAGATTCCGTCCAGGTCGGGCAAGGGCCAGCGCCAGGCGCCGGCCCGAGCTTGCCCATGCCGGTCGGATCAGGCGTCGACCCCTGCCGCGGTATCGCGGTACTCCTCGATCTGGTCGAAGTTCATGTAACGGTAGATCTGTTCGCCCTGCGCATTGATCACGCCCATGTCGGCGAGATACTCCTCGCGGGTGGGAATGCGCCCAAGGCGTGAGCAGATCGCCGCCAGTTCCGCCGAGCCGAGATAGACATTGGCGTTGCGACCGAGGCGGTTGGGAAAGTTGCGCGTCGAGGTCGACATCACCGTCGCACCCTCGCGCACCTGCGCCTGATTGCCCATGCACAGCGAGCAGCCGGGCATTTCCATGCGTGCGCCCGCGGTGCCAAAGGTGCCGTAGTGGCCTTCCTTGGTCAGTTCGGCCGCATCCATCTTGGTGGGTGGCGCGACCCACAGTCGGGTCGGAATGTCGCGTTTGCCTTCGAGCAGCTTGGCCGCGGCACGGAAGTGGCCGATGTTGGTCATGCACGAGCCGATGAAGACTTCGTCGATCTTCGCGTTGGCCACGTCAGACAGCGTCCGGGCGTCGTCGGGGTCGTTGGGACAGCACACGATCGGCTCGACGATCTGGTCGAGATCGATCTCGATCACCGCGGCGTACTGCGCATCGGCATCGGCCTCAAGCAATCGCGGTGCCGCGAGCCAGGCTTCCATCTTCTGGATGCGGCGGCGGATGCTCCGCGCGTCTTCGTAGCCTTGCGCGATCATGTTCTTGAGCAGCACGATGTTGCTCTTGAGGTATTCGATGATCGGTTCCTTGTCGAGCTTGATCGTGCAGCCTGCGGCCGAGCGCTCGGCCGAAGCGTCGGCGAGTTCAAAAGCCTGTTCGAGCTTGAGTGTGGGCAGGCCCTCGATCTCGAGGATGCGGCCCGAGAAGACGTTCTTCTTGCCCTTCTTCTCGACCGTGAGCAGGCCCTGCCTGATCGCGTAGAGCGGAATCGCGTGGACGAGGTCACGCAAGGTCACGCCCGGCTGCAACGTGCCCTTGAAGCGCACCAGCACCGATTCGGGCATGTCCAGCGGCATTACGCCGGTGGCCGCGGCGAAGGCGACCAGACCGGAACCCGCAGGAAATGAAATGCCGATCGGAAAGCGCGTGTGCGAATCGCCACCGGTGCCGACGGTGTCGGGCAGCAGCATGCGGTTGAGCCAGGAATGGATGATGCCATCGCCCGGGCGCAGCGCGATGCCGCCGCGCGTGGCAATGAATTGCGGCAGGCTGTGATGGGTGTTGACGTCGACGGGTTTGGGATAGGCCGCGGTGTGGCAGAACGACTGCATGACCAGATCCGCCGAGAAACCCAGACAGGCGAGATCCTTGAGTTCGTCGCGCGTCATCGGCCCGGTGGTGTCCTGACTGCCGACCGAAGTCATCTTCGGTTCGCAATAGGTACCCGGACGCACGCCCTTGCCTTCCGGCAGACCGCAGGCACGCCCAACCATCTTCTGCGCGAGCGTGTAGCCCTTGCCGCTGTCGGCCGGTTGCTGCGGCTGGCGGAACAGCGTCGACGCCGGCAAGCCGAGTGACTCGCGCGCCTTGGCGGTGAGGCCGCGGCCGATGATCAGCGCGATGCGGCCGCCTGCTCGCACCTCGTCGAACAGTACCGGACTCTTGACCTCGAAGGTCGCGATCACCGCACCGTTCTTGAGCGCCTTGCCTTCATGCGGACGCAGCTCGATGACATCGCCATGCTCCATCTGCGAGACGTCGAGCTCGATCGGCAGCGCGCCGGCATCTTCCATCGTGTTGTAGAAGATCGGCGCGATCTTGCCGCCCAGACACACGCCGCCGAAGCGCTTGTTGGGGATGAAGGGGATGTCCTGCCCGGTCCACCACAGCACCGAGTTGGTCGCCGACTTGCGCGAGGAACCGGTGCCCACGACATCGCCAACATAGGCGACCGGATGGCCCTTGTCCTTGAGCTTGAGCAAGTCGCCAATCGGACCGCGCTTGCCGTCTTCCTCGGGCACGAAGGGCGCATCGGGGCGCTTGTTCTTGAGCATGGCCAGACCATGCAGCGGGATGTCCGGGCGCGTGGTCGCATCGGGTGCAGGCGAAAGATCATCGGTGTTGGTCTCGCCGGGCACCTTGAACACGGTGATCGTGAGCGACGCCGGCACTTCGGGCCTGCTGGTGAACCACTCGGCCTCGGCCCAGCTCTTGAGCACCGCCTGCGCATTGGCATTGCCGGCCCTGGCCTTTTCCTCGACATCGTGGAAGGCATCGAACATCAGCAAGGTGTGCTTGAGCGCAGTCGCCGCCTCGGTACCGACCTCGGCATCGTCGAGCAGGCGCACCAAGGGTGCGATGTTGTAGCCACCGAGCATCGTGCCCAGCCACTGCGTGGCGAGCGCGCGTGGAATCAGCGGATTGCGCTCGCCACCCAGCGCCAGTGCAGCCAGATAGGACGCCTTGACCTGGGCGGCCTCGTCGACACCGGCCGGCACGCGCTGGCTGAGCAGTTCAAGCAGGAACTCGGCCTCGCCCGTCGGTGGGTTCTTGAGCAGGGCGACGAGCTCGGTGGTCTGCTGCGCGCTCAGCGGCAGCGGCGGAATGCCGAGCGCGGCGCGTTCGGCGACATGTTGGCGATAGGCTTGCAGCATCGTTGCAACTCCGGAAGGCGGGAAAAGAGACAGCTTCATTTCGACTTGATCCCGACAACACGCCACGCGATCCCCATTGCGCGAGACGGGCTGCCGGGACGATTCGGGATCACTTCAACTGGCGGGCACGATCAATTTCAGTCCCTTGAAATACTGGCGATAGAAATCCCGATCGGCGGTGATCAGGCCATTGCACTGGAGCAGCGCATGCGCACCGATGAGAAAATCCGGCACCGCGCGCCATTGCGCATCGGTGCGCTGGCGATGGCGACGCTGCATCTCGCCGGCACGCAAGGCTGATTTGGCTTCGATCGGCGAAAAGCGCAGGCTCATGTCTTCGAGCGCGGCCAGCGCTTCGGCGCCATCGCGCAGTGCGCTGCAGACCTCGGCCAGCACCACTTCGCACACCACCACCGGGCCCGCGCCCAGGCATTGGCGCAGACAGGCCTCGGCGGCATCGGCCTGCGGCCCATCGGCAAGCAGGTCAACCAGCACCGAGGTGTCGATCGCGATCATTGCCTTCAGTCCTTGAGCGGATCACCCGGCGCACGTCCACGGATTGCGCGCAGGGCATGTGCGGTGGACTCAAACCCATCGAGCTTGAAGCGGCCGCGCGCACGCGAAATCGCGTCATCGACACTCTTGCGCAGCACGATGCGACTGCCTTCGAGCTCAACCTTGAGCGTACTGCCCTTGACCAGGCCCAGCGCGTCGCGCACTGCCTTGGGCAAGGTGATCTGGCCACGCTCGGCAACGCTGACTTCCATCGCTGACTCCACCGAGCCGAAAAAGTATGCATGGATCATACATACCCATCCATTCATACTCAAGATCGCATACTGTGACCGATCCCTGCCAGCAAGCGGTCGGCGGATAATGGCGCGTTGGCGCAGACGCCCCACGCAACCACCACCGCGCCGCCATCCGCGCCAGGCCAAGTCCATTCCAACCCATCCAAGGAGCCAGCCATGAGCCAATCCAGCACCTGTCAATCCGTGATCGAGGTCGATGGCAAGCGCTACCGGATTTCCAGCCTGCGCAAGCTCGGCGAGCGTTTCGACATCCAGCGCCTGCCCTACTCGATGAAGATCCTGCTCGAGAACCTCATGCGCAACGAGGATGGCGTCAACATCACCGCCAGGGAGATCGAGGCGGTGGCGCGTTGGGACGCCAGCAAGGAACCCGACACCGAAATCGCCTTCACGCCCGCGCGCGTGATCCTGCAGGACTTCACCGGCGTGCCCTGCGTGGTCGACCTCGCCGCCATGCGCGATGCGGTGGTCAAGCTCGGCGGGGATGCCACCCAGATCAATCCGGTGGTGCCGCTGGAACTGGTGATCGACCACTCGGTACAGGTCGACGTGTTCGGTTCGGCCGATGCGCTGGAGAAGAACGCGCAGATCGAATTCGAGCGCAACAAGGAGCGCTACACCTTCCTGCGCTGGGGCCAGAAGGCGTTCAGCAATTTCCGCGTGGTACCCCCCGATACCGGCATCGTGCATCAGGTCAATCTCGAGTATCTCTCGCGCGTGGTGATGACCGGCGAGCGCAACGGCGAACTGTGGGCATGGCCCGACACCCTGTTCGGCACCGACAGCCACACCACGATGGTCAACGGCCTGGGCATCCTCGGCTGGGGCGTGGGCGGTATCGAGGCCGAGGCGGCGATGCTCGGCCAGCCCTCGTCGATGCTGATTCCGCAGGTGGTCGGCGTGAAGCTACATGGCCGGCTCGGTGAAGGCGTCACGGCCACCGACCTCGTGCTCACCGTGGCCCAGGCGCTGCGCAAGCTCGGCGTGGTCGGCAAGTTCGTCGAATTCTTCGGCGATGGCCTCAAGCACCTGCCAATCGCCGATCGCGCCACCATCGGCAACATGTCGCCGGAATACGGCGCGACCTGCGCGATCTTCCCGATCGATGCCGAATCACTCAATTACCTGCGCCTGTCTGGCCGCAGCGAGGAGCACATCCGCCTGATCGAGGCCTATGCGAGGGAACAAGGTCTCTGGCACGACGACAGCGCGCCACAATCCGAATACTCGACCATCCTCGACCTCGACCTCGCCAGCGTGCGCCCATCGATGGCCGGCCCCAAGCGGCCGCAGGATCGGGTCGCACTCGAGGACGTCAAGCAGACCAGTCATGCCGTCATCGCGGCACTCACCGCGCACCGCAAGCCGCGTGACGCCGATGTCGCCGACTTCGCCAACGAAGGCGGCGCGGTCGCGATCGGCAACCAGGCCAACGACATCATCAACGGCGGCGTACGGGTCGAGCACAAGGGCCATCAATTCAGCCTCTACGACGGCGCCGTGGTGATCGCCGCGATCACCTCGTGCACCAACACCTCCAATCCCGCGGTGATGATCGGTGCGGGCCTGCTCGCGCGCAATGCCGCCGCGCGCGGCCTCAAGGCCAAGCCCTGGGTCAAGACTTCGCTCGCGCCCGGCTCCAAGGTCGTCACCGATTACCTGGAGAAGACGAACCTGCTGCGCGAGCTGGAGAAGGTCGGCTTCTATCTGGTCGGTTACGGCTGCACCACCTGCATCGGCAATTCCGGCCCCTTGTGGCACGAAATCAGCCGCGGCATCGGCGATGGCGATCTGGCGGTCGCCTCGGTGCTATCGGGCAACCGCAACTTCGAGGGCCGTATCCACCCCGAAGTGAAGATGAACTACCTCGCTTCGCCGCCGCTGGTGGTCGCTTACGCACTCGCCGGCACGCTCGATCTCGACCTCACGCGCGAACCACTGGGTATCGGCAGCGACGGCAAGCCGGTCTACCTCAGGGACATCTGGCCATCCAATCAGGAAATCGCCGACAGCATGCGCGGCGCGATCACGCCCGAAATGTTCAAGAAGACCTACGGCGAAGTCTTCAATGGCGACACGCGCTGGAACAGCCTGACACCGCCCAACGACGCGGTCTACCGCTGGACCGATTCGACCTACATCAAGAACCCGCCCTACTTCGACGGCATGACGATGGCCCTGGCCGCACAAGCCGACATCCACGGCGCACGCGTGCTCGGCCTGTTCGGTGATTCGATCACCACCGATCACATTTCCCCGGCTGGCTCGATCAAGAAGGACAGCCCGGCCGGACGCTTCCTCATGGGCAAGGGCGTGGAGCCCAAGGATTTCAATTCCTACGGCTCGCGCCGCGGCAACGACGACGTGATGGTGCGCGGCACCTTCGCCAACATCCGCATCAAGAACCAGTTGCTCGATGACGTCGAGGGCGGCTACACGCTGCACGTGCCCAGCGGAGAGCAAATGGCGATCTACGACGCGGCCATGAAGTACAAGGGTGATGGCACGCCACTGGTGGTGATTGCCGGCAAGGAATACGGCACCGGCTCCTCGCGTGACTGGGCGGCCAAGGGCACCTTGTTGCTCGGGGTCAAGGCGGTGATCGCCGAAAGTTTCGAGCGCATCCACCGCTCCAATCTGGTCGGCATGGGCGTGCTGCCACTGCAGTTCAAGGACGGTGAAAACGCCAGGTCAATCGGCCTCGACGGCAAGGAAACCTACGACATCAGCGGCCTCGAAGGCGGCAAGGCGAAACAGGTGCAAATCACCGCGACCGCCGCCGATGGCAGCAAGAAGCAGTTCACCGCCAAGGTGCTGCTGCTCACGCCCAAGGAGCGCGAGTTCTACCAGCACGGCGGCATCCTGCAATACGTGCTGCGTCAACTCGCCGGCCACAAGGCCGCCTGAAGCGACCGCACAAGGTCCGCCCTGCGCGCAGCCGCTCCGGCTCGGCGCAGGGCGGTTCCCGCGTCGACCGCCGGCGAGGCGCCACCTGCCCCGCGCAAGGCTACTCGTCGGCGCCCGACCACTTCGCGTTGTTGCACAACCACTCGCCGCCGCTGCGACGCCAGCCGGTGGTGAAATGCAAGGTGGTGGCGCGATCGGGAATCCAGCGTCCGCTGCTGTCGCTGATCAAGACATCAAAGCGCGCGGTTGCACGCTCGCCCCTGACCTCGACCTCGATGCCGCCGACCTGCACCGCGATCGCCCGCGCCACCACGAACTGGCCGCGCAGATGGTTGGCGAGCCCTGCGCGGTCGAGCTCATCATTGCCGATGAAATCATCGCTGACGAGCCCAGCCAGCTCGCCCGCATCACGCTCCTGGATTGCCTGCGCACCGCGTTCGATTGCGGCGCGGATCGCGTCTTCATCCGAAGTGCGTGCGCAGGCGCCAAGCAACAGCGTCACCGCCACGAAAAGCCAGCCCAATCGCCTCATTCGTCCCTCCCCGCGCTGCATCGCCGCTTGCCGCTGCGCGAAAGCTTGTGTTGCAATCGAAACCAGGCGCGCGCCAGACGCGCGCGCGCCTGACCGCTGCGGCGCCCGCCGCGCGACCACTCGCTGGGGGAGCATACATGGACAATTCACAACGCCCGTGGCTGGCCAATTATCCGGCAGGCGTGACTGCGGACATCGACCTCGATCAGTATCCGTCGGTGGCTGCGATGCTCGCCGAGGCCTGCAACCGCTTCCGTCACCGGCCGGCCTTCAGCAACATGGGGCGCACGCTGACCTATGCCGATCTCGACCGGCTGAGCGCAAGCTTTGCCGCATTCCTCGTCAACGACCTCAAGCTCGCCAAGGGCGATCGCGTCGCGATCATGATGCCCAACCTGCTGCAGTATCCAATCGCGATCATGGCGATCCTGCGTGCGGGTCTGGTGGTGGTCAACGTCAATCCACTCTACACGGCGCGCGAGCTCAAGCACCAGCTCGAGGATTCCGGCGCCAGTGCGATCATCGTGGTCGACAACTTTGCCCACACGGTCGCCGAGGTGATCGGCGGCACGCACTGCAAGCACGTGATCTGCACCGGCGTCGGCGACCTGCTCGGCTTCCCAAAATCCTTGCTCACCAACTTCGTGGTGCGCCACGTCAAGAAGATGGTGCCCGACTACTCGCTGCCCAACGCGCTGCGCTTCAACGAAGCGCTCGGTCGCGGCACGCGATCGACCCTGGGCAAGATTGAAATCGGCCCCGAAGATGCCGCCTTCCTGCAGTACACCGGTGGCACCACCGGCGTCGCCAAGGGCGCCGAGCTCACTCATCGCAACATGATCGCGAACATGTTGCAGGCATCGGCCTGGCTCGCGCCCGTGGTGCGCGAGGGCAGCGAAATCATCGTCACCGCGCTGCCGCTGTACCACATCTTCGCGCTCACGGCGAACTTCCTCACCTTTGCGCGCTCGGGCGGTTTCAACGTTCTCATCACCAATCCGCGCGACATGCCCGGCTTCGTCAAGACGATCAAGAACCTGCGCTTCACTGCGCTCACCGGCGTCAACACCCTGTTCGCGGGCCTGCTCAATACGCCAGGCTTCGATCAGGTCGATTTTTCGAATCTGCACCTCACCCTCGGTGGCGGCATGGCCGTGCAGCGCGCGGTCGCCGAGCGCTGGAAGAAGGCAACCGGCTGCACGCTCGCCGAAGCCTACGGCCTCACCGAAACCTCGCCGGCGGTTTGCATCAACCCGCTCGACCTGGCCGAATACAACGGCTCGATCGGACTGCCGGTGCCGTCCACCGTGGTCACGATCCGCGATGACGACGGCAAGATCCTGCCCAACGGTGAAGTCGGTGAACTGTGCGTGCAGGGACCACAGGTGATGAAGGGCTACTGGAATCGCCCCGAGGAAACCGCCAAGGTCATGACCGCCGATGGCGCCCTGCGCACTGGCGACATCGCGCGCATCGACGAGCGCGGCTACGTCTACATAGTCGACCGCAAGAAGGACATGATCCTGGTCTCCGGCTTCAACGTCTATCCCAACGAGATCGAGGATGTCGTTGCCCTGCTTCCTGGCGTGCTCGAAGTCGCCGCGGTCGGCGTGCCCGATGAAAAGTCAGGCGAGGCCGTCAAGCTGGTGATCGTCAAGAAGGATCCGGCGCTGACCGCAGAGGACGTGCTCAAACACTGCAAGGCCAACCTCACCGGCTACAAGCAGCCGCGCCACGTCGAGTTCCGCGACAGCCTGCCCAAGACCAACGTCGGCAAGATCCTCCGCCGCGAATTGCGTGACCCCTCACCCAAGAGCTGAATGCCCGCTCCAGCGCGAACGGGATCAAGCGTGCAAAATGAAATCCCGCCTCCGAGGCGGGATTTCTTTGGGTATCCGGAATCTGGTGTGGGTTCTGGCTCCTTGGGTCTTTGTAGCTATCACTTTCAAAGAATGGATTTTGGTGTTGGACGGCTGAGCGGATGTGCTAGAGTAAAAGTCGGATTTCAGTGTGGGTTCGCCCAAGGTGCTGAGTGACGGACTTTCTCCAGCTGCGAAGCCTGAAGACGCTTGAAATCCTGACCAGCGAGGACAGTTACGTCGTCAAGGCCGAAGGCGTCAATCAGTGGGTGACCTGCCCGCTGTGCAAGACCGGACGCCTGCATGGTCACGGCTCACAGGAACAGTCGTTTCAGGACACACCGACGCACGGCAAACCCGTCGTGATCTTCATCCAGCGCCGTCGCTATCGCTGTACAAGCTGCACCAAGACCTTGTTTGAGCCTGTGGCGGACCTTGATGGAAAACGCCAAGCCACGGCGCGTCTGGTGCGTTATATCCGCGACCAGTCCTTCTCCAAGACCTTTGCGGCCCTTGCCCGGGAAGTAGCCGTGGACGAAAAGACGGTCCGCCACGTCTTCGACGATTTCATCGAGGAGGTCGAGGCCAAGACCCAGTTCCGGACGCCGCGGGTGCTGGGTATCGACGAGCTCAAGATCATCGGCCAGTACCGGGCCATGATCACCAACGTCGAGCGCAAGACCGTGTTCGATATCCGCCCCAGCCGGGCCAAAGCCGAGTTGATGCCCTATTTCCGCGACCTGCGGGACAAGGACTCGGTCGAGTGGGTGGCGATGGACATGTACCACGTTTATCGGCAGGTGGTGCGCGCCACGCTGCCACAGGCCCGGATCGTGGTCGATCGATTCCATATCCAGCGCATGGCGAACGACGCGCTGGAGAAGCTGCGCAAGCGCATTCGCAAGGATTTGTCCACCCGGCAGCGCCTCAAACTCAAGGACGAGCGGTTCCTGCTGCTCAAGCGGCAGCACGACCTGACAGGGAGAGATATGGACCGGATGCGGGAATGGTTCCAACAGTTCCCGCTCCTAAGCGAAGCCCACGCGCTCAAGGAAGGATTTCTGTCGATCTGGGATCAGAAGACCCGCCCAGCAGCAGAAGCCGCCTGCGCGAAGTGGCAGGCCAATATTCCGACCGAATTGGCGGCCACGTTCAAGGACCTGACCACCGCCGTGCACAACTGGCACGACGAAATCTTCGCCTACTTCGAGCAGCCGATTACCAATGCCTATACTGAGTCAGTCAACCGAGTGGCCAAAGACATGAACCGCATGGGCAGGGGTTACAGCTTCGAGGTGCTTCGGGCGCGCATACTCTACGACAAGAAGGCGCGCAAGGATGGCTCGGTTATCGAAACCGTGTTGGTCGATGACGACGACCCAATGACCACGGACTTCGTGTTCCAGCGGATGACCACGGCGGCAACGCGCAAGAAGAAGATCACGCGCGTGGTCGAGTACGGCCCCTATCTCCCGACGCTGGCGCGGCTACTCGAAGAGGGGTATTTCGAATAGTCCTCAGCCCATTGTGCAAGAGGCGGCGCTTCAGCCTGAATTTGTGATTCAGCCGATGAAGCATAGGTAAGAGGCCCAGCCACTACCCCGCGCAACAGGACAGTTGCTTTACGTCCTTGGTGAAGGTTTGTGCCGCGAGTTTCAGCCCCTCGACCATCGTCAGGTAGGGGAATAACTGGTCGGCCAACTCTCGCACCGTCATGCGGTTGCGAATCGCCAGTACTGCGGTTTGGATCAGCTCGCCTGCTTCCGGGGCTACCGCTTGCACGCCGATCAGTCGTCCCGAACCGGCCTCCGAAACCAGCTTGATGAAACCGCGCGTGTCGAAGTTGACCAGCGCCCGGGGCACGTTGTCGAGCGTCAGCGTGCGGCTGTCGGTCTCGATACCGTCGTGGTGCGCTTCGGCTTCGCTGTAGCCCACGGTGGCGACCTGCGGGTCGGTGAACACCACCGCCGGCATCGCCGTCAGATCCAGCGTCGCGTTGCCACCCGTCATGTTGATTGCAGCGCGGGTGCCGGCCGCCGCCGCGACGTAGACGAACTGCGGCTGGTCAGTGCAGTCGCCGGCGGCATAGATGTGCGGCACGGTAGTGCGCATCGCGTGGTCGATGGTGATGGCGCCTTGCGCATTGACCACCACACCGGCCGCGTCGAGGTTGAGCGTGCGGGTGTTTGGGGTGCGGCCGGTGGCGAACAACAGCCGGTCGGCATGCAGTTCGCCGCGTTCGGTGGTGAGCACGAATTCCCCATCCTCATAGGCGACCTGGCTGGCCTGGGTGTGGTCCAGCACTTCGATGCCTTCGGCGCGGAACACGGCCGTGATGGCCTCGCCAATGGCGGGGTCTTCGCGAAAGAACAGTGTGCTGCGCGCCAGCATGGTCACCTTGCTGCCCAGCCGGGCAAAGGCCTGCGCGAGTTCGACGGCCACCACCGACGAGCCGATCACGGCCAGCCGATCGGGGATCGTGTCGCTGGCCAGCGCTTCGGTCGACGTCCAGAAGGGCGTGTCTTTCAAGCCCGGGATCGGTGGAATCGCCGGACTGGCCCCGGTGGCGATGAGGCAGCGGTCGAAACTCACCTCGCGCATCCCGTCGTCAGCGGTTGCCACGGTCAGCGTGTGCGCGTCCTTGAATCGGGCATCGCCGCGCAGCACGGTGATGGTCGGGGTGCTCGTCAGGATGCCTTCGTACTTGGCGTGGCGCAGTTCATCGACGCGCCCCTGCTGCTGAGCCAGCAAGCGCTTACGCAGAATCTTCGGCGAGGCGGCGGCAATGCCGTCATCGAACGGACTCTCGCGACGCAGATGCGCAATGTGGGCAGCGCGGATCATGATCTTGGACGGCACACATCCGACGTTGACGCAGGTGCCGCCGAGAGTGCTGCGCTCGATCAGCGTCACACGCGCCCCTTGCTCGACGGCCTTCAACGCCGCCGCCATCGCCGCGCCGCCGCTGCCGATCACGGCCACGTGCAGTGCAGCTTCATCGTCCTCGCGCTTTGGTTCGCCGCCCAGCCGCTCTTGTGCATTGTTCAGCAGGTCGCTGGGTTGCCCCGGCGCATCGGCAAGCTGCGCTCGGTAACCGAGTGCGGATACCGCCGCGACCAGCGAGGTCACGTCCGCGGCGGTACCTACGCTGGCCTCAATCTCGGCCCGGCGCTGTGGGTAGGACACTGAGGCCGAACGCACGCCGGGCACCTTTTCCAAGGTCTGCTTGACGTGCTCGGCGCACGACCCGCAGGTCATGCCATCGATGTGCAGCGTGATCGCCTCGGTCATGAGCGTGTGCTCACTTCTTGACGGTAGACGGGTAGCCGGCGTTCTCGGTGGCTTTGGTCAACGCGGCCGGAGTGGTCTTGGCATCGTCGTAGGTTACCACCGCCTCCTTGGGCTCCCAGGTCACCTTGGCCTCGATGACGCCTTCGACCTTGGTCAGCGCCTTCTTGACCGTGATCGGACAGGTGGCGCAGGTCATGCTCGGCACCGACAGCGTGACGGTTTTGGTGGCGGCCCAGGCGGGAGCGCTGAGGGCAACGGTCAGAGCGAGCAATGCGACGAGTTTCTTCATGGCAATCTCCTTTCAGTAGAACAGGGGCATGAGGTAGGGGAACACGAGCGCGATCAGCACCAGGGCGGTGACGATCCAGAAGATCACCTTGTAGGCCGTCCGCACCTGGGGCACGGCGCATGCGTCGTCCGGCGCGCAGGCGCGAGCCGGCCGGAAGATGCGACGCCACGCGAAGAACAGCGCCACGAGCGCCACGCCAATGAAGATCGGCCGGTACGGTTCCAGCGCGGTCAAGTTGCCGATCCAGGCGCCGGAGAAACCCAGCGTGATCAGCACCAGCGGACCGAGGCAGCAGGTCGAGGCGAGGATGGCGGCGAGGCCACCGGCGGCCAGTGCACCGCGGCCGTTGCTGGGGTCTGCCATGTGAGGGATCTCCTTCCGAGACGTTGCGTGATGCGCTAAGGTTACTTCCGTAGTCAAGTACGGAGTCAAGCGCGATGGTGAACGATCCGCAAACACTGACCATCGGGGCTTTCGCCAAGGCCGCTGGGGTCAACGTGGAGACCATCCGGTTCTATCAGCGCAAGGGGTTATTGCCAGAACCAGGTCGGCCCGTCGGCAGTATTCGCCGCTACGGATCGGCGGACGTGGCGCGGGTGCGTTTCGTGAAATCCGCCCAGCGGCTGGGGTTCAACCTGGACGAAGTCGGCCAACTCCTACAGCTTGAGGACGGCACTCACTGCAGCGAAGCCGCCGAGCTGGCTGCGCTCCAGCTCACCGACGTGCGCACCAAGATGGCGGACCTGACGCGAATCGAAGCGGTGCTGTCACGGTTGGTCAACGAGTGCCATGCGCAGCGAGGCACTGTGTCGTGCCCGCTGATCGATTCTCTGCACGGGAGCTAGGCGCGTGGCTTAACCCGGTTTTCCGTTCCACTGCGCCTCAAACCCCAGTTCGAGCCGGGGGCAAGGTGACCTGCCACTGATTGTTTCCTTGCACCGACATGCGCCAGACAAAGCCCACACTGAAGGCTAAAAGCGCGTAAGCCTTGCGATACCAGAAACCTACCGAACGAGAGCTGTCAGACAAGAAGGGCTAGTGCGGTCTTCCCACACTAAAATCCGGATACCCATTTCTTTTGCCCTCGCGGCACGGATTGCTCAGGACGAATAGCCCTCGTCCGAGTCGGCATAGCTGCCCAGCAGGTTCCACAACGGGATCTGCTTGTCATCGGGAATGCGTGAGTAGGCAAAACCCAGCTCGTCGCCCTCGATGCGGGCCACGCGCGCAAGCACATGGATGTCGAGCGACTCACCAACCAGAATATCGACGTTGAAGGTGTCGCCGACCTTGCCGGTCCAGCCCGGTGGCCGCGTCGCGCACAAACCCGTCGCCGAAATGTCGAGGATTTCGCTGCTCCAGCTGTCGAGGCCTCGACTGATCAAGGCCGTCGACTGGATCGGCATGCGCGCCGATCGCTTGGGTTCCCGCATGTTCACGCTCATTCACCCCCCCGGGATGGCTTGCAACGGCCCAATTTGGTCGCCTCCGTCACGCTCGTCAACCCATCAAGGGTTCGTATTCCCTCCAGCCGCAACCCGTCGCCCTGCCGCGGCAACGAAGCCCATGCAAGATTCAGGCCTGCGGCCGCATGTAGGGGAACAGCAGCACATCGCGGATCGAGGGCACATCGACGAGCAGCATCACCAGCCGGTCGATGCCCACTCCCAAGCCGCCGGTCGGCGGCAAGCCGACCTCGAGCGCGCGGATGTAGTCGGCATCAAAATGCATCGCCTCGTCGTCGCCCGAGTCCATCGCCGCAACCTGGGCGCGAAAGCGCGCCGCCTGGTCCTCCGGATCGTTGAGCTCGGAGAAGCCATTGGCGATCTCCTTGCCGCCGATGAACAGCTCGAAGCGGTCGGTGACCCCGGGATCCTGATCGTTGGCACGCGCCAGCGGCGAGACCTCGGTCGGGTGGGTGGTGATGAAAGTCGGCTGGATCAGGGTCTGCTCGACCGTCTTCTCGAAGATCTCGAGCACGATCTTGCCCCAGCCGTAGCCGGGCTTGACGTGCACGCCGAGCTTTTCGGCATGCGCGGCGATGCGCGCGCGGTCGCGCAGATCGGAGCGGGCGATCTGCGGATTGTGCTCGAGCACCGCATCTTCCATCTTCCAGCGCCGGAACGCCGGTCCGACATCGATGGCCACGCCTTCCCAGTTCAGGGCCGCCGAGCCGATCACATCCTGCGCGGCGCTGCGGATCATCGCCTCGGTGATGTCCATGATCTCGTTGTAGGTGGCGTAGGCCTGATACAGCTCGAGCATGGTGAACTCGGGGTTGTGCCGGGTCGACACGCCCTCGTTGCGGAAGTTCCGGTTGATCTCGTAGACGCGTTCGAATCCGCCGACCACGAGGCGCTTGAGGTAGAGCTCGGGCGCGACGCGCAGGTAGAGATCGAGATCGAGCGCGTTGTGGTGGGTGATGAACGGGCGCGCAGTGGCGCCGCCCGGGATCACGTGCATCATCGGCGTTTCCACCTCGAGGAAACGTTGCGCGTCGAGGAAGGTACGAATGTGACGCACGATGCGTGATCGCAACTCGAACACGCGCCGCGACTCGGGAGTGACGATGAGATCGACGTAGCGCTGGCGATAGCGCTGCTCGATGTCGGCCATGCCATGCCACTTGTCGGGCAAGGGCCGCAAAGACTTGGTGAGCAGTTGCAACTGCTCCACGCGCACGCTCAATTCCCCGGTCTTGGTGCGCATGAGGCGACCCGTGGCACCGACGATGTCGCCGATGTCCCAGCCCTTGAAAGCTTCGAAGGCCTCGGCGCCGATCGCGTTGATCTGAATGAAGAGCTGGATGCGGCCGCTCATGTCCTGGATGTGGACGAAGGCGAGCTTGCCGGCATCGCGCTTGCTCATGATGCGGCCGGCAACACGCACCAGACGCTGCGCTGCCTCGACCTCCTCGGCGCTGTTGCCTTCGTACTGCGCATGCAGGTCGCCGGCAAATGCATCGGGCGCGAAATCGTTGGGGAAGGCAATGCCCTGCGCACGCAGCGCGCGCAGTTTCTCGCGGCGCTCGGCGATCAGGCGGTTTTCGTCGACTGGAAGAATGTCGGTCTGTTCGCCAAATCGCTCTCCCGCTTGCACGGACGGAACCGCTGTCGATTGTGTTGGCGGTATCTGCTTGCTCATTGCTTGCGTTCCTTCAATCAGGCATCGACGCGCCTGGCGCCGGCTTCCAGGCCCGCCTTGAGGCTGCCTTCGATGAACTCGTCGAGGTCGCCGTCGAGTACCTTCTGGGTGTCGCTGCGCTCGATCCCGGTGCGCAGATCCTTGATGCGCGACTGATCCAGCACGTAATTGCGGATCTGACTGCCCCAACCGATGTCGGACTTGCTCGCTTCCAGCTTGTCCTTTTCGGCGTTGCGCTTTTGTACCTCGATCTCGTAGAGCTTGGCCTTGAGCATCTTCATCGCGCGATCGCGGTTGGCGTGCTGGCTGCGTTCGGTCTGGCAGGCCACCACCACACCCGAGGGCACATGGGTGATGCGCACCGCCGATTCGGTCTTGTTGACGTGCTGTCCGCCGGCACCCGATGATCGATACACATCGGTCTTGAGATCGGCCGGATTGATCTCGATGTCGATGTCGTCATCGACTTCGGGCGAGACGAACACCGAGGTGAAACTGGTGTGGCGGCGGTTGTCCGAATCAAACGGCGACTTGCGCACGAGGCGATGCACGCCGATTTCGGTCTTGAGCCAGCCGTAAGCGTAATCGCCCTCGACGCGGAAGGTCGCGCTCTTGATGCCGGCCACTTCACCCGCGCTGGCTTCGAGCAGTTCGGTCTTCCAGCCCTTGGCCTCGGCCCAGCGCAGGTACATGCGCAGCAGCATTTCGGCCCAGTCCTGCGCCTCGGTGCCGCCGGCGCCGGCCTGAATGTCGACGAAGGCGTTCGCGCTGTCCATCTCGCCGGAAAACATGCGCTGGAACTCGAGTTGCTCAACCTGCCGCGCCAGTCCTTCGACATCGGCATCCACGGCCAGCGCGGTGCCCTCGTCTTCCTCGGCAATGGCAAGATCGAGCAGGTCGCCGGCCTCGCCGAGACTGTCGGTCAGGCTGCGGATGCCGCCGACGATGCGCTCGAGCGAGGCGCGTTCCTTGCCCAGATCCTGGGCGCGCTGCGGGTTGTTCCAGACATCGGGGCTTTCGAGTTCGCGACTGACTTCCTCGAGCCGCTCGGCCTTGGCCGGGTAGTCAAAGAAACCCCCTGAGCGAAGCCACGCGATCCTTGAGATCGGCGATGCGCGCGTGAATTGGATTGGTCTCGATCATGGCGGGGCTGGCGTGCGGAAAAAGATCGTGGAGCATAGCAAATCGGTCGCGCCTACTGCAGCGCAGCACCGAGCCTGCCCGTATGCGGAATCAGCGCCCGCTTCGCCTTGGATGCGGTTTTGCCGAACGCGCGCTCGGCCCACCCTGAACGCTGTTGGCGACATCCTCGCGCAGCGGCCGCGCCGGCAAGGCGCGCACGGTACGCAGCATCCAGGCTGCCATCCACCTCGGTCGCCACATCAAGACGAGCACCGGAATGCCAGCGCACAGCAAGAAGAACCACAGCAGCGGTGACAGCGCCGGATCGGCAATCGCCAGTCGCGGCGACGTCGGCAAGAAATGGACATCAACCCGTTCGGGAACTTCGTCAGCGCGACCCGGCCATGCTCGCTCCAGGCGGATGCGCGTGGCTTCATGCGAACGCCCATCGAGTTCGAACCGATAGCGCTGCGCAAGCAGTCGCAGGTCGAGACCCGGCACGTTGATGCGGCGCCTATGCACTGCATCGAAGCGGACACTGGCCCAAACCTCCGGTTCGCCGATCGCAAGACCCGGCGTCGACGGCAGCGCCGCCGCGATCAGCTGCACCAGTTGATGGGCCACGCAGGCGGCCATCAGCAACGCAAGCAGCGTTGCCGCGGTCAAACGCAGGCAACGCAAGACAGGCCTCATTGAACTGACCCCGATTCCGCTCGCGCGAGTATGGCCGCAGACATCGCGCTCACCCGCTCAGGCCGGCTCGATCTGACGCAGCAGGAGTTGCAGGCTCTCGCGCCCGTTCCATTCGTTGACCTCGAGCTGGAACAAGGCCTTGATGCGCGGCGGTGGTGGCATGCATTCGGCGGCGTCGAACAGGATGGCATCGAACACCGCATCGCCATCGCCTGCGCGCAGCGACAGTTTCAGATGGCGTTCGCCGATCGCACGCCAGGCCTCGACCGTGAACACGGAGTCGAACACCGGCTCGGCAAAGCCCTGCCCCCACGGCCCGCCATCGCGCAACGCCCGCGCGGCCGTGAGCGTGAAGTCATTGACCGCGGGCTCGCCATCGCTCCATACGAAGTGCTCGAGCGCCTGCGCATCGAGCCGCTCGCGCGCAACCGTGTCGAATTCGACCGCCAGTTGCCCGAGCCGCTCGATCGGCACGCTCAGGCCCGCAGCCATCGCGTGCCCGCCGAAGCGCGTGATCAGCCCCGGACAGCGCACATCGACTTCGGCCAGTGCGTCACGCAGATGGAAGCCCGCAATCGAACGCGCCGAGCCGCGCAATTCGCCGCTGCCGGATTCAGCGGGTGCACAGGCGATCACGGGGCGATGCAAGCGCTCCTTGAGCCTTGAAGCGACCAGGCCGACCACACCCGGATGCCAGTCGGGCTCGTGCAGCACGATCCCGCAAGGCAGGCCATCCTCGCCGTGGCGCGCGAGAAATTTCATCACCATTTCTTCTGCCTGCGCGACCATTGCCGCCTGCAACCCTTGTCGTTGGGCATTGATCGCCGACAGTTCTGCCGCCAGCGAGTGGGCACGCTGCGCGTCATCGCTGAGCAGACATTCGATGCCCAGGCTCATGTCTTCGAGTCGCCCCGCAGCGTTCACGCGCGGGCCGAGCGCAAAGCCGAGATCGGCGGCCACCACGCGCGCCGCATCACGCTTGGCTGCGCGCAACAGTGCCGCGATCCCGGCACACGCCCGACCGGCACGAATCCGGCGCAGCCCGGCGGCGACGAGGATGCGGTTGTTGGCATCCAGCGGGACCAGATCAGCGACCGTGCCCAGCGCCACCAGGTCGAGCAGTTGCGACAGATCCGGCCGCGGCGCCGACGCGCGCGCGCACTCCGGCGTGTCGCGCGGAAACAGGCGCGCTCGCAGGGCGAGCAGCAGATAGAACATCACGCCCACGCCGGCGAGATGGCGCAAGGGCGAGGGGCGGCCTTGCGCACGTGCTTCATCGAGCAGCGGATTGACGATCGCCGCAGCCGCTGGCAACTGCGGCCCGGGTAGATGGTGATCGGTGACTATCACCTCGACGCCGAGTGCCTTGGCCGCTGCGACTCCGTCGACACTGGCGATGCCGTTGTCGACGGTGAGGATCAAATCGGGGCGATCCGTGTCAAGCAGTGACTCGACCAGCGCGCGCGACAGGCCGTAGCCTTCACGCGCGCGGTTGGGTACGCGATAGCCGAGATTGCGCGCGCCGAGCAGGCGCAGGCCACGCAAGGCGAGCGCCGTTGCGGTCGCGCCGTCGGCATCGAAATCACCGACCACGCAGACGCGCGCATCGCGCTCGATTGCCGCGACCAGCAGATCGCAGGCTTGCCGGGTGCCCCCCAGCAAGCCGGGCGGCAGCAGATCGGCAAGTCCTGTGCGTTCAAGATCAGGCGGCCGCAAGCCGCGCAGCGCATAGATGCGCGCCAGCAGTGGATGCACGCTGGCCGGCCAGTGCGAGGCATCCACAATGGCACGGCGGCGGATCGCTGCGACCTTCATGCCGGCACGAGGAAGCGCATCGCGGCAGGCACCGCTCCGCGCTCAGGCTTCGTAACGCACCGCCACGATTTCGTAGTTGCGCGTGCCATTGGGCGCGGTGAACTCGAAGCTGTCGCCTTCGTTCTTGCCGATCAGCGCGCGCGCAAACGGCGAGGACACCGAGATCAGGCGCTGCTTGATGTCGGCTTCGAGGTCGCCGACGATCTGGTAGGTGATTTCCTCACCAGAATCCTCGTCGGCGAGTTCGACGATCGCACCGAACACGATGCGCTTGCCCGCATTCAGGCGCGCGACGTCGATCACCTCGGCGGTCGACAATGCCGCTTCGAGTTCCTTGATGCGCCCTTCGATGAAGCCCTGCAATTCACGCGCGGCATGGTATTCGGCGTTTTCCTTGAGATCGCCATGCGCGCGCGCCTCGGCGATCGCGGCGATGATGCGCGGACGCTCCTCGCTCTTGAGGCGCTCGAGTTCACCACGCAGGCGCTCGGCGCCCTTCCTGGTCATCGGCGGACGATTCATGCCAGTTCCTTGTGCAGTTCCTGCAGGCTGTTGACGCCCGGATTGTTGCGGAAATCGAGCGAATGCAACAGCGCCCGCGCGCCGCTGACCGTGGTCGAATAGGTCACGCGCTGCTGCAGGGCCTCGCGCCGGATCGAGAACGAATCGGCGATCGCCTGCTTGCCCTCGGTGGTGTTGACGATGAAGACGATCTCGCCGTTCTTGATCAGGTCGACGATGTGCGGACGGCCCTCGAGCACCTTGTTGATGCGCTCGCAGGCAATGCCGTGGCTGGTCAGATGATCGTGCGTGCCGCCGGTGGCAACGATGCTGAAGCCGCGCCGCAACAAGTCACGCGCGACTTCGAGCAGCAACGGTTTGTCGCCATCACGTACCGACAGGAAGGCCTTGCCTTGCTGCGGCGCCTTGATTCCGGCGGCCTCATGCGCGCGCGCGAAGGCCGCGCCAAAGCTGCGCCCCACGCCCATCACTTCGCCGGTCGAGCGCATCTCGGGGCCGAGAATCGGATCGACGTTCTGGAACTTGAGGAAGGGGAAGATCGCTTCCTTGACGCAGTAGTAAGCCGGCACCACTTCGCGCGTGGCGCCCTGCGCCGCAAGCGAGCGACCGACCATGCAGCGCGCGGCGATCTTGGCGAGCGCCACGCCGGTGGCCTTGGCCACGAACGGCACCGTGCGCGAGGCGCGCGGGTTGACCTCGAGGATGAACACCGTGTCGCCGTCCGCATCCGACTGGATCGCGAACTGGGTGTTCATGAGCCCGACGACGTTCAGCTCGCGCGCGAGCAGGCCGACCTGACGCCGCAATTCATCCTGCGTCGCCTTCGACAGTGAATACGGCGGCAGCGAACACGAGGAATCACCCGAATGCACGCCGGCTTCCTCGATGTGCTCCATGATGCCGCCGATGAGCACGTTGCCATCGGCATCGGCGACGATGTCGACATCGACCTCGCCGGCATGGTCGAGAAAACGGTCGAGCAGCACCGGCGAGGTTTCGGAGACGCGCACCGCATCGCGGATGTAGCGCGAAAGATCGGCATCGTCGTGGACGATTTCCATCGCCCGGCCACCCAGCACGTAACTCGGGCGCACCACCAGCGGATAGCCGATCTCGCGCGCGAGCGCGAGCGCTTCCTCGGCATTGCGCGCGGTGCGGTTGGGCGGCTGGCGCAGACCGAGCTTCTCGATGAGTTTCTGGAAACGCTCGCGATCCTCGGCGAGGTCGATCGAATCGGGGCTGGTGCCGATGATCGGCACGCCCGCGGCCTCGAGCGCGCGCGCGAGCTTGAGCGGCGTCTGCCCGCCGTACTGCACGATCACGCCGCGCGGTTTTTCCTTGTCGACGATTTCGAGCACGTCCTCGAGCGTGAGCGGCTCGAAGTAGAGGCGATCGGAGGTGTCGTAATCGGTCGATACGGTTTCGGGATTGCAGTTGACCATGATGGTCTCGAAACCATCCTCGCGCAGCGCCAAGGCGGCATGCACGCAGCAATAGTCGAACTCGATGCCCTGACCGATGCGATTGGGCCCGCCACCGAGCACGATGATCTTCTCGCGCGCGCTCGGCGCCGCCTCGCATTCTTCCTCGTAGGTCGAATACAGATAGGCGGTCGAGGTGGCGAATTCGGCCGCGCAGGAGTCCACGCGCTTGTATACCGGGCGCACGTTGAAGGCGCGGCGCAAGGCCCGTACGGCGGCTTCATCGGTGCCGACCAGATCGGCGATGCGCGCATCGGCAAAGCCCTTGCGCTTGAGTGCGAACATGCGCGCCGCGTCGATCGCAGCCAGGCCCTCGGCGCGGATCTCGCCTTCGCAGCGCACCAGATCCTCGACCTGGGCGAGGAACCACGGATCTATGTGGGTGAGCGCGAGCACGTCCGCCTGCGTGAGACCGGCACGGAAGGCGTCGGCGACGTGCAGCACCCGATCGGGGCCGGGCTCCTTGAGCTCGCGCTTGAGCGCGGCCATGCTCTCGGGCGTGGCACCATCGTGCTGCCGCGGATTGAGGCCATTGTTGCCGGTTTCCAGTCCGCGCAGCGCCTTTTGCAGCGATTCCTGGAAGGTGCGCCCGATCGCCATCACCTCGCCGACCGACTTCATCTGCGTGGTCAGGCGCGCATCGGTGGCGGGGAATTTCTCGAAGGCGAAGCGCGGGATCTTGGTCACGACGTAATCGATCGCCGGCTCGAACGAAGCGGGCGTCTTGCCGTCGGTGATCTCGTTGCGCAGTTCATCGAGCGTGTAGCCGATCGCGAGCTTGGCGGCGACCTTGGCAATCGGAAACCCGGTAGCCTTCGAAGCCAGCGCCGAGGAGCGCGACACGCGCGGATTCATTTCGATGACGACGACGCGGCCGTTCTCGGCGTTCACGCCAAACTGCACGTTGGAGCCGCCCGTGTCGACGCCGATCTTGCGCAGCACCGCGATCGAGGCATCGCGCAGGCGCTGATATTCCTTGTCGGTGAGCGTCTGCGCCGGTGCCACCGTGATCGAGTCGCCGGTGTGTACACCCATCGGATCGAGGTTCTCGATCGAGCAGACGATGATGCAGTTGTCCGCGCGGTCGCGGACCACTTCCATCTCGAATTCCTTCCAACCCAGGACCGACTCCTCGACCAACACCTCGTGGGTCGGCGAGAGGTCGAGGCCGCGCTTGACGATTTCCTCGAACTCCTCGCGGTTGTAGGCGATGCCGCCACCACTGCCGCCGAGCGTGAAACTCGGGCGGATGATCGTCGGATAGCCGACGCGGGCCTGGATTTCCACGGCCTGCTCGAAACTGCGCGCGACCTCGGCCTTGGGACAATCCAGACCGATTTGCGCCATCGCCTGCTTGAACAGTTCGCGATCCTCGGCCATGCGGATCGCATCACGCGAGGCACCGATCAGTTCGACGCCGAATTTTTCCAGCACCCCGTTGTCGGCGAGGTCGAGGGCACAATTGAGCGCGGTCTGCCCGCCCATCGTCGGCAACAAGGCATCGGGTCGCTCCTTTTCGATGATGCGGGCGACGGTCTGCCAGTTGATCGGTTCGATGTAGACCGCGTCGGCCATGCCCGGGTCGGTCATGATCGTGGCCGGGTTGGAATTGACCAACACGACGCGGTAGCCCTCTTCCTTGAGTGCCTTGCAGGCCTGCGCGCCCGAATAATCGAACTCGCAGGCCTGGCCGATGATGATCGGGCCGGCGCCGATGATGAGGATGGACTTGAGATCAGTTCTTCTTGGCACTGCCCGCATCCTGCTTGGCCGCGGCCGGCTGCTCTTCGGCCGTCTTGGCCGCGACGCTGACGTTGCGCACGGTTTCACGCGGAATGTCGAGTTCGATCGAGCCGTTTTCGGGACCGAGTTGCAGCGTGATCCCCACATTCGTGTACTTGATCAATTTGCCGCGGCGCACGGTATCGAAGGTCGTTTCGACGATCACGGTGTCGCCGACGCGCGTTTCGAGCTCGGGGTATTGGACCAATTTGGCGATCGGCTTGGCCGGCTCGGCGACAGCCAGCGTGTCTGCCGGCGCTTGCTTGCCATGCGCATCGATTTTTGCATCCGCCTTGACCGCGGCCTTGGCCTTGGTGGTACTGGCTGGCGCGGCGGCCTGAGTCTGTGCGGCCAACGCGAGCGGAGCGGTGGCAGCGAGGGCCACGGCAATCAGGATCGAATATGGAATACGGGCCATTGTCGTTTACGCCGCGGCAGCCGCGTGCGCCTCCATGAGTGCAATGAAACGATCGAACAGGCCGGCCACGTCATGCGGGCCGGGACTGGCTTCCGGGTGTCCCTGGAAGCCGAATGCAGGCGCATCGGAAAACGCGAGCCCCTGCAATGTACCGTCGAACAAGGAACGGTGCGTTGCCCGCACATTGGCTGGCAGCGTCGCCGCATCGACGGCAAATCCGTGGTTCTGGCTGGAAATCATCACCCTCCCACTGTCGAGGTCGATCACCGGATGGTTTGCGCCATGATGGCTGAACTTCATCTTGACGGTCTGCGCGCCACACGCCAATCCGAGCAGCTGGTGGCCGAGGCAGATTCCGAACAGTGGAATCCTCGCGCGCAGAAATTCACGTACCGCGGCGATCGCATAGTCGCATGCGGCCGGATCACCCGGGCCATTGGAAAGGAACACGCCATCAGGCCTGAGCGTGAGCACCTCGCTGGCGGGCGTCTGCGCCGGCACAAGGGTGATCTCGCAGCCGCGGTCGGCGAGCATGCGCAGGATGTTGCGCTTGACGCCGAAATCATAGGCGACGATCCGGTAGCGTGGCGCCACGGCGGCAAAACTGCCGCAATCGAGATCGTAGCTGCCATCGCGCCAGATCTGGCGCTCGCGAATCGACACGACCTTGGCGAGATCCGCGCCGGCGATGCCCGGAAACGCGCGCGCCGCTGCCAGCGCGGCCGCTTCGTCGATCTGCGTGCCGGCCACGATGCAGGCCGACTGCGCGCCGCCACTGCTGAGCAGGCGCGTGAGGCGCCGCGTATCGGTCTGTGCGATCGCCACGATGCCATTGCGCTCGAGGTAGGCGGCCAGCGTTTCCTCGCTGCGCCAGTTGCTGGTGGCCAGCGGCAGGTCGCGGATCACGAGGCCGGCGGCGTGCACGCGGTCGGATTCGGCATCCACCGCATTGCAGCCGGTGTTGCCGATGTGCGGATAGGTCAGTGTGACGATCTGCCGGGCATAGGACGGGTCGGTCAGGATTTCCTGATAGCCGGTCATCGCCGTGTTGAACACGATCTCGCCACAGGTCTGGCCGGGCGCGCCAATGGCCACGCCGCGGAACAGGCTGCCGTCGGCGAGTGCAAGCAATGCAGGAATGGTCATGCGTACGCCCGGGTTCAGGAACAAGGGCCGCCGATACCGCGTGCGGCAGAACCCGCGGGCTGGAAAATACCAGTCCGTGGGCCGTATGAAGGAGGAATCGAGGCGAGGCCGCATTTTAGAGACGTGGCGCCGCACTGTCCACCGTGCGCGTATGATCATCCTTGGCAAAAACCTGCGAGCTTGCCCCATGTCGACAGCCGCGCCCGAGATTGCGCCAATGCCCCTGATGGATGAACGCAAGCTGTTGCGCGAGGACAACCTGCTGCGCAGTGAACCGTTTGCATTCATGGTGGCCCAAGGGCAATTGCCGGCCAGCTCAGCCAACGCCCTTGCCAGGGATTTTCCGCACTATGCCGGCGCCGGATTCTTCCCCTGGGACCCGGCCGAGTGCGGGCCGGAGCTCAACCGACTCGTCGAAGAACTCGCTTCGCCGCGCATCGCCAACGCGATCGGTGCGCGCCTGGGCCTCGCCGACCTCGGCAAATCACCTTCGCTGGTGACGATCTGTCGATCGCTCAACAAGCGCCACGGCACCATCCACACCGACAGCAAGTCGAAAATCGTGACCGCCCTGCTCTACCTCAACGAACAATGGCCGGATACCGATGGCGGCTGCCTGCGCTTTCTCAGGCGCATCGACGACATCGACGACATGGTGGTACCGCAGGTGCGTCCGCTGTTCGGCACGCTCGCGGCATTCCGTCGCAGCGACAATTCCTTCCACGGCCACCTGCCCTACGAGGGCGAGCGCCGCGTGATCCAGATTGCCTGGTTGACCAGTGAAGAGGAAAAGCAGCGCAAGACCCGGCGCGGCCGGCTCTCGCGCCTGTTCAAGAAACTGTTCGGCCGCCTCGACCGGCGACTGGGCGCTGGCCGCGACCGCAATGCCGCGCACCGAGACTGAAATCCGCGCTGCGACAAAGCCAAGGATGCACAATCAAGGTTCGACCCCGGGCAGCCCGCTCCCGGATAACATGGAACAACGGACACCGACATTCCGATTCAATGGCTGCGCATGAACGGGCAAGCGGCCGCCCCATGTCAACGACAGGGCGCAGCAAAACTGCAACCGCGGCGATGCGATGCCGCGAAACGTCCACCCTGCGCACGCCAAGGGCAGCGCGACCACGATCTCCGCTTTCCATCCAGAGGCTGACCATGATCCGTTCCACGATTTCCGCTCTTCGCCTGCGCCATGGGCTCCTGTGCGCCCTCGCGCTGGCCTTGTGCATGTCTGCAGCACACGCACGCCAGGGTGAACCGCCGCTCACCCTGCGCGACCACGCCAAGCTCGGCGCAAACATTCCAGTCGAGACCGTGCGCGGCATCGATCCGCTGGCGCGGCGTGCTGAACTTGCCCGCGCAGAGAGTGCCAAGGGCATGCGCAGCAAGCGCGAGCGGGTTGCCGATTTGCAGAGTGTCGATTTCGACAGCGCCGAACACGGGCGCTGGGACGCGCTTGCCGACGGCCTGCGAGTCTGGCGCTTGAGCGTGCGCGCACCCGGGGCGACCGACCTGCGTCTGACGTTCGGCCATTTCGCACTGCCTCGCGGGGCACGGCTCTACGTGATCGGCGCGGACGGCTATTACCAAGGTCCGTACTCCCGCGCCGACGCCAGCGCCGACAGCTTCCATGCGCCACTCGTGCCCGGCGATACGGCGACGGTCGAATTGCAGGTCCCCGCGGCCATCGCCCAAGGCGACGACTACCTGCGCATCACCGCGGTTGGCGCAGGCTTCCGCGACCGCTTCGGCCGCAGCAAGGGCTCGACCGGTCCCGGAACCTCGGGCAGCTGCAACATCAATGTCGTATGTCCGCTCGGCCAGCCGTATCCGGACCAGATTCGCGCAGTCGGCCAGTACGAGTTCAATTCCGACGGCGGCACCTACATCTGCAGTGGCACCCTGCTCAACGACGTGCCCGGTGATCGGCGCAACTTCTTTCTTACCGCGGCGCACTGCATTTCCACCAGCGCCGAAGCGCAATCGATCACCGTCTTCTGGAACTACCAGTCAACCAGTTGCAGCAGCCTGATTCCGCCCAGCGGCGGCTACTTCAATGACGACCAGCACGGTGCGACCTTGCGCGCCACGCGCGAAGACGTGGATGCGACCCTGCTTGAACTCAGTGGTACACCCGAGGCCTCGTGGAATCTCCACTACGCAGGATGGGATGCCACCGGCGCCACGCCCAGCGGCACGGTCGGCATTCACCATCCAATGGGCGACGCCAAGAAGATCACCGCCGGCCCACAACCATCGACCACCAACAACTGCATTGGCGGCACCGGCAACAACACACATTGGCTCACCGGGCCCTATTCGCAAGGCACCACGGAAGGCGGCTCCTCGGGTTCGGCACTGTTTTCCAAGGCCGGCAATGCCAACGGCAGCGAGCGGCGCGTGATCGGCACGCTGTCGGGCGGCGACGCCCTGTGCAGCACCAGTGCGCCGACCCAACCCAACGACGGCCACGATTGCTATGGCAAGTTCTCGGTGGCCTGGTCGGGCAGCGGCAACTCGAGCGCAAACCGCTTGCGCGACTGGCTCGATCCGGGCAACACCAACACCTTGTCGATCAACGGTCTCGACCAAAACGCTACCAGCTCGTCATCGGACGGCCACTCGCGGCACGCAATGCCGCCGGACATCGGCGCGCGCATCGGCGGCCGCTGATTCGATGCTGGTCGATTCGCACTGTCATCTCGATGCGGCGGAATTCTCCGCCGATCGGGAGACCGTGCTCAAGCGCGCGCGCAAGGCCGGCGTGATCGCCCAGATCGTGCCGGCGATCCGGCTTGCCGATTTCGCCGACTTGCGTGAACTGTGTGCGCAGCATGCCGACCTGCATGCTGCCTACGGACTGCATCCGATGTACCTCGCAGATCACGCGCCAGCGCATCTGCAGGCACTGCGCGAATGGATCGAGCGCGAACGGCCGATTGCGATTGGCGAGTGTGGACTCGACTTCTACATCGACGGCCTCGACGCCACCAGCCAGCGCGACTACTTCAAGGCCCAGCTTGAGCTGGCGCGCGAGTTCGACTTGCCGGTAATCGTGCACGCCCGCCGCGCGGTCGAGGAAGTGATCGCCACAGTGCGAGCGACAGGCGGCCTGCGCGGCGTCGTGCACAGCTTTTCGGGCAGCGACGAGCAGGCGCGCCAGCTTTGGAATCTGGGATTTTCCATCGGTCTCGGCGGTCCGGTCACCTATGAGCGTGCCCGGCGTCTGCGTGCGCTTGCCAGCAGCATGCCGATCGAGTTCCTGCTGCTGGAAACCGACGCGCCCGACCAGCCCCTGGCGTCACAGCGCGGTCAGCGCAACGAACCCGCGGCCTTGCTTGAAGTGGCGCAGACGATTGCGCAATTGCGCGGCATCAGCCTCGAAGCCCTGGCTTTGGCAACCAGCACCAATGCGCGGCGGCTGTTCGCGTTTCACTGAACCAGGCTCAGTCAGGTGACGGCGCAAGCAGTTTCGCCAATGCGCGCGATACGGCCGCGAAAGCGAACGCGCCGGTCACATGGGTGGCCGCGCCGAGCCCCGCGCCACAATCGAGCTTGAGCGCATCGCCCTCGGCCGGACGCGTCCCGCAGACACTGCCATCGGCTTGTGGATAGCGCACGTTCTCGCGCGAGTACACGGCCTGCACACCGAAATAGCGCTTCGGGCCACGCGGAAAATTGAACTCCTCGCGCAGCTTCTTGCGCACCAACGCGAGCAGTGCATCGTGTTCGGTGCGCGACAGGTCGCGCACGCTGACCAAGGTCGGATCCGTGCGGCCGCCGGCCGAACCCACCGTCACCAGCGGCAGTTTGCGGCGTCGACACCAGGCGATCGTCACCACCTTGACGCGAAACGCGTCGCAGGCATCAATCACCAGCGCATAGCCACGATCAAGCAAGCGCTCGAGATTGGATGGCGTGAGGAACTCCTCGATCGCATCGACCTCGAGCGCGGGATTGATCGCCTGCAGGCGTCGCGCCATCACTGCGACCTTGGGCTTGCCGTATTCGCCATCGAGCGCATGCAATTGTCGATTGGTGTTGCTCAGGCAGATTTCATCGGCATCGATCAGGCTCAGACGACCGATGCCGCTGCGTGCGAGCGCCTCGGCAACCCAGGAGCCGACGCCGCCGATGCCGATCACGCAGACGTGGCTTTGCGCGAGCCGCGCAATGCTGCCGCGGCCGTACAGGCGGTCGATGCCGCCGAAGCGATCAAGGGCTGTGTGCTGGCTCATGCGGCGCGCAGGGTATCATCGACACCATCACGCGCCGAACCCGCGCATCCGGTGTGACCCCATGCGTTACCTGATCGTCCTTGCCATCGGCCTGCTCGCGGGCTTCCTTGCAGCGTCCTCGCTGAGCAATGCACTCGCCCACCGCAATGCCTGGCCGCGCGCGCTGATGCAGGTGATGAAGCACGATCTCGGCCAGTCGCGTGCCAGCGCCCGCGGCACACAGTGCGCAACCAGCCAGATGAACGATGCCGCCGCGCGCTTGCGCCTGATCGGCGGCGAATTGACTCCGGCGCTGATGCCCGCAGGAAGCAGCGACCGCGTGCTGGCCCAGTACATCGAACGTTTCCAGACCGAAGTTTCAGGCTGGAACACGCAGGCCGATTGCACGACTCAAGCCGCTGCACTCACCCGCATCGATGGCGCCTGCGACGCGTGTCATCGCGACTATCGCTAGTCGTTGGCCACGCCCGGCTCCGGCCCGGACCTGTGCCCGAGTCTGTTCGGCTTGCACCGTAGCTGGCACGAAAAAACGCTTGCACGCAATTACAAAACTACTTAGTATCCTAATTCACAAAGGGTAACGGCGGCGCGTGTTGCCGAGCCCTGTGCAAAGTTCCGAACTTCGCCCGCTGCCCAGCGGGCGTTTTGATTCCGCCACCTTGAGCGCCAGCCGATGAGTCGACCGATCCGCAGCCTCGCCGCCGTCGCCTGCAGCTGCGCGCTGCTGGTGGCCTGTGCCATTCCGCCCAAGGCGGACTTGCCTGCGCTGCGCAGTGAAGCGCCGCTGGCTGGTCTGGCCGTGCCCGCGCAAGGCCAGTGGCCCGATGCACACTGGTGGAAATCCTTTCACGACCCGCAACTCGACGCGTTGGAAGAACGCGCACTCGCTGCCTCGCCTGATCTCGCACAGGCGCAGCGCCGCCTCGAAACCATGCTGCAAACCGTCGAGAGCGCGCGAGCCGGTGCGGGTCTGGCTGCCCAGGGCACCCTGCAGGCACAACGTCAGCGCCTCAGTGAAAACGGCCTGATCCCGCCGCGCTTTCTCGGCTTCACCTGGTACAACCAGGCCGACCTCAATGCCCAGTTCCGTTACGACTTCGACTTCTTCGGCAAGACGCGTGCAGCGGTCGAAGGTGCGCTCGATCAGGCACGCGCCGCGGCCGCCGAGCGCAGCGCGGCGAGCGTGGCACTGACTGCTGCGGTCGCCGACACCTACTACGGTTGGCAAGCCGATCAGGCGCGTCTCGCCCTCGCCAAGGACAGTCAATCCCGCCTCGTGCGCCTGGGTGAGCTGGCCAAAAAACGCATTGCACGCGGCATCGATCGTCCTGATGCCCTGCATCAGACCGAGCAGAAGATCGCCGCCGCACGCGAGTTGCAGGCGGCCTATGCCGGCTCGGCGCAGTTGCGACTGGCTGCGCTCGCGGCCCTCCTGGGCGTTTCGCCGGCGCAATTGCCCGCGCTCGTCGCCCGCCCTTTGCCGAACATCGACCAGCACCTCCCCGATGCGGTCGGTATCGATCTGATCGCGCGCCGCCCCGACATCGCCGCGGCGCGCTGGCGCGTCGAAGCGGCCTTGCGCCAGACCGACCAGGTACGCGCGCAGTTCTATCCCGACATCAGCCTCGGCGGAATGATCGGCTTGCAGTCGCTCGATCTCGACAAACTGTTTTCGGCCGGCAGCCGCACGCTCGGCTTCGGGCCGGCGCTGCATCTGCCGCTGTTCGAACGTACCCAGCTCAAGGCCGCGTGGGGCGTGTCCAAGGCGCAGCTCGAAGCTGCCGCGGCACAATACGACGCGAGCGTCGTGAACGCCGCGCGCGACGTGGCCACACAGGCCTTGCTGCTCGAGCAGACCCGCGCCCGCCGCAGCGAGCGGCAAGGACAACTCGATGCCGCACGCAGCCTGCAACAACTTGCCGACGCGCGCAGTCGCGAGGGCGTGGCCGATGCGCGCGCCGAGTTCCTTGCCCAGATCGAAGTCCTGCAGCAGCGCGACGCGCTGGCGACGCTCGATGCGCAGGCGATCAGCAACCGGATCGGCCTGATCAAGGCACTCGGTGGCGGCTGGCAACGCGATGTCGACCCTGCAATCACGACCCTTCCGAACGCCTCCGCACAGGAACCCGCCCGATGAGCGATCCCATCTCCACCACGCCGGTCAATGACAAGAACGGCAACGGCAAGCGCCGCGCGATCCTCACCTTCATCGCCCTCGTGTTCGTGGCGATCGGTGTGGCGTGGTACCTGCTGTGGCTGTTCGTGCTCTCGCAGCGCGAGATCACCGATGATGCCTACGTCGGCGGCAACCAGGTCGTGGTTTCGGCACATGTGCCCGGCACGGTGATCGAAATCCTCGCCGACGACACCCAGCGCGTCGAGGCGGGTCAGGTGCTGGCCAGGCTCGATCCGGTCGATGCCCAGCTCACGCTCGCCAAGGCGCGCAGCGCGCTGGCCGGCGCCGTGCGCCAAGTGCGGCAACTCGGCGAATCAGCGGCGCAGGCCGATGCCGCCGTGGCGGTGCGCCGGCTCGACCTCGGCCGCGCCAGGGCCGATCTCGCGCGTCGCACGCCCCTGCTCGCCGACAAGGCGGTTGCGCCCGAGGAAGTTGCGCATGCACGCAGCGCCGTCGATGCGGCGCAGGCTGCACTCGAGCTCGCGCAGCGCCAGGCCGCCGCCGCGCACGCACCGATCGATGGCGTCGTGCTGGCCGAGAACCCCGCCGTGCTGCAGGCCAAGGCCGCGTTCCGCGAAGCCTGGATCAATGCTCGGCGCAACGCGATCCTCGCGCCCGCAAGCGGCTATGTCGCGCAGCGCAATGTGCAGGTCGGCAAGCGCGTGCAGCCGGGACAGCCGCTGCTGACGATCATCGGCCTGCATGACCTGTGGATCGACGCCAATTTCAAGGAAAGCCAGCTCGCCCACATCCGCATCGACCAGCCGGTGAAAATCGAAACCGACATCTACGGCGGCAAGGTCGAATTCGATGGCCGGGTGGTCGGGCTCGGCGCCGGCACCGGTGCTGCGTTCGCGTTGCTGCCGCCACAAAACGCCTCGGGCAACTGGATCAAGGTGGTGCAGCGCGTGCCGGTGCGCATCGCGCTCGATCCGCGCCAGCTGGAACAGCATCCGCTGCGCATCGGCCTGTCGACCACGGTCAAGGTCGACACCCACAAGCGCGATGGCCGCATGCTTGCCTCGGCGCCAGCCACTGCCGCGGTCGCGCAGACCGATGTCTACGCTGGCGACCTCGCCAAGGCCGACGCCGAAGCCGAAGCGATCATCAACGCCAACCTGCCTGCCGCACGCTGAGCCAGCCGATGGCCACCACGCCGCAAGATTCGGCCCCGCTGCCGCCGCTCCACGGCGCGCCGCTGGCGCTCTTGACCGTCGCGATCGCCTTCGCGACGTTCATGGAAGTGCTCGATATCACCATCGTCAACGTCTCGGTTCCGCACATCGCCGGCAGCCTCGGCGTGAGCCCGCAGGAAGGCACCTGGGCCATCAGTTCCTATTCGCTCGCCAGCGCGATCATGCAGCCATTGTCGGGCTGGATCGGGCGCCAGTTCGGCGAGGTACGCGCGTTCTGCATGTCGGCCTTCCTGTTCGTGTTGATGTCGATGCTGTGCGGCTTTGCCACCAGCATGCCGATGCTGGTGATCGGCCGCCTGCTGCAGGGCGCGGGCTCGGGCCCGATGGTGGCGTTGAGCCTGAGCCTGTTGCTCAACAACTATCCGAACGAGAAGAAGGGCCTGGCGCTCGCGCTGTGGGCAATGACGGTCGTGGTCGCGCCGATCTTCGGCCCGATCCTCGGCGGATACCTCACCGACAACTATTCCTGGCCGTGGATCTTCTACATCAATGCACCGGTCGGCCTGCTCGCCGTGATCGTCACCTGGTACCTGTTGCGCCGCCGCGAGTCGAAGATCGTCAAGACGCCAATCGACAAGGTCGGTCTGGCCCTGTTGGTGATCGGCGTCGGCTGCCTGCAATTCATGCTCGACAACGGCAACGACAAGGACTGGTTCTCCTCGCCGCTGATCACCACCCTGGCGATCATTGCCGTGGTCTGTCTCACCTTCCTGATCGCCTGGGAACTCACCGACAAGCACCCGATCGTCGACCTCAGCCTGTTCCGGAAACGCAACTTCGTGATCGGCGTGAGCGTGATGTCCTTCGGCATGGTCGGCTTCTTCGGCATCAACGTGGTCTATCCGCTGTGGCTGCAGGTGGTGCTCGGCTACACCGCGAGTTGGGCGGGCCTGGCCACCGCGCCGGTCGGCGTGCTCGCCTTCCTGCTCTCGCCACTGATCGGTCGCAACATCGACCGCCTCGAACTGCGCAGCGTGGTCACCTTCGCCTTCATCGTGTTTGCCGCCACGTCCTACTGGTTCTCGCTGTTCCCCGACAACGCCTCGTTCAACCAGCTGCTGTGGCCGCGCTTCATCATGGGCATGGCGATCCCGGCCTTCTTCATCCCGCTCAATCAGGTGTTCCTGTCCGGACTCAAGCCGCACGAGATCGCCTCGGCATCGGGTCTGGCCAACTTCTGCCGCACGATCGCGGCGAGCATCTCGACCGCGGTCACGGTGACGATGTGGCAACACCGCGGCGACTATCACCACGCCGTGCTGGCCGAACACATCACCGGCACCAGTGCGGCGACACAGAGCTGGGTGCAGGGTTTGGGTGGTGATGCGCGTGCCTGGCAGGTGATCGAAGACCTCATCGCCCAGCAATCGCTCACGCTCGCGGTCAACGACGTGTTCTGGGCCTGCGCGATCCTGTTCGTGCTGATGATTCCGCTGGTCTGGTTGGCCCGACCGCCGTTTGGCAATGTCGCCGCGGGCCCGGGCGCGCATTGATTGCGCGTTGCAGCACGAGCAGCTTCGTACCTTCGTACAAGTGGAACCGCCGCAGCACGGCGCTAAGGTGCGCGGGCAATGCGCAGCCCTGCCCGCTTCACCCACGCCCGGAGGACTTCGATGAAGACGATTGCGCTACTGGTGCTTGGCGGCCTGTTTGCATGCTCGACACCCCTGCATGCCACCTGCCGCGACAACGTGGTCCTCGTCCACGGCAATGCCGGCTCGCCGTCGGACTTCGACAACACGCGCGCCGAGCTGCTCGCGCGCGGCTACGGCGCCAGCCAGATCTTTGCTCCCGATTGGGGCAGCAAGTTCTGCCCCGCCTGCAACGATCATTCGGGTAGCGAGGAAGTCCCGGTCGAGAGCGCGATGATCGATGCGATCGCCTCCTCATGCACGGGCAAGATCGACGTGATCGGCCATTCCATGGGCGTGACGCTGGCCGCGCGCGAAATCGACCGCCTCGGCATGAAGCGCTACATCGACAGCTTCGTCGGCATCGCCGGCGCCTGGCGCGGTTTGCGTTCCTGCGGGGTCTATCCGTGGAACGTGATGACCACGACCTGCGGCGCGCAGGGCCTGTCGATCGGCAGTCCACTCATCACCAGCCTGGCCGGCAAGAAACCGGCGGCACGCGCGTACTCGATCAAGTCCTGGTACGACCAGATCGTCTGCTACGGCGGTTTGTGCACCGTCGGTGGCGTGCACAGCTCGACAATCCCGGGCGAGGACGCCAGCTACACCTACGTCACCGGCCACTTCGGTCTGCTCACCGGCACCGCGGTCAAGCAGGTCGATCTGATCCAGTAGCGATTCGGCAGCGGGGCGGCGGCATCAAATGCCCTATCCACGTGCAGCCATCGCCACCGCAACATCATCCCGGCCCCACCAACGTACCCAGCCTCGCGCAAGCCGGCGCCCCAATTCGATGCCGGGGCGCTCAACCCAGTGATGGACGAGCGTGGCCACGCCTGCCGCCAGCAAGGCGTTGGCGAACAGATAGACGCCAAGATGCTGATTGCGCCAGATCGAATCGGCAGGCAGTCGCAGCAGCCCCCACAGCATGATCATGAACACCACCGGATGGAACAGATAGAGCGAATAGCTCACGCGCCCAAGCCAGTCGGTCAGGCGTGAACGGATCCGCACCACACTGATGCCGACGACAAACAGCGCAACCCCCAACGCATAGGGAATCGCGGCATTGTTCCCCACGCCGATCACCACGCTTGTGCCCACCGGCAGGACAAGCAGATGCCAGAGCAGCAAGGCGATGACTCCCTTGCGCACCAGCGGGTCGTCGCCGGCTTCGATCCAATGGCTGCGCGCGAGCGCGCCAAGCAGCATCAAGGAAAGATTGAGCAGCTGAAAGGCCACGACGGAACCGATTCCTGCCACCCCACTTGCCCAGTGGTATAGCATTTCGGCGAACCAGGCGAGCATCAGCACCAGCGACAGCAGCAACCAGTGCCGCGGCTTGGCGAAACTGCCGACCAGCAACAGGATCACGCACAACAGATAGAACATCCACTCGACCAGCAACGTCCAGTACAGGCCCAAGGCACCGGGAACGCCGAACAGATCCTGCAGCAAGCTGAGGTTGACGAGAAACTCGCGGGCGCCGAATGCGCGTTGCCACAACCACCAGGTGGCGAACGCCCCCAGCGGTATCGACAGCCAGTAGGCGGGAAAAATACGCCAGAAGCGTTTGATCAGAAAGCTGCCGATCGGCGCCGGCCGTTCGGGGTGGATGCTGAAGGGAATCACGTAACCGCTGATCAGGAAGAACGTGACCACGCCGATGCGGCCAAAGTCCAGGTCCGCGCCGAGCTCGGAGATCCAGCGCCCGCAGACCCCGGGACCGAGCGTCACAAAGGCATCGGCGACGTGCCGCCAGAGCACGAGCAAGGCAGCAATCCCGCGCAGCGCGTCGATGTGACGCAAGCGCTGGTCGGGCGCCACGCCCATCGGCGCCGCTTGCGCGCTCATGCCTGCGGCCTCACCAGCGGATGCGGCCACGCAGGAAATCCACGTACATCACCCAATCACCGGCAAGGCTGTAGAACGGATGGCGAAACGTCGCCGGACGGTTCTTCTCGAACATGAAATGACCGATCCATGCGCAGCCGTAACCGACCACGGGCACGAGCCACAGCCAGCGCAGGTCACGACTTGCCAGTGCGACGGCAAGCACGATCAGCACCAGCGTGCTGCCGATGAAATGCGCGCGCCGGCAGTTGGGCGTGGCGTGCTCGGACAGGTAGTACGGATAGAACGTGCGGAAGCTCGAGAATGTCTGCATGGTCCGACCTCGACGCGCAGGATAGCCGAATCGTATCGGCCGCCCACGATGGACCGCACGTGGACGCGGCATCGATGCAAACCCCGTGCATCAATGCCACACCCGGCCCGTGCGACCCAGCTCAAGCCTTGACCATGAACGCGCTCGCAAGAGTCGCCTTGTCGAATCCCTGGCCCGCATCGCCGACGGTCGCATAGCGATACAGTGCGGCGGCATAGACCCCATGCAGCGCAGCCTGGACCAGGGCGAGCAACAGCAAGGCAACCACGACGGCAATGCCCAGGCTGATTGCAAGCACAACGGCACCGTTGATGGCGGCCATCACGACCAGACCGGCGCCAATCAACAGCGTCGCGGTGAAGATCAATCCGAACACCAGTCCGATGCCGCCGTTGCCGATGAGGTTCTGGCCCCAGGACTTCTTGAGCAGTTCCGCGCTGCGCTTGACCGCATCGAGTGGACCGATGTCCTGACTCACCAGCACCGGCACGACGAGGAAGGTGGCCACCGTCCAGGCCAGGCCGATGAGACCGACGACGAAGCGTCCGATGAAGCCGGCACGCTCCTGCAACGCGCGCAGCGCTACGCCCACAGTCGCCGAAATCACCGCGTAACCCAGGATCGCCGGCAGCTTCGACATCGCGATGCGAAAGCCATCGGCTACCGTGGGATCACCGCCTTCGAGGCGGATCAGGGCCGCACCGATCAACGCGGAATTGAAGAAGATGATGACGAAATATTGCACGATGTAGAACGCGAACATCAGCACGTATGCCATCGGACTGACATGATCGCGATCCCCGCCTTCGAACAGGCCGCCCATGATCGCCGGCACGAAGAAACTTGCCGCAACGATCATGCAGCTGATCGCCGAGATCAATGGGAACACCAGCAATTCCTTGTCGGAACGCAGCACCGATGCGCTGGCCTTGATCAACGCCCAGCTCTGCGAGAATTTTTCGAACATGTGGCAACCCTCATGGCGGTATGGCGCCGCCGGTGGCGGCGCGGGCGAAGTATAGGCGCAATCCCGGCGGCAACCGTGCAGGCGCCCCCGCCGGGCTCAGCTTTCAGGCAAGGGGATGAACTCGCTCTCGCCGGGCACCTGGCCCAAACGCTGCGCCAGCCAATCGGCCTTGGCACGCTCGATGCGCGCACGATCACTGGCGACGAAGTTCCACCACAACACGCGTTCACCGTCGAGCGGCGCACCACCGCACAGGAACAGGTGTACAGCGCTGCGCGCAGACAATTCGATCGCTGCGGCGTTATCGACGACCAGCATGCGTTGTGGCGGCAGCGGCGCGGCATCGACGTGCAACTCGCCATCCAGCACGTAGATCGCGCGCTCGGCATGCTCGGCCGGTACGCTCAAGCGTGTTCCCGCGCGCATGCGCACTTCGACATACAAGGTCGGCGCAAACACCCGCACCGGAGATTGCATGCCGAACGCACTGCCCGCAATCACGCGCAGTTGCACGCCGTCACGCTCGACCTGCGGCAAGCTGTCGGCTTCGTAGTGAAGAAACCCGGGTGGCACCTCGGCCTGCTCGCGCGGCAAGGCCACCCAGGTCTGCAGGCCATGCAGGCGATGACCGGCTGCGCGCTCGAGCGCCGGCGTGCGCTCGGAATGCACGATGCCGCGCCCCGCAGTCATCCAGTTGACGTCGCCGGGGCGGATCACGACATCGCTGCCGAGACTGTCGCGGTGCCGGATCGCACCGTCAAAGAGATAGGTCACCGTGGCCAATCCGATATGCGGATGCGGACGCACGTCCATGCCGCGACCGGGAGCGAGATCGACCGGGCCGATATGGTCGAAGAACACGAACGGACCGACATGGCGGCGCTGCCGGAACGGCAACACGCGACGCACAAGAAAACCGTCGCCAAGGTCGTGCAGGCGGGGTTCGATCTGCAGTTGGCCGTCACGATTCATCACGCACTCCTATCAGGCAACACCGGCCAAGCCTACGCCACGGCCGCACAAGGCTGCGGGTTGGGGCACTTGTGCGGCGGCGTGGAACTACGTACATTCGTACGCATGAACGATGCCACCCTCACTCCGAACCAGCGCCGCGTGCTGGTTTGCATCCAGTCCTGGCTGGCACAGCACGGCCGCGCGCCGACGCTCAGGGAAATTTCGCAGAATCTGGGGCTTGCAAGTCATTCTTCAGCGCAGGATTATGTAGAGGCGCTGGTTCGCAAGGGTGTGCTGGAGCGTCTACCACACCATCGCGGACTGCGGCTCCCGCATCAGTCACGGGCGTCGGCGGCGACCTTGCTTCCCCTCGTCGGGCGGGTCGCCGCCGGCAGCCCCATCCTCGCTGCCGAGAACGTCGAAGCACAGCACGCGGTCGATCCCGAACTGTTCCGTCCACGCGCCGACTATCTGTTGCGCGTGCAGGGCCTGAGCATGCGTGATGCCGGCATCCTCGACGGCGACCTCATCGCCGTGCATCGCAGCGCCACGGCCGAACACGGTCGCATCGTCGTCGCCCGCATCGACGACGAGGTCACTGTCAAACGCCTGCAACTGGATGGCGAACGCATCCGCCTGCTGCCGGCCAATCCCGACTTCGCACCGATCGAGGTCGATGCACAGCGCCACACGTTCGCGATCGAAGGCCTCTACGTCGGCCTGATCCGTCCCGATTCCTCATCCGCACGGAGATAGGCGGTCATGTTCAATGCCGTTCCCGCAACCTGCCTCGAGCCGGTCGATGCCGCGTCCGCGAGCTGGCCCGCGGCGCCGACATCCGGCGCAACGAATCCTGCGCACGCTCGCGATGTGATGTCACGCAACGAGGCCGCGCTCACCGACCTGCTGCGCCATCCCGGCATCTGGCGCCGTCGCAGCGCACCCGCAGCGACGATCGCCACGCAGCCGAGCGGGCATGCCGCGCTCGATACCCTGCTGCCCGGTGGCGGCTGGCCACAGGGCGCGCTGTGCGAACTGCTGGTCGAACACGATGGCCTGGGCGAATGCTCGCTGCTGCTGCCCACGCTCGCCGCACTGACGCAGGCAAGGCGGCGCGTCGTGCTGGTCGCGCCCCCCTTCATCGCCTATGCGCCGGCACTGGCTGCCGCCGGCATCGACCTGCGCCAGCTCGTGCAACTCGATGCCACCGGCAACGACACCCACTGGAGCATCGAGCAATGCCTGCGCTCGGGTTGCTGCGGCGCCGTGCTCGGTTGGCTGCCACGCACCGATTACCGCGAGCTGCGCCGCCTGCAACTGGCGGCGGAAACCGGCGGCACGCTCGGCTTCGTGTTTCGTCCGCTCGCCGCTGCCGACAGCGCCAGCCCGAGCGCACTGCGCCTGCGCATCGGCACCGTGCAGGGCGAACCACGACTGGAACTGCTCAAGTGTCGTGGCCGCGTCGGCGGCATGGTCGGCATGCGGCTGCGCGCATGATGCAACGGGCTGCGCATGTTGTGGCTCTGCCTGCGCTTTCCACGCCTGGCGCTCGATGCGCTGCAGACGGCCGCGCCCGCTGGCGATACCCGGCCCTGCGCGGTCATCGACGGCCCGATGCCGTCGCGCCACATCGTGCTGGCCGATGCCGCGGCGCAGGCAGCCGGCGTACGCGCGGGCCAGCCGCTCGCCAGCGCCCAGGCACTGTGCCCGCGACTGCGCACGCTCGCGCGTGACCGCGCCGCCGAACAGCAGTCGCTGCAGGCCCTGGCCACGCTCGCCTGGCGCTACAGCGCCGAGTTGTGCGTGCATGCACCTGATTCGATCCTGCTCGAGGTCGGCGCCAGCCTGAAACTCTTCGGCGGTTGGCCGGCGCTGCAACGTCGCCTGCGCAGCGAACTCGCGCACAGCGGCTTTGCCTGCCAGTTCGCCGCCGCACCGACCGCAAGTGCGGCACAGGTGCTGGCCTGCACACACGGCGACATCGCGGTGACCACGATGCCGGCATTGCACAGCGCGCTCACGGCCCTGCCGATCGCGCACAGCGGTCTCGATGACAAGACCATCGACGCACTGCAGGGCATGGGTCTGCGCCGACTCGGCGACTTGTTCCGCCTGCCGCGTGCGCAGCTTGGTCGTCGTCTGGGTGCGGCCCTGCTGGCCCGGCTCGATCGTCTGCGCGGGCTGCTCGCAAGCGATTGTGCACGCTGGCAGCCGCCCGCCTGTTTCCATCGCCGCATCGAGTTCGACAGCGAAGTCACCTCGACCACCGCCCTCGCCTTCGTGTTGCAACGCCTGATCCGCGAACTGGCGCTGTTCCTGCTCGCGCGCGACGGTGGCGTGCAGCGCTTCGAACTGGTGATCGGCCATGCGCGCGATGCCCGCACCCGCATCGACGTCGGCCTGCTTGCACCGCAGCGTGATGCCGCGAGTCTGTTCGAACTCGCACGCGCGCGCCTGGAACGCTGCGCATTGCCGGCGCCCGCGCTTTCGCTCGCCCTGCATGCCGATGACCTGCCGCCGCTGGTGCCGGCGCATCAGGATCTGTTCGAGGCGCACGCACGCAGCCTGCTCGACTGGCCCGCGCTCGCCGAGCGCCTGCGTGCGCGGCTCGGCGATGACGCCCTGCATGGTCTCACCTGCCACGCCGATCATCGGCCTGCGCGCGCCTGGCAGCGCAGCGCACCCGTGCTCGATACGCGCACGGAACCGCCGCGCAATTCGCGCAGCGACCCGTCAACCGGCGCAACGTCTTTCACCAGCGCGCCACGTCCGTTCTGGCTGCTGCAGCGGCCGCTTGCATTGCGACAGGCGCCGCAGCGCATCCTCGCCGGGCCCGAACGCATCGAAAGCGGCTGGTGGGATGGCCACGACCAGCGCCGCGACTACTACATCGTCGAACTGCGCAGCGGCCAGCGCGCCTGGGCCTTCGTCGAAGCCGGCACCCGCGCACCGTGGACCTTGCATGGCTGGTTCGCATGAGTCCCTCGCCACGCCTGCCCGCGGCGGCGCCCGCCGCATATGCGGAACTGCATTGTCTGTCCAGCTTCTCGTTCCTGCGCGGCGCTTCGAGCGCCGAGGAATTGTTCGCACGTGCGAAGAAACTCGGCTATGCCGCGCTCGCGATCACCGACGAGTGCTCGCTTGCCGGCGCCGTGCGCGCACTTGTCTCCGCCGAGGCGCATGACGTCAAGCTCATCGTCGGCAGCGAAGTGCTCCTCGACGACGGTCTCAAGCTCGTGCTGCTGGTATGCGATGCGAGCGGATACACCGATCTGTGCCGACTCATCACCCGCGCGCGCCGACGCGGCGCCAAGGGCAGCTACACACTCGAGCGCAGTGATCTCACCGAGCTCGGCGCCGGTGTGCTCGTGCTGTGGCTCGCCGATGCCCGTGCGCGCGACCAAACCGAGCGCCTCGACGAACAGGCGCAGTGGCTCGCCGAGCGGTTTCGTGGTCGCCTGTGGATCGCGGTCGAACTGCATCGCGGCAGCGACGATGCGGCGCGGCTGGCCGCACTCACGGCGCTGGGCGCGCGTCACGAGCTGCCGCTGGTCGCCACTGGCGACGTGCACATGCACCTGCGCCGGCGACGCGCCCTGCAGGACGTGCTCACCGCGACGCGCCTGCGCTGCACGCTTGCGCAGGCCGGCCATGCGCTGTTCGCCAACGGCGAGCGCCATCTGCGCCGCATCGAGGATCTGCACGCACTCTATCCAGCGGCGCTGCTTGCCGAAACACTGCGCATCGCCGCGGCGTGCCGCTTCAGTCTGCGCGGCCTCGATTACCGCTATCCGGATGAACTCGTACCCATCGGCCGCAGCGCGATCGAACACCTGCGCGAGCTGACCTGGCGGGGTGCACGTGCGTTGTGGCCGCAGGCCATTCCCGCGGCCGTGCATGCGCAGCTCGAGCGCGAACTACTCTTGATCGAGCAACTGCGCTACGAACACTTCTTCCTCACCGTCGAGGACATCGTACGCTGGGCGCGCACGCGCGAGCCGCCGATCCTGTGCCAGGGCCGCGGCTCCTCGGCCAATTCGGCAGTCTGCTATTGCCTGGGCATCACCGCGGTCACGCCCGAGAACGGCAATCTCTTGTTCGAGCGCTTCCTGTCGAAGGAGCGCGACGAGCCGCCCGACATCGATGTCGATTTCGAGCACGAGCGGCGCGAGGAGGTCATCCAGTACATCTACGCCAAATACGGCCGTGAACGCGCCGCGCTCGCCGCGACGGTGATCCGCTATCGCGGTCGCAGCGCGCTGCGCGACGTCGGCCGCGCGCTCGGTTTCGCCGACGAGCAGATCGCCCTGCTCACCGCGGCCCTGGTCCACGCACGCGGCGGCGGCGATCTCGCGGCCGCGCTGCGCGAGCGCGGTTTCGATCCAGACAGCCGCAACGTGCAGCGCTTGTTCGCGCTGGCCGACGAGTTGCGCGGCTTTCCGCGCCATCTCTCCCAGCATGTCGGCGGCTTCGTGATCTCGCAGGCGCCGCTGCACGAACTGGTGCCGGTCGAGAACGCGGCAATGCCCGCGCGCACGATCATCCAGTGGGACAAGGACGATCTCGAGGAAATGCGCCTGCTCAAGGTCGACGTGCTCGCGCTGGGCATGCTCAGCGCGCTGCGCAAATGCCTCACGCTCCTGCATGCGCACGAGCTGTGGACGCTGCCTTGCCATGGCGCACGGCCGGGCCTGCACGACATTCCCGCGCCGGGCGCCGAGCCATCCAATACCGCGGTGTTCGACATGATCTGCGCCGCCGACACCGTCGGCGTGTTCCAGATCGAATCCCGCGCGCAGATGTCGATGCTGCCGCGCCTGAAGCCGCGCAACTTCCACGATCTGGTCGTGCAGATCGCGATCGTGCGGCCCGGCCCGATCCAGGGCGACATGGTGCATCCCTACCTGCGCAGGCGTCAGGGTCTGGAAGCGGTGACTTACCCGCAGTCGCGCTTCGAACTCGAGGCCGGTCACGGCGAGTGCGCGATACGCGACGTGCTGGCACGCACGCTGGGCGTGCCGATTTTCCAGGAACAGGTGATGAAGCTGATGCAGGTCGTCGCCGGCTTCACGCCGGGCGAGGCCGACCAGTTGCGTCGCGCGATGGCGGCGTGGAAGCACGCGGGCGATCTGGAACCCTTCCGCGACAAGATCCGCGCCGGCATGCTCGAGCGCGGCTACGAGGAGGCGTATTTCGAGCGCCTGTTCGCGCAGATCAAGGGTTTTGGCGCGTATGGCTTCCCCGAATCGCATTCGGCGAGCTTCGCCAATCTCGCCTGGGCCTCGTGCTGGCTCAAGCATTTCCATCCGGCCGCCTGGACCTGTGCCCTGCTCAATTCGCAACCCATGGGTTTCTACGCGCCGGCGCAACTGGTGCAGGATGCGCGCCGGCACGGCGTGCGCGTGTTGCCGGTCGATGTGTGCGCGAGCCAGTGGGATTGCACCCTCGAATCCTTGCCGACGAAAGCCGGACATGCGCGTCACACCCATGCCCTGCGTCTTGGGCTGCGTCAGGTCAAGGGGATCGGCGAGGCGCTCGCGCAGCGCATCGTCGCCGCCCGCTCGCAAGCAGCCTTCGCCCATCTCGCCGACTTCTGCGCGCGTGCCTGCGTCAGCCCGGCCGAACGCGCACGTCTAGCCGATGCCAATGCATTGCGCTCGCTCAGCGGTCATCGCCACCGCGCGCGCTGGGACAGCGCCGGCATCGATCTGGCTGCGCCGCTGTTCGCCTCCCTGCCAGCGGATCAGGCCCGAGTCGTACTGCCTGTCCCGACACGCTGCGAGGACGTGCTCGGCGACTACGCCACGCTCGGCCTGTCACTGCAGGCCCACCCACTTGCCCTGATCCGCGCGCAACTGCGTCGGCGCCGCGTGCTGAGCGCAGCCGAGCTGATCCGCATCACCCAGACCGATCTGCCGCTGCGCTGCGCCGGGCTGGTCACCGTGCGCCAGCGCCCGCTCACCGCCAATGGCGTCACCTTCGTCACGCTCGAGGATGAAACCGGCACGGTCAACGTGGTGATCTGGCAGGCGCTCGCACAGCGCCAGACCCGTATCCTGCTCGAAGCCACGATCCTGCTGGTCGATGGCGTGCTGCAACTCAGCGGCGATGGCGTGCGCCATCTGGTCGCGCGCCGTCTGCACGACGGCAGTGCCTTGCTGCCGGCACTTGACTGCGCCGCCCGCGAGTTCCACTGAAAGCACTCATGACATCGCCCGTGGGACCCGCGCGCGGGCATCGACACTTCGGATCAGTTGCCGCACGCAACACCACCCACGCGCCCCATGAACGGCCGGTAGTAGCGCAGTTCAGCGATCGAATCGCGCACGTCGCTGAGCGCGGTGTGGGCCGATTCCTTGGTGAAGCCGTGCGCGACATCGGGCGCCCAGCGCCGCACGAGCTCCTTGACCGTCGACACATCGAGGTTGCGGTAATGGAAGAAGCGCTCCAACCGTGGCATCAGCCGATACAGGAAGCGCCGGTCCTGACAAATCGAGTTGCCGCACATCGGCGACTTGCCCGCCGGCAGCCACTTGACCAGAAATTCCATCGTCAAGGCCTCGGCGGTGGCGATGTCCACCTGCGAGTCGAGCACGCGTTGCCACAAGCCGGATTTGCCGTGCTGGTTGCGATTCCAGTCGTCCATTGCCTGGAGTCGCGCCAGGGGATGCGCAATCGCGAACTCGGGCCCTTCGGCCAGCAGGTTGAGGTCCTTGTCGGTGACGACGGTGGCGATTTCGAGGATCGAATCCCGATCGGGATCCAGCCCCGTCATTTCCAGGTCAATCCAGATCAGGTTGTGCTCATCAGGTTGTGTCATGGCGTCACGTGGCATCTGCGTCGACTCCGAGTCTAGCAGCCGACTTGATATGCTCAGGCGATGACCGCGAGCTTTCTCTGGCATGACTACGAAACCACCGGCACCGATCCACGCCGGGACCGCCCGGCGCAATTCGCGGCGCTGCGCACCAACGCCGAACTGGAGCCGGTCGGCGATGCCGTGACGCTGTTCTGCCAGCCTGCACCCGACATCCTGCCGCATCCGCAAGCCTGCCTGATCACCGGAATCACGCCGCAGCGCATGCAGCGCGAAGGCTTGATCGAGGCCGAATTCGCCGCGCGCGTGCACGAGCTCATGAGCACCCCGCAAACCTGCACGGTCGGCTACAACTCGATCCGCTTCGACGACGAATTCACGCGCAACCTGTTTTACCGCAATTTCCACGATCCGTACGAGCGTGAATACAAGGCCGGCAATTCACGCTGGGACCTGATCGATCTCGCGCGCATGTGTTACGCGCTGCGCCCTGCCGGCATCGAGTGGCCGCGACATGCAGACGGCAGCCCGAGCTTCCGGCTCGAAGATCTCGCTCGCAGCAACCAAATCGAACAGCAGCGCGCACACGATGCGCTGTCGGATGTGCTGGCCACGATCGGTCTGGCGCGACTGCTGCGCCGGGAGCAGCCGCGACTGTTCCAATTCCATTTCGAGCTGCGCAGAAAGCAGCGCGCGTTCGAACTGCTCGACGTGGCACGGATGACACCGCTGGTCCACGTGTCATCGCGCTACCCCGCGAGCCGCGGGTGTCTGGCGGTGATCGCGCCGATCGCCATGCATCCCTCGCAGACCAATGCCGTGATCGTCTGCGATCTCGATACCGATCCATCGATCCTGCTCGACCTTGCTGCCGACGAGATCGCCGACCGCGTGTTCACGCCACGCGTCGACCTGCCCGACGGCATCGAACGCATCCCGCTCAAGCTGATCCACGCCAACAAGTCACCCGCACTAGCGCCCTTGAGCGTGCTGCGCGATGTCGATCACGCCCGCATCGGCCTCGATCTGCCACGCGCACTCGCCCACGCCGCGCGCCTGCGCGCAATGGGCGGGGTTGCCGACAAGGTCCGCCAGGTATTCTCATTGGCCGATGGCCGCGCCGAACCCCCGGACCCGGAACTGGCGATCTATGCCGGATTTGCCAGTGACGCCGACAAACGCCTGTTCCGGCAGGTGCGCGGCACGCCGCCGACGCAGCTCGGCCAGCGCCGTTTCAGCTTTGCTGATCGGCGCTACGACGAGTTGCTGCTGCGCTATCGGGCACGCAATTGGCCGGCCACGCTCGATGCCCGGGAGGCGGCACGCTGGAGCGAATTCCGCACGCGCCGACTCGATACCCAGACCGATCTCACCACGCTCACGCGCGAGCAGTATCGCCAGACCATTGCGGCGCTGCGCGGCGCACCGCACACCACACCACAACAATGTGCCCTGCTCGACGAACTCGCGCAGTGGGAACTTGCCCTGGACTGACCCGTGCCATGTCGACCACTTATTTCTCGCCCGCGACTTTCAAGTTTCTGCGCGCACTCGCGCGCAACAACAATCGCACCTGGTTCACTGCCAACAAGGCCAGCTATGAACGCCATGTGCGCGAGCCCTATCTGCAACTGATTGCGGACCTGCAGGCGCCGCTGGCGAAGATCAGTCCGCATTACCGTGCCGATCCGCGCCGCCAGGGCGGATCGCTGTTTCGCATCCATCGTGACGTGCGCTACGGCAACGACAAGACGCCCTACAAGACCTGGGCCGGCGCGCGTTTCGCACACGAGCGTCGGCGCGAGATCCAGGCGCCGTCCTTCTACATGCAGCTGCAGCCAGGTGACTGCTTTGCGGGCGGCGGCATCTGGAGTCCGGAAAGCGCGACGCTGAAGAAGATCCGCGGTTTCCTCGCCGACAATCCTGCCGCCTGGAAGCGCGCCGTCCATACGCGCGCCTTCCGCGAGCGCTTCGAGTTCTGGGGTGAAAAGCTCAAGCGACCGCCACAGGGCTTCGATCCGGCTCACGAACTGATCGAGGACCTCAAGCGCAAGCACTTCGCCGCCGGCCACGGCTTTGCCGAAGCGCTCGCCTGTTCGGAAGAATTGCGGCCCAGCCTCGTCGACACCTTCAAGCGCATCGCGCCATTGATCGACTATCTGTGCGCGGCGGTCGATCTGGAGTTCTGAGCCGGACCACGAATGCCGCAATTTGCTGCAAGCGCAGATTGACACCGTTGCCGCCGCAGCCGCAGCATCCAATACGCTGCCGTACGGTGCGGGGAGACGACACCGTCGGCAAGCATGACCTTGATGCCCGAACCGATCGCCTTCGGCCGCAGGGATGTGTCCAGCGGACGCCCGGCACGGGCCCGAATCAGCCGCGCCTCCTGTGGCGCGTGCCTTTGGGAGAGAACATGCTGCGCATCGTCATGACGCTGCTGCTCGTGGCAGCGACTTCCACGGCCTTTGCGGCCACCGCCACCACCGGTGTCGCCTTCGTGCACGGCACCGGCAGCCAGACCAATGCCTACGCCGACTATTGGCAGGCACCAATGGTCGACACGGTACGCCAGGGCCTGGTCAATCGCTCCAACTACGTCGTCATCAACTGTGATTTCACCCAATACATGTGGGACAGCCGCGCGGCCGGCTGTCTGGCCGGCCAGCTCAAGAGCTTCATCGACAGCCGCGGCATCACCGACCTGGTCGTGATCACCCACTCCAACGGTGGCAACGTGATGCGCTGGATCATGTCCAACCCGACCTACGACAGCCGCTATCCCGCGATCATTTCCAGGATCCGCTGGGTAAACGCGTTGGCGCCATCGAGTGCGGGTACACCACTCGCCAATGCGGTGATCGCCGGCAATGTGTTCGAAAACGCACTGGGCTGGCTGCTTGGTTATCAAAGCGACGCGGTACGCCAGCAGCAGACCAGCTGGATGGCCTACTACAACCAGAACAACTTGTTCGGCACCAGCGGCCGCCCGGCCCTGCCCAAAGGCTTCTGGAGCGTCGTCGGTACCGACGTCGTGAGCGCGGTCTGGAACTCCGATGCCTATTGCGGTGGCTACTCGCAGAGCGTGGGTCTGGAAATCACGCAAAACTGGTTGTCCAGCTGTTCGGATGGCTTCATCGAATGCAGCAGCGCCCGCGCCGCAGGCAGTCTGTGGTTCAACGACAAGACGCGCACGGGCGGCAAGGTACTCAACCACAATCAGAGTCGCCGAGCCTGCTTTGGTTTGCAGAACATCCTGAAGAACGACCTGTGAGGAGCGCGCCAATGAATCCCTTCAAATTCCGACCGCTGCCCCTGCTTGTCGCCCTGTCGCTCACCGTTGCCGCCGCTCCTGCGGCAGCTGGCGACACACTGCAACTGCTCGCGGCCACGCCACAGGACCTTGTCGCATCACGTCTTGTCATGCCCAAGTCAACACCGGCGAGCGTCGCCACGCTCGAACGCGCACCGGTTGCGGTGAGCTGGCCGCTCGACGGTACGCGCGCCCTCGATGCGGAGCCGCAGATCAACGTCACGCAAAGCCGCGAGTACTGGATCGACGCGACGGAGGCCGAAATCCAGAACGGGGTCCGCCTGCCATTGAGCGCGACCGGTGCGCTCGTGCGTTTGAGTCCGCATGACGGCAAGTCGGCGATTGCCGAAGCCGACGTGCAGATCCGCGTGAACGGCAAACGCATCGACAACGCCAAGGCCATCGACACGCTCGCCAATTCCGACGACCTGCATGCCGCCGGCATGGATGTGCCCGGCGGCAGCGTGATCTTGCGCATGGGCAAGTCCGTGCGCGGCGATCTGCAACTGTCCGTACCAACTGCACGCGGCGCCTATCTGGTGCATGTGTTCGAGCCGGCAAGTCCGGTTGTGCTCGCACTCAAGGCCGAACGTGACAGCATCGTCGGCGGTGATCCTGTTGCTTTCCGCGCCACCATCGAAGGCGCCACGCTCGAGCGCATCGGCGGCCTGCTCAGCGCACCCGATGGCGCGAGTCAGAACGTCGACTTCACGCGCCAGGCCGATGGCAGTTACGTCGGCAGCGTCACACCCGATCTCGCCCACGCCGGCGCTGAAGGTTTGTGGGAAATCCATGCCTTCGGCGTCAGCACCGGCAAGGACGGCGTGCCGCGCGATGCCAGAAGCGCCTTCGCGGTCAGCGTGCCGGTGGCACGACTCGATGGCCGCGTGAGCCAGTCCAAATCGAACGCGCAGGGCGGCGCCTTGAGCTTGCGCATCGGCGTGGAGGCACGCACTGCAAGCCGTTACGCGCTGTCGGGCGTGCTCTACGGCACCGATGCCGACGGCAAGTTGCAGCCGGTGGCGATGGCGCAATCGGCGGCGTGGCTGCCGGCGGGTCGGGGCACGATCGACCTGCGCTATGACGCCGCTTCCTTGTCACTCGGCGCGCCGTGGGAAGTGCGCGATCTGCGTCTGCTCAATCAGGCTGATTTCAGCCTGCAGGAACGCCGCGCACGCGCGCTCGCCTGGCGCTGATCCGACGTGGCGGAGCCGCCGCAGCGGCGGCTCCGCCTCATCGCTGGCGGGCCGCACACGCTCAGGCCTGTGCAAATCCGAACGCGAGCACCTCGCGGATATCTTCCGTCCGCAAAAGGCTCATGAGCAGCCGCTCAACACCCAGGGCAACGCCCGCGCAGGCCGGCAAGTTCGGCAAGGCGGCAAGCAGGCGCTCGTCGATCGGCAATTCGTCTTGCCCACGCGCCCGGCGCCGCGCATTGTCGCGCTCGAATCGCTCGCGCTGTTCGACCGCATCGCCGAGTTCGTGATAGCCGTTGGCGAGTTCGTTGCGCCCAAGGTACAGCTCGAAGCGCTCGGCCAGCGGTACTTCGCCGGGGCGGATCCGCGCCAGCGCCGCCTGCGACGCCGGGAAATCGAAGATCACGCTGATGCGATCGGCCGGGAACTTCGCTTGCAGGCGATGGGTGATCAGCAGATCAAGCCAGTCATCGCGCGTGAGTCCCTCGGCGTCGATGCGCACGTCGGCCAGCGGCGCGGCAAGTTGCTCGAGCGTCGCAAGAAAGGGGTCGAGACCCAGTTCGTCGCGGAACCAGTCGCCGTAACTGCGCACGTCCACCGCAGCATGTCGGCCGACCAGTGACAGCGCGAGCTGCACGACCTCGACCGTCTCCTCGATCAAGCGGTGGTGATCCCAGCCGACGCGATACCACTCGAGCATCGTGAATTCCGGATTGTGCCGCTGGCCGGCCTCGCCGTTGCGGAACACGCGGCCCAATTCGTAGCAGTCGCCGACTCCGGCGGCGAGCAGGCGCTTGAGCGCATATTCGGGTGAGGTGCGCAACCAGCGCTCGCGCGCACCCGCATCGACATGACCGCGAAAGCGCGTGCTGAAACCCTCGATGTTCGGCTCGGTGTTGCCCGCCGCCGACAGGATCGGCGTCTCCACCTCGAGCACCCCGCGCTCGGCAAACCAGCTGCGCAGACTGGCGTTCAGGCGCGCACGCAGGTGCAGCGCAGGCAGGGAGGGCAGAGTCGGCAAAGGCATGTTGGACATCGAGCAATGCGCCGGCGAACCGGAAAGGAAGCAAAGTGTACGGGCAGGCGCCGCAGCGGGTAGCTGCCGTGAAAACAGCTACGCGGCCCTTTCCATAGGCATGCTCTATCGATTGTATTCCAACAATCAATTTTACCGAATCGACGACTTCCCCTACCCTGCCGATGTCGATTCCTTCCAACCCAAGCAGGAGATGCACCCATGTCACTCATCAACACCACGATCAAGCCGTTCAAGGCGCAGGCTTTCCACAACGGCAAGTTCGTCGAAGTTTCCGATGCCAGCATGAAGGGCAAGTGGGCGGTGGTCATCTTCATGCCCGCCGCATTCACCTTCAATTGCCCGACCGAAGTCGAGGACGCGGCCGAGCATTACGCCGAGTTCCAGAAGGCCGGCGCCGAAGTCTACGTTGTCACCACCGATACGCACTTCTCGCACAAGGTCTGGCACGAAACCTCGCCGGCCGTGGGCAAGGCGAAGTTCCCGCTGGTCGGTGATCCGACCCATCAGCTCACGCGCGCCTTCGACGTGCACATCGAGGAAGCCGGCCTCGCCTTGCGCGGCACCTTCATCATCAATCCCGAAGGCGTGATCAAGACGCTCGAGATCCACGACAACGCGATCGCGCGTGACGTCACCGAAACGCTGCGCAAGCTGCGCGCCGCGCAGTACGTGGCCGCACATCCGGGCGAAGTCTGTCCGGCCAAGTGGAAGGAAGGCAACAAGACGATCGCGCCGTCGATCGATCTGGTCGGCAAGATCTGAGGCCCTTGCGTCGCACGCCGCTTCCCGGAAACCCCGGGAAGCGGTGGGCGGCAGACCACAGTCCGCCATCGCGGCTTGTGCTCTGCCTCCCCATTTTTCCGCCTGCGCCTTGCGCGCACGCACCAATTCGCCCTTCGCGGAGATCGACGCCATGTTGGATGCCAATCTCAAGACTCAGCTCAAGAGCTATCTCGAACGACTGCAACAGCCGGTCCAGTTGATTGCGGCATTTGATGACAGCGAAACCAGCCAGCAGATGCAGGCCCTGCTTGCTGACATCGCAGCGCAGTCCGACCTCGTCAGCATCGTCGAAACCACTGAACCCGACGTGCGCCGTCCCTCGTTCGCGATCACACGCAGCGATGGCAGCGTGCACTTGCGTTTCGCCGGCCTGCCCCTCGGCCACGAATTCACTTCGCTGGTGCTCGCGCTGCTGCAGGTCGGTGGGCATCCGTCGAAGGAAGACCCGACCCTGCTCGACCAGGTGCGCGCGCTGCCGGGCGGCTACCGGTTCGAAACGTATTTCTCGCAGTCCTGCCAGAGCTGCCCCGACGTGGTGCAGGCGCTCAATCTCATGGCAGTCCTCAACCCGCGCATCGAACACGTTGCGATCGATGGCGCCGCCTTCACCGAGGAAGTCGAACGCCTGGGCATCATGGCGGTGCCGGCGATCTTCCTCAATGGCAAACCCTTCGGCAACGGCCGCATGGGCCTGACCGAAATCCTCGCCCAGCTCGATACCGGCGCGGCCGCACGTGAAACCGAGAAGCTCAAGACCAAGGCAACCTTCGATGTACTCGTCGTCGGCGGCGGCCCTGCCGGCGCAGCGGCGGCGATCTATGCCGCGCGCAAGGGCATCGCCACTGGCCTCGTCGCCGAGCGCTTCGGCGGCCAGGTGCTCGATACGCTCGCGATCGAGAACTTCATCTCGGTGCAGCACACCGAGGGTCCGCAGTTCGCCGCGGCGCTCGAGCGTCACGTGCGCGACTACGAGGTCGACGTGATGAATCTGCAGCGCGCCGAGCAACTGCTGCCTGCCGGCGACCATTTCGAGTTGAAACTCGCCAGTGGCGCTTCGCTCAAGGCGAAGTCGGTGGTGCTGGCAACCGGTGCGCGCTGGCGCCAGATGAACGTGCCTGGCGAGAACGAATACCGCAACAAGGGCGTGGCCTACTGCCCGCACTGCGATGGTCCGCTGTTCAAGGGCAAGCGCGTCGCGGTGATTGGCGGCGGCAACTCCGGCGTCGAAGCCGCGATCGACCTTGCCGGGATTGTCAGCCATGTCACCCTGATCGAATTCGACGCCAAATTGCGCGCCGACGAAGTCCTGCAGCGCAAGCTGCGCAGCCTGCCCAATGTCAGCGTGATCGTTTCGGCACAAACCACCGAAGTGCTCGGCGATGGCCAGCGCGTCAATGCCCTGCTCTACAAGGATCGCAGCAACGGCGAGAGCCACCGCATCGATCTGGAAGGCATCTTCGTGCAGATCGGCCTGTTGCCCAACACCGACTGGCTCAAGGGTACGCTCAAGCTCAGCAATCGCGGCGAGATCGAAGTCGATGCCCGCGGCGAAACCTCGCTGCCTGGCGTGTTCGCCGCGGGTGACTGCACCACGACACCCTACAAGCAGATCGTGATCGCGGTCGGCGAGGGTTCGAAGGCCGCGCTCAGCGCCTTCGATCATTTGATCCGCACATCCGCACCGGTGCAAGCGGCCGCCTGAAACAGGTCGCAGATCGTACCGCCGCGCGCCGGGGCGGCATGCGCAAGACCGTGGGTATTGCCTTGTCTTGATTCGCTGCGCGAGAACCGACTCGCGACCTGGCGTGTTCGTCTCGCATTCCTGCGGTCGGGGACTCGGCGCGCGCCGAAGTTTTGTGTTGTCCTGAACGTGTTCGGCTGCGCGAGAACCGACTCACGTCCGTATGGGTTCGTCCCGCATCCCTGCGGTTGGGAATTTCGGCTTGCGCCGAAAGTTGGCCTCGGTAGCCTCCGCTGCGCCGACGCGAGAACCGACTCACGTCCGTATGGGTTCGTCCCGCATCC
>NZ_JAHCAP010000021.1 GCF_019634815.1 Dokdonella sp. | reverse complement strand
GGGATCTGATGGCCCCACCAGAGCTGGCGGCTCACGCACCAGTCCTGGATGTTTTCCAGCCACTGGTTGTAGGTGGTGGCCCAGTTGTCGGGCACGAAACGGATCGCGCCATCGCGCACCGCGGCGAGCGCGGGTTCGGTGATTGCCTTGCGCCCGCCCGGACCGGGCCTGCCGTCCACGCGCGTGTCGCTGGTGAGGTCGAGGAACCACTGGTCGGTGAGCATCGGTTCGATGATCGCCTCGCTGCGCTGGCTCACCGGCACCTGCAACTTGTGCTTTTTCGTTTCCACCAGCAGGCCCGCGGCTTCCAGATCGGCGAGCACGGCTTTGCGCGCCACGTAGCGGTCCATGCCGCGGTATCTTTCCGGCGCGTTGTCGTTGACCTTGGCGTCGAGGCTGAGGATGGTGAGCGGCGTGAGCTGGTGGCGCGCGCCGATTTGCCAATCGTTGAAATCATGCGCGGGCGTGATCTTGACGCAGCCGGTGCCGAACTCGCGGTCGACGTAGTCATCGGCGATCACCGGGATCTCGCGATCGCACAGCGGCAAGGTGAGCGTCTTGCCGATCAATGTCCGGTAACGCTCATCTTCAGGATGCACCGCGACGGCGACGTCGCCGAGCATCGTCTCCGGGCGCGTGGTGGCGACGACCAGACCTTCACCGCCATCGCTCGCGGGATAGCGGATCGACCACAGCGAGCCGTCCTTTTCCTGATTGTCCACTTCCAGATCGGACACGGCGGTCATGAGCACCGGGTCCCAGTTGACCAGTCGCCGGCCGCGATAGAGCAGGCCGTCGCGATACCACTGCACGAACACGCGCCTGACTGCGGCGGACAGGCCCGCATCCATCGTGAAGCGCTCGCGCGACCAGTCGATCGAGGCGCCGAGGCGGCGCATCTGATGGCTGATGGTCGAACCCGATTGCTGCTTCCATTGCCAGACGCGATCGACGAAGGCCTCACGGCCGAGATCGTGGCGCGACTTGCCGTCGGCGGCGAGCTGGTTCTCGACGATCTTCTGGGTGGCGATGCCGGCATGGTCGGTGCCGCCCTGCCACAGCGTGCGCGCGCCGCGCATGCGCTGGTAACGGATCAGGGCGTCCATGATCGTCTGCTGGAAGGCATGCCCCATGTGCAAGGTGCCGGTGACATTGGGCGGTGGCAGCAGGATGCAGTACGGCGCGCCATCGCCCGCGGGCTTGAAATCGCCGGCGGCTTCCCAGCGGGCATACCATTTGGACTCGATCTGGCCGGGTTCGAAACTCTTTTCCATGGGGACGGTCGACGGCCGCGCGGGCGGCCTGTTGGCAATGGGGAATCGTGCATTCTACGCAGTGCAGCGCGCCCGACCCAACTGCGCTAAGGTTTTGCCGCACCCCACCACGGATCGCCCATGCCTGCCGCCGTCCATGTCGCCGACCACCCGCTGGTCCAACACAGCCTGAGCCTGATGCGCGAGCAAGCCACCGGCAGCAGCGAATTCCGTCACCAGCTCGGTCAGCTCTCGCGCCTGCTCGCCTATGAGCTCACGCGCGGCGAGGCGCTGCATGCGGTGGCGATCCGCACGCCCGTCGCAGCCGCGACCGGCCAGCGCGTGGATGGCAGCAAGACCGTGTTCGTGGCGATCCTGCGTGCGGGCCTGGGCCTGCTCGAGGGCATGCTCGAAACGCTGCCGGGTTCGCGCGGCGGTCACATTGGCCTGTATCGCGATCCGCACACACTCGAAGCCATCGAGTACTACTTCAAGCTGCCGCACGACGTGGCGGAGTGTGAGCTTGTCGTGGTCGATCCGATGCTGGCGACCGGCCACACCGCGGTCTCCGCGATCACGCGCATCAAGCAACTGTCGCCGCGCTCGATCCGCTTCGTCTGCGTCGTCGCCTGTCCCGAAGGCATCGCCCACCTGCACGCGCATCATCCCGAGGTACCCATCCTCACCGCGGCAATCGATTCCGGCCTCAATGAGCACAGCTACATCGTGCCCGGCCTGGGCGATGCGGGAGATCGTTGCTACGGCACCAGGGAGTGAGCCGGCACGGCGGATGCTGCAGAGCCAAGCCAGCTCGGCTCGGGCGACGCGAAAGGCGGCCTTTGTAGAGCCAAGCTTGCTCGGCTTGCGGCGCGCGACCGTGCAGGAGGGCCGGAAGGCCCGACCTGGTGCGTCGCTGATTGACATTGCACACGATGGCATGTGCCGCGCGTCGCGGCTGCCGCCGCTCCTACACCGTCACGATGCACGGCAACGACGCGATGGGTGTCGTAGGAGGGCCGGAAGGCCCGACCTGACGCACGGGAGCGGAGCTAGCTCCGCTCTACGACGGTGGTGGTGTGTGCTCTTGTAGAGCCGAGCTCGCTCGGCTGGAAGCGCGGCCTGGGCCTACATGTCGTGCTTGGTCAGCTCGAAGCCCGCGGCCTTGTAGGTTTTCCAGCGTGCGCGCGAACCGGTGCGCTGGTCTTCGTCGGCGGGCACGACCTCGAGCACGCGTTCGAACAGGCCGGGCGCGCAGTCCTCGCGCAGGTTGATCACCAGGCTGCGGTCGGCAGCATCCATGCCGGGCGGCACGATCAACACCGGCGTGAGCGCGTCATCCTCGTCGCCGGCAAGTTGATGTGGCACGAAGGCGGCCTCGTCGAAACTCCACAGCAATTCATCGAGCGCCTCGGCCTGATCCTGCGAGCTGGCGAGGATCAGGGTCGGCTGCTGCGCGGCGAAGGCGCGCTTGGCCAGTTCGCACACCAGCAGCAGCGGCTCGGCGCGGAAGCGCGGCTTGTCGATCAGGTAGAAGTCGGCGCGTGGCATGTCAGGGCGTGGCCATTGTGCCGGTCAGCTGAAGGGTCAGGGCCGCACCGATCGCGGTGGCGAGCATGCAGCCGACCACCAAGGCGAAGAACGAGGCGATTGCCGGCAGGCGGCGCGGCTGCGGCCGTGTCTTGTACAGGTAGTAGGGCACGAAGATTGCCGCGAACAGCACGATGCAGACATCCAGCCAGAGTGGGCGGCGAATGACCAATTCGCGTGCATCGAGATTGAGCCAGTGAAAGCCGATCAGCAACAGCGCGATGTTGCCGAGCACGGTGATCGCCAGACGCAGGCCGTCTTGCGCCGAAGGCAGCCCGAAGGAGGCATCGACGGCACCGATGACCAGCGCCGTGCCTGCCATCGCGATCAGGGTGGCCTGCTTGCGCAGGCGCAGGTCGGGGCCGGGGCCGGGGCCGTTCACGCGCAACGGTCGATCAGGAACTGCGTCAGCAGCGGCACCGGGCGGCCGGTGGCCAGACCCTTGCGGCCTTCTTCCCAGGCGGTGCCGGCGATGTCCAGATGCGCCCAGCGGCGACCCTGGGTAAAGCGCGCGAGGAAGCAGCCCGCGGTGATCGCGCCGGCATACTTGCCGCCGATGTTGGCGACATCGGCAAAGCCCGAATCGAGCTGGCTCTGGTAGTCGTCCCACAGCGGCAGGCGCCAGGCGCGGTCATGGGTGCGGGTGCCTGCGGCGAGCAGTTGCTCGGCCAGTTCCTCATCCTGCGTCATCAGGCCCGAGGCGTGCTTGCCGAGCGCAACCACGCAGGCGCCAGTCAGGGTCGCGGCGTCGATGATCACCTGCGGGTCAAAGGTCTGCGCGGTCCAGGTCAGCGCATCGCACAGGATCAGGCGGCCTTCGGCGTCGGTGTTGAGCACTTCGATGGTGAGCCCGGACAGGCTCGTGAGCACGTCACTGGGGCGATAGGAATTGCCATCGGGCATGTTCTCGACCGCCGGTACCACGCAGACGAGATTGAGCGGGAGTTTCAGCTCGACCGCGGCGAGGAACGCACCGAGCACACCGGCTGCGCCGCACATGTCGAATTTCATTTCTTCCATGCCCGCACCGGGCTTGAGCGAAAGGCCGCCGCTGTCGAAAGTGACGCCTTTGCCGACGAGAGCGAACGGTTTGGCGCTGCCACCGCCCTGCCAGCGCAGTGCGATGAGCTTGGGCGGATTGGCCGAGCCCTGGGCGACACCGAGCAGCGAGCCCATGCCGAGCTTGGCCATGTCCTCGCGTTCAAGCACTTCGAGGCTGACCCCCGCGTGTTGGTCGGCAATCGTCCTGGCTTGGGCGGCGATATGCGCGGGATTGCACAGGTTGGGTGGCAGATTGCCGAGTTCGCGCGCGAAGCGCACGCCGTTGGCGATCGCGCGGGCTTGCGTCAGTGCCTCTTGGCCTGCGGCCTCATCGGTGGCCACAAAGGCAATCCGCGCGAGCCGCTTGGGCTCGGCTTCACTGCGCGGCTTGAAGGTTGCGGTGTAGCGGTAGGCCTGGGCATCTGCGGCCAGTGCTGCGCAGCGCAGCTTCCAGGCGAAGTCGTGGCTGGCGACCTCGAGTTCGGTCAGGGTCGACAGCGCATTGTCGACCGGCAGGTTGCGCAGGGCGCGCATGCTGTCATGGACTGCACGATGGAAGGTGCCGGCATTGAACTTGGCGGGCTCACCGAGGCCGACCAGCAATACGCGCGTTGCGCGCACGCCCGGCAGTGCGAACAACAAGGTGTGGCTGCCGAGTTTGCCGCTGGCGTCGCCGCTGGCGATGACACGGCCGATCGCGCCGCCGCTGATCTGGTCGATCTGGCGTGCCGCTGTGCCGAGACTGCCGTCCTGAAACAGGCCGAGCACGAGGCAATCGGTATCGACAGTTTCCGGGGCTGCTGCAGTGAGGGAGAAATCAAGGGCCATCGAAGGTTCCGGCAAGCTGAGGGATGTGAAGGCGCCGACACGGTTACAATGCGGCTCGATCGTCATTGCCCGCCGGAGCGGGACTGGTCGCCGCGGGTCTGGCGGACGCAGCGGCATGAATCACCTGCGTGCCGCGTGGTTCCCGAGTCTGCGCATGAAGCCCAATAGTCTAAGGCAAAGCCCATTCCAGCTGCGCATCGTCGATCGCTACCTGCTGCGCGAGGTCGCTTTCGGCATCGCAGCCGCACTTGCAGTGCTGCTGCTGATCATGGTGGGAGGTGCCTTCACCGAGATGCTCGGCAAGGTCGCGCGCGGGCGCGTGCCCGCCGAACTGCTGCTCAGCCTGGTCAGCCTGCAGACGATCAACACCCTGCCGATCCTGGTCCCGCTGGCGGTGCTGATGGGCATCCTGCTCGGTTATGGCCGGCTGTGGCGCGACAGCGAGATGGCCGTGCTGCAGTCGTCGGGTCTGGGCGTGAGTGACCGACTCTGGCCGCTGCTGTGGCTGGTGCTGCCGTTGATGGTCGCGCTTGCGCTGGTGGCGTTCTGGCTCGGTCCCGCAGCCGAGCGCAAGGCGCAGGACCTGCTCACCCAAGCCAGCCGTTCCTTGCTCGTTGCGGGTCTGGAAGCGGGGCGTTTCGTCGAATTGCCGGGGCGCGAGGGCACGATCTACGTCGGCGAGATGTCGGCCGACGGCGCGCAGTTCAAACGCCTGTTCATCGAAAGCGAACGTCCCGATGCGGATACCGGCAAAACCCGCATCGACGTGATCACGGCAAGCAGCGGTTTCCTCTATCACGATGCCGATGGCGCGGGTCGCTACATCGCGCTCGAAGACGGCTTTCGCGTCGAAGGCAAGCTCGGGGAGGACGATTTCCGCCTGATGCGTTTCAAGCGCAATGACATCCGCCTGCCCGATGCCCCCGTGGAGGATGACGAGGCGGCAGACAAGCGCCACGCGCCAAGCACTCGTTTGTGGCAAACGCCCGACGATCCGGTGATGCGCGCCGAGTTGCACTGGCGACTGGCGGCGCCGCTGTCGCTGCTGGTGCTGAGCTTGCTTGCCCTGCCGCTGTCGCGTTCGAGCCCGCGCGAGCCACGTTACGCACGCATCCTGCTCGCTTTGCTGGCCTGGTTCATCTACTACAACCTGCTCTTGCTCGGCCGCACGTGGATCGGCGCGGGCCGACTCGCACCCGGCTTGGGCCTGTGGTGGGCGCATGCGCTGTTTCTGGTGGTCGCCCTGTGGTTGATCTGGAGCAGCCAGCGCTTTCGCGTGCCTGCGACAAAGGTGGCGCAATGACCGCGCATGCGATCAATGCCGAGGTCGGTGCCGCGATGCGTCGTCCGCTGTCCTGGCTGCAATGGAAACGCGTCGATCGGCTGGTCGCAGCCGCGGTACTGGGCGCAGTGGCCTTGGCCTGGGTGGTGATCGTCGGCATCGATGCGCTGCGTACGCTGGTGGGCGAACTCGATGATGTCGGCCAACAGGGCTACACCTTGGGACGCGCCGTGCTCTACGTGGTCTGCACGGTGCCGCGCCGTTTTTACGAGATGTTCGGTTATGCGGCGCTGATCGGCAGCCTGCTCGGTCTGGGCGGACTCGCCAGCACCGGCGAGCTGACCGCTTTGCGGGCGGCAGGTCTGTCCAAGCTGCGCATCTGTGCTTCGGTGGTGGTGACGATCGCCGCGCTCACGGCGGGGGTGATTGTGCTGGGCGAAACGCTCGGTCCCTGGGGCGAGCGCCGCGCCCAACAGGTGCTGCTCGCGGCCAAGTCGAGGGATGTCGCCCTGACCCGCGGCATGCTGTGGGCGCGCGATGGCGAAACCGTGATCGGCGCGCGCACCGCGCATGTGCAGGGCAGCGCGGACCAGGTCGAACTCGATGGCGTGCGCGTGTTCGAGTTCGATGCCGACGGCCGCCTCATTGCCCTTTCGTTCGCCAAGCGCGCGCGCCATTCCGATCATGCCTGGGCTTTCGAGCAGGTCCGGCGCACCCGCTTCGGCGTGGATGGCGCCAGCAGCAGCACCGAGGCCAGCACGAAATGGGATTCGCAGCTGGATCCGACCCTGCTCTCGACCAGCATCGTCAAGCCGCGCTACATGGCATTGCGCGAGCTTGGCCGGAACATCGACGCACTCACGCGCAACCGCCAGGATGCATCGATGTTCCGCGGCATGTGGTGGCAACGGGTGTTCTACCCGCTGTCGATCCTGGTACCGACCTTCTGCGCCCTGCCATTTGCATTTGGCGCGCTGCGCAGCGGCGGCCTGTCCAAGCGCCTGTTTCTCGGCGTGTTGCTCGCGCTCGGATTCTTCCTGCTGCAGCGCTCGGTGATCAACCTGGCCACGGTTTACGACGTGGCGCCGGCCCTGGCCAACCTGCTGCCGCCCTTGTTGCTGATCGCCGCTGCAGCGGCGTATTTTCGCCGCCGCGCCTGAACCACGCACGCCGGCGGGGTGGCCTGGCTGGGGTATAGTCGCGCGAACTTCCACCTCGCGAGCCCATGCGCAGCCCCAACATCCGCTACCTGCCGGCCGTCGATCATCTGCGCGCGTTTGCCGCGCTGCTCATCGTGTTCTACCACGGTCTGCATGTGTTCTCGTATCAGGCGCGGTTTGGCCGCGACTTCGCCACCGACCACTGGCTGCAACCCGCCAACCCGCTGCTTGCCGCGCTCGCCGAGGGCCATACCGCGGTGGCGCTGTTCATGGTCCTGTCGGGGTTCATTCTCACGGTGGGCGCGCTCGAAGGCGGCGTGAACTGGGTCGGCTTCATCCGCAACCGGTTGCTGCGTACCTATCCCTTGTTCCTGCTGGTGTTGTTCGCAGGCATTGCCGCTGCGCCACAGAATTTCAGCCTTGCGGCCGTGGCAACCAGCCTGTTCGCGTTCGGCAACGAGGCGGGCGCCTTCGTCGCGCCGCCATTCACCAGCATGTTGTGGACGATTGCGATCGAATGGCAGTTCTATCTGGTGTTTCCGCTGCTGGTGGCGGTGCTTGCACGTGGCTGGCTGCGCCAGCTGGCGGGCTTCATCGGCGTGCTGCTGCTGCTGCGGCTGGCCGCGGTGGTTGCCGGTGGCAATGCACGCGACATCAGCTACCTGCAGATACTGGGTCGCCTCGACCAGTTCCTGCTCGGCATGTGGGCCGCATGGTGCTGGCGGCAATGGCCCATGTCGCCGCGTGCCGGCGCCCTGCTTGCCGCGCTGGCGCTGGCGGCGATCCTGGCGGCGCTGTGGGGTTTCAACGCGCTCGGCGGCTGGCCAACCACGCCGGCGTGGAAAATCCTCGTGCCGACGGTCGAAGGCGGCCTGTGGACCGCGTTTCTGCTCGGCTACGTCGCCTGCGCCAATGCCGCAGTCGGCGGCTGGTCACGCCTGCTGGCGCGGATCGGCGAGGTGTCTTATTCGATCTACCTGTTGCATTTCGTGGTGATCTGGTCGCTGCTGCGGCTGGGCCTGCCGCAGACCTTCACTGGCGGCTACGAGCTTGATGCGCTGCTCAACACCGCGCTGATCGCCCTGCCGATCACGCTGATGGTGTCGGCGCTCAGCTACGCCTGCGTCGAGCGGCCGTTCCTGCGTTTGCGCGGCAATTACCACCGCGATGCAGCAAGTTCCGGCGTCGCCTCGAACGCGGCGGCGCCTTGTGCCGTGAGGTTGGATTGAACTGTGCGCCACGCCCGCAGCATCGGCATCGCGCAGGTGTACACTGCCCACGAATGCCGGCGTGGAGGCTGGCGGGGGAAGGGTCATGAGCAGCGTTGATTTCACCTCGTATCTCAAGCTGATGACGCACAAGAAGGCGTCGGACTTGTTCATCACCGCGGGTGTCGCGCCGTCGATCAAGGTCAATGGCCGGATCGGGCCGATCACGCAGAACCCGCTCACGCCGCAGCAGTCGCGCGACATGGTGCTCAACGTGATGACGCCCTCGCAGCGCGAGGAGTTCGAAAAGACCCACGAGTGCCAGTTCGCGATCTCGGTGACCGGCGTCGGCCGCTTCCGTGTCTCCTGCTTCTACCAGCGCAATTGCGTCGGCATGGTGCTGCGCCGCATCGAGACCAAGATCCCGACCATCGAGGAGCTGTCGCTGCCGCCGATCATCAAGTCGCTGGCGATGACCAAGCGCGGCATCATCATCTTCGTCGGCGCCACCGGCACCGGCAAGTCGACTTCGCTGGCAGCGATGATCGGCTATCGCAACCAGAACTCGACCGGTCACATCATTTCGATCGAGGATCCGATCGAATACGTGCACACCCACCAGGGCTGCATTGTCACCCAGCGCGAGCTGGGCATCGATACCGACAGTTGGGAAAACGCACTCAAGAACACCCTGCGCCAGGCGCCCGACGTGATCATGATCGGTGAGGTGCGCACGCGCGAGACGATGGAGCACGCGATCAACTTCTCGGAAACCGGCCATCTGTGCCTGTGCACGCTGCATGCGAACAACGCCAACCAGGCGATGGATCGCATCATTCACTTCTTTGCCGAGGACCGCCGCGAGCAGTTGTTCATGGATCTCTCGCTCAACCTCAAGGGCGTGGTCGCGCAGCAGCTCATTCCCACGCCCGACGGCAAGGCGCGGCGCGTGGCGATGGAAGTCCTGCTGGGCACGCCGCTGGTGCAGGACTACATCCGCCAGGGCGAGATCCACAAGATCAAGGACGTGATGAAGGAATCCACCAACCTTGGCATGAAGACCTTCGACCAGAGCCTGTTCGAGCTGTATCAGGCTGGTGAAATCAGCTACGAGGACGCCTTGCGCCACGCCGATTCGGCCAACGAGGTGCGCCTGAAGATCAAGCTGGCGCAGGGCGGTGACGCCCATTCGCTCAGTCAGGGTCTGGATGGCGTCGAATTGGTCGAGACCTGAAAAAGGCGGGAAGCGGGACTTGGCCAGCGGGAATCGAAACGGCGAGCAACGACACCGCCAGCAGCCGCGTGACGATGCGATTCCGGATTCGAACGGTTCCCGGGCCGCGCGTGCCGACTCCGGATTCGGGCAGCTGCGGCGCGTCTGGGAGCGGCTCGGCGAAGACGATCCATTTTGGGCGGTGTTGTCCGATCCGGACAAGCGTGGCGGGCGCTGGCAGGCCGACGAGTTCTTCGCCACCGGCAAGCTGGAGATCGAAACCCAGCTTGCCGCGGCGGCGGCACGTGGCCTGCCGCAGTTGCGGGCGCTGGCGCTGGATTTCGGTTGTGGCGTGGGGCGCCTCACGCGCGCGCTGGCGCCACATTTCCAGCGCGTGATCGGCATCGACGTTTCGGCCAGCATGATCGCCGCGGCCAAACGCCTCAATGCCGATCTCGGCAACGTCGAATTCCGCGTCAACCCGGCGACGCATTTGAGCGGCATTGCCGACTCTAGCGTCGACTTCGTTTTCTCGCACATCACCTTGCAGCACATTCCTGCGCCTCTGGCGCTCGGCTACGTGGGCGAGTTCTTCCGTGTGCTGGCGCCGGGGGGCGTGGCGGTATTCCAGTTCGTCAACGGAGTTGATGCGAGTTGGCGCGGGCGCTTTTTCGGCAGTTTGCCCACCCTGGCCTTGAACATGTTGCGACGCCTGGTATGGAGACGAGGCACGGTGTTCGAGATGCATCCCATGCCCGAGGCCGAATTGGCGCGCGTGTTGCTGCGTCATTCGGGCTTGCGGGTGCTTGATGCCTGGGATGATTTCTCCGCGGGACCGGGCTGGCACGGACGGCGTTGGTATGTGACGCGCGCGGCGAACGTGACGGAAACACGTCGGGCGTCCGACCGGAACAATCCATGCTGATTTCCGTGCATGTGCCCAAGGCCGCCGGCAGCAGTTTCCGCGAGGTCCTGCATCAGCACTTCGGCGCGCAGCTGCTGCTCGATTACGCCGATCGACCGCTGGCACCGGGGCACCGGTGGCGCAGGATTCGGGCTGATTTGCGGACAGCGGCGGGCAAGTCCGCTGCGTTGGCGCCGTATGCCTGTGTCCACGGTCACTTCGTGGCCGACAAGTACGCCTTTCTGGGCGGCCGCGCACGTTTCGTGACCTGGCTGCGCGATCCGGTCCAACGCGTGGCAAGCCACTACCACTACTGGCAACGCCAGCCCGACTTGCGCAATCCCGATTGCCGTGCGCTGATCGAGCGGAAATTGTCCTTGGCCGATTTCGCCGCGCTGCCGCGAATGCGAAACGTGATGGCGCGTTTTCTTGGCCAGGTTCCGCTGCGTGACTTCTACTTCGTCGGTTTGGTCGAAGACTTGCCCGCCTCGCTCACGCGCTTTTGGCGCCTCACCGGGATCGACGTGGACGCGCATCTGCACGTCAATCGCAATGATGATCTGGAAACGGGCAGTTACGAACTGACGCCCGCGCTTCGCGCGCACCTCGAGCAGCTCAACCGGCGCGACCGCGAACTCTACGAATCCGCGCGCGCCATGCCTTGACGCGGATCGCGGGGGCCGGCAAGTCCGGGACTGCCCGGAGCCTGCCGGCGATTTGCGGAAACCTACTGCGCGACCTGCGCCGCGGGCGCGATCGGATTCATCTCGATCGATTCGAAGAATTCGACGCCGCTGGTGGTGAATGCCATGCGCATGTGGATGTGCTTGAACCACTGCGCATACAGTGTATAGAGCTGGCGTTGGGCTTCGAGCGTGGTCTTCTGATCAGGCGGGAGCGCGGCGCTGATGGTGGGGTTGTTGAACAGCTCACCCATCAGGGCGTACAGGCGGCCGCTGGCATCGAAACTCAGGATCGTGCCATCGGCGGCAGGCGCCTGCATCACCGCTGCCGAGAGCGTGGCGATGGCAGGCTTGCCGATGGCAACGCCCAGCGTTTTCGGTCCCATCGCTGCCTGCGCCTCGTACTTGGCAGCGACCGCGCCAAGCAGCTCGGACGGCAGCGCAACCGGCTTGCCATCGGGAGCGAGCTGGAGCTTCTGCAGCGGCGGCGCGCTCAACTGCGCGAGGCCGACGAGGAACATCGGATTGTTGCTGCCCACCAGCAAGCTGCCGGAAACGTCGGTTGGCATCGGCGGGGCGTTGCTCGGGATCACCAGCTGGTTGATGGTCAAGCGTGCACCGGTGAGATCGGCGAGCGGCGGCGGCAGGGTCTTGTCGATCCCGGTTTTGAGTTTGGCGAATTCGGCATTGAGTGAAGCCAGTTCCTTGCACTGGAACGGCGCCTTGGCAACCAGATCGGCCTGTGCAACGAGGAAGTCGCGCGCCTTGAGCACGGGCGCGCCGAAACCGAAGTCGATGAGTGCATCCGCGCTGGCCTTGCCCGGTACGGCGCTGCCCAGATCGACCAGCGCCTTGGCCAGCGCCGGTTCGAGCTCAAGGCGCATGCGCATGTCCATGACGTCGCCTTCGAGCCGGGTGTAGCCGAAAGACAGGCGCGGCATCTTCGCGGCAAGGGCGTCGTACTCGCTGCGACAGGCTGCGTCCGCGGCTTGGGGTGCTGCAGCACCTGCCTGCGGATCGGCGAGCAAGGCGACCGCGCGTCGGCTGTCGAGCCAGCCGCTGCCGTATGGCAAGTAACCCTGCGCCTTGTCGAAGGCGGCGAATGCGCCACTCGATGCGATCGACTCGGCCGGGCGATCCAGGCCCAGCATGCGGCGCTTGAGCGCCTCGTCGGCTGACTTGGGCACGAGCGTGACCACCAGATGGCTGCCTTCGAAGGCGATCAGGCCGAGATGGTCTTCGATGTCGAAGGTGCGCACGTCCTGCTCGCCCACGCGTGCCGTGCCCAAACTCATCCCCGATGCCTTTTCGATACGGCCAAGCGCGGCCTTGAAGCCGTCGACATTGGTCAATTCCAGACGCAGCACCGGCAACAGGCCGACGCCGTAGATCGCCGAACGCAGCTTGGGGCCGAGGCCGATTTCCGCCCATTGCTCGGGCGTCTTGCGCTCGCGGATTTCGTCGACGAAGGCCTTGAGCAGCGCCTTGACCTTGGGTTCTTCGTTGCCGGCCTTGGCGATGACGTCGTCGAGCATTGGCATCAGCAACGGCCACATCTGCTGCGCCTGCTCACGCCAGCGATTGATCATCGCCTCGGGCATCGGTTCGGGATTGGCGAACACGTAAGGCGTGTCAGCCGGGACATAGCTCAATGGGCCGGCATCTGCGGCCGCGGACATTTCGGCCGGCGTCTCCTTCTTGCCGCAGGCAGCGATCGCCAGAGAACCGGCGAGCAGCAGGCAACCAAGCATCCTTTTGCGCAACATTGGATTTTCCTCGTTCAAGGGAGCCTGCATTCTAGCGGCTTGGGCGCAGGGGCCGATAAAGTACGGCCAGGGTGCCCGCCGCGCTGTGCAAATCAAGGTTCGAGCAATTGCTTGAGCACGGCCATGCGCACGAATACGCCATTGGCGACTTGGTCGAGGATCGCCGATTGCACGCCATCGGCGACCACCGAATCGATTTCCACCCCGCGATTGATCGGCCCCGGATGCATCACCAAGGCGTCGCGGTGCGCGCGCGCCAGACGGCTGGCGGTCAGTCCGTAGCGGGCGTGGTAACCGGTACTGTCGAGATCAGGCAGGTCTTCGATGCGCTCGCGCTGGATGCGCAGCATGATCACGACGTCGGCGCCACCGAGCGCGGCGTCGAAGTCCTCATCGAGCGAGCAGTGCTCGAATTCGCCGGCATCGGGCAGCAGGGGCGCCGGACCACACAGGCGAATCGAGGCCGCGCCGAGCGCGCGCAGGCCGTGAACGTCCGAGCGTGCCACGCGTGAATGGCGGATGTCGCCGCAGATCACCACGTTGAGACCGTCGACGCGGCCCTTGCGGTCGCGGATCGTGAGCAGATCGAGCAGGCCCTGGGTTGGGTGCGCGCGGTTGCCGTCGCCGGCATTGAGGATCGCCGCACGTCGCGCCTGCGCGGCCAGTTGTGCCGGCGTGCCGTTTTCCTTGTGACGCACGACGAAGGCATCGGCGTCCATCGCTTCGAGCGTGGCCAGCGTGTCTTCGGTGGATTCCCCTTTGCTGGTCGAGGAACTGGCGATGTCGAAGTTCACCACCAGGGCGCCGAGACGTCGCGCAGCGAGGTCGAAGCTGGTGCGCGTGCGCGTGGAGGCCTCGAAGAACAAGTTGACAACGGTACGTCCAGCCAGGCTTTGCGGAAGCACATGTTGCTGCTGCCAGAGCCGGCGCAAATGCGCGGCCTCGTCGAGCAGGCTCTCGATGCGTGCCCGCGGCAGGCCATCGAGCGTGATCAGGTGTCGCAAACGGCCCGTGGCGGCCAGTTGTTGATCGGTGGTCATGGCTGTTCCGGCTGGGTCATTGGCTGCTGGCGAGCCATTGGTCGAGAATCACCGCGGCGGCCAGCGCGTCGAGTTCAGCAGCATCGCTGCGCCGCGCTGCGCCTGCGGCCCTGTGGTGCGCGAAGCGACGTGCGGCTTCCTGCGAAGTGCCGCGTTCGTCGGCCAGATGCACCGGGCGGGCATAGCGCTTTTCGAGCGCGCGGGCGAATTCGCGCGCGCGGCGGCTCATCGGTTGCTCGGCGCCATCGAGCGCAAGCGGCAAGCCGACCACGAGTGCCTGCGGTTGCCAGTCGGCGACGAGGGCATCGATCCCGTCCCAGTCATCGCTGGTGAGTGTGCGCAATGCGCGGGCGCCGCCGCCGAGCGGATGGCCGATGGCAATGCCGATGCGACGCGAACCCACGTCGAATGCGAGGATCGGGCCGTCAGGCGTGGCCGGCATGGCTGGCCAGACGCGACAGGTTGACGCCGACCAGATGGGCCGCGGCCTGCCAACGCTCGTCGAGCGGGGTCTCGAACAGCAAGCCTTCATCGGCGGGTGCGGTCAGCCAGTGGTTGTCGACGATTTCCTGTTCCAGCTGGCCCGGACTCCAGCCCGAATAGCCGAGCGCGACCAGGGCATGCCGTGGCCCGCTGCCTGCGGCAATTGCGATCAGAATGTCGCGCGAGGTGGTGACGCTGATCTGCTCGGAAATCGGGAATGATGATTCCCAGTTGCCGCCGGGCGTGTGCAGCACGAAGCCGCGTTCGGGTTGTACCGGGCCGCCAATGAGCACCGGAGCGTCGATGACCTCGCTGAGGTCCGATTGCAGGTTCATCTGCGCGAGCACGTCGCCGAGTCGATACTCGGAAAGGCGATTGATCATGAGACCCATCGCGCCATCCTCGCCGTGCTGGCACAGGAAGGCGACGCCGCGCGCAAAGGTCGGGTCGCGCAGGCCGGGCATGGCGATCAGGAACTGGTTGGTCAGGGGCGAGGCGGCCATGGGGGGATTGTACGGCAGCCCGCGCCCGTGGTCGGGCGCCGCTGATGCGCAGGCACGACCGTGTTCAGCGATTGCGCAGGATGTCGCCGGGCAGGAATTGCCAGGTGCGCGATATGTACAGTTCGTCGACCTTTTCCCTGCTCTCGGGCAGCGGCGGGAACGGCTCGGCCAATCGCGTGATGCGGATGGCGGCGTCATCGAGCACCTTGTGGCCGCTGGACTGGATGATGTCGATGCTCTTGATGCTGCCGTCGCGCTGAATGCCGACGGTGAGCACGAGCTGGCCATGCAACTGGCGGCGACGCGCCTCGTCGGGATAGTTGAGGTTGCCGATCCGTTCGATGCGGGCGACCCAGGCGCGCATGTAGGCGGCGAATTCGTATTCCTTGGTGTTGGCCGAAATGTATTTGCGCTTGGGGCGTTTGGCGTATTGCTCGGATTCGCGCCGCACTTCTTGCGCAAGACGGGCCATTTCCAGCCGGCGCTGCTCGGTTTCGGCGAAGGGTCGGTCGGGCTGCGATTGGGCCTGTGGCGCTTCTTCCTGATTGGGTACGCCGTAGCTGGACGTGCGTTGCGTGAGCAATCGCGTCGGTGCCGCCGTCGAAGGTTGCGGTGCGCCATCGTCGAGTGGCACGGGCGCAATGCCCGGGGTCGACTTGGGCAAGGGGCCCGACAGCGGCTGGGCCGGGCGGTGGGCCTTGTCGGACTCGCCACCGCCGCTGTTGCTGGCCTGCGCGATGAAATCGGCCTGCTCGGGTTTCTCGCGGTTGGCCGACTGCACAAGAATCACATCGAGCGCCGGCAGCGGCGGCGTGACCTTCTCGAACTCGAACACCACGCCGAGCGCAATCACCGCATGGGCGACGATCGAAAACAGCAAGGTGACGCCGAGGCGATCGCCGCTGCCGGTGGTCGCGTCCCTCATCGCGCCGACGCTCCCGCCGCCAGCCGGTCGAACAGCAGCCCGGCGATGTTGAGCCCGAACTGCGTGTCGAGCTCCCTGGCGCAGGTGGGTGAGGTGACGTTGACTTCGGTGAGCCAGTCGCCGATCACGTCCAGACCGACGAAGCGCAGGCCGCGGCGCACCAGTTCCGGGCCGACCTGCGCGGCAATCCAGCGGTCGCGCTCGGAAAGCGGCACGCCCAGACCCTTGCCGCCGGCGGCAAGGTTGCCGCGGAAATCATCGCCTTGCGGCACGCGAGCGAGCGCATAGGGTATGGGTTCGCCGTCGATCATGAGGATGCGCTTGTCGCCCGCGCTGATCTCGGGAATGAACTTCTGCGCGATCGCAAAGGCTGTGCCGTTGGCGGTCAGGGTTTCCAGAATAACGTTGAGGTTGGGGTCGCCGTGGCGCGAGCGAAAGATGCTGCGCCCACCCATGCCGTCGAGTGGCTTGAGCACGACTTCGCCCTGCGCGGCCACGAAACGCTTGAGTTCGGCAGCCTCGCGCGCGACCAGCGTCGGCGCGCAGCACTGCGGAAAGCGCAGTGCGAACAGCTTCTCATTGGCATCACGCAGGCCGCGTGGGTCATTGACCACCTGCACGCCGGAGGCCTGGGCCAGCTCAAGCACCATGGTGTCGTACAGGAATTGGGCGTCGACCGGCGGATCCTTGCGCGCGAGGACCACCTCGATCCCCACCAGCGGACGCCATGTTGCCGGTTGCAGCGAAAACCAATCGCGCGCATCGTCGCGCACCGTGAGCGGGGCGAGGCGGCCCCAGGCCTGCCCGTCGCGGATCGCCAGCGCGTCCTGCGTTGCATACAGCAAGGCATAGCCGCGCCGCTGGGCTTCCAGCAGCAGCGCCAGGGTGGTGTCCTTGGCGGGATGGATCGCCGCGATCGGATCCATCAGTACGGCAAGGGTGGCAGGCATGGGGTCATCCGGAGCTGGAACAGGAGGAGCATAGCCGGCACGGCCTGTGCAGTGATGACCGGTGCCGCGTCACAATGCGTCGATCACTGCACCGATCGGCCCTGTGCGAATCGCCATGAAAGTCACTTTTCAGGGTCCGGCGGCTGATCTGGCGGCCGGCGCCGCAGGGCCGTCAAGTGCGGTCAATTTGCGCTATATCGGACACTTAGCGCAATAACTTGACAGCTTCGCCGAGCATGGTGGATAACGACACAAGCAAGAATGGGCAGCGGCGCGTCGCAGGTTGAGGGCGTGACGCTGTGGGCATGTCAATTGCATGTCGAACGGGACGCGCATCTATCGCGCCCGAATCGATTCAGACTGGCGTCGGGCGGCAAGGGGGGCAGGTGGACGACACAAAAGACGGGGGACTGACCGGCATCAAGGTCATGGTCATCGATGACTCAAAGACCATCCGCCGCACGGCCGAAACCTTGCTGCGCAAGGAGGGCTGCGACGTGGTTACGGCCGTCGACGGCTTCGAGGCGCTGGCCAAGATCTCCGACCAGCAGCCGCAGATCATCTTCGTCGACATCATGATGCCGCGGCTGGATGGCTATCAGACCTGCGCGCTGATCAAGAACAACCAATTGTTCAAGAACACGCCGGTGATCATGCTGTCGTCGAAGGACGGCCTGTTCGACAAGGCACGCGGACGCATCGTCGGTTCCGAGCAGTATCTGACCAAACCATTCACCAGAGAGGAACTGCTCGGCGCGATTAGGCGCTACGTCGAGCGTGCCTGATCAAGTTGCCAGTCGAACAAAGGGGGAGACAGGTGGCGAACATGTGGAAATCCGAAGCAGGTGGAGCGTCGACGAACGCGCAGTGGTCACGCGCGTGCGGCTGCGCCTGCGGAATCACGGGCGCGAGGTCATCATGAGCCGCCCGGATGTGTTTGCAACGCCCTACGAAATCCTTGCTGCCTATGAGCAGCGCAGTCTCGCCCACGTGGCTGGTGCGCCCGAGCAAGTCGAGGCCGCCGGCCTGTGGCGCGGCATCGGCTACCGCATCGGCGATCGCCATTTCGTCAGTCCCATTGCCGAAGTCAACGAAATCCTCACCCTGCCGCCGCTGACCGGCGTGCCCGGCGCCAAGACATGGCTGCTTGGCATCGCCAATGTGCGCGGCAACCTCGTGCCGGTGGTGGACCTGCGCGATTTCATTCTCGGCGCACGCAGTCAGACCAGCGACAGCACACGCATCCTGATCGTGCGCCAGGTTGGTGGCAGCATTGGTCTGCTGGTCGACGAAGTGCTCGGCCAGCGCAGTTTTGGTGAGAACCAGCTGGCCGAGGCCAGCGGCGAAACCGATGACCATTACGCGCCGTATGTCGGTGAGCGGGTGCAGCTCGGCGACATCCAGTGGGGCTTGTTCAGCATGGCGGCGCTGGTGCGCAGCGCCCAATTCCAGCAGGCGGCGGCATGAGCGTGCCGGCAGGCACGTCAGCATCGCGGCAAGACGCAACAGGGGGTGAAGTGTGAGTACAACGATGAGTGGAACAGGCAGTGAGCGCGGCCGCGCCAACACCGTCCTGTTCGTCCTGCTCGGATTGCTGTTCCTGATCGCGATTGCCGAATTCGCGTTTCTCTTCTTCAAGAACGCACAGGATCGACAGGCGATCGCGTTCACCACGCAGATCCAGGTGTCCTCGCAGCAGCTGGCCAAATTCGCGGCCGAGGCGGCGGGCGGCAACGAGAACGCGTTCCAGGAGCTGGAAGTCACCAGCGCCAACATGGACAAGTACGTCAACGCGCTCAACAAGGGTGATCCGAAAGAGACCCGGATGCCCAGCTATACCGGTGAAGCCAGCGTGGCGCCGACCTTGGCCGATCTGACCAAGGCCTGGGGCATGCTGCGGGCCGACGCCAAGAACATCCTCGACAACAAGAACGTGATCCTCAGCGCCAACACCAGTGCCAAGGATTTCGGCGAAAAGCTCTCGGGGCTCAATTCGCGCATGAGCGAAGTCGTCAACATCCTGACCGACAAGAACGCAAGTGGGCTGCAGGTGTATGTCGCCTCGCGCCAGATGCAGCTGGCCGACCGCATGGGCGGTCGCGTCACCAAGATCCTTGCTGGCGGCACCGACACGCAATCCTCGGCCGACGGCCTGCAGCGCGACTCGCGCCTCTATCAGGCGGTGGTCACCGGCCTCATCAGTGGCGCGCCGGAACTCAACATCAAGCCGCTCGAGAACGCCGCGGCCAAGCAGATCGTCGAAGACGTCGGTCAGCAATGGACGGCGGTCAACGATCCGCTCACCACGATCCTCAATGCAGCCGACAGCTTGCAGTCGGCCAAGGATTCCGCGGACAAGGCATCGCTGGATTCACAGGACGTGCTGCTCAGGGCGGCGCGAGTCGCCGGTCTCGTCGATGGCCTGTCGAGCAAGCGGCCGCTCGCCAATCCGATCATCGGTGCGGCTGCTGCCGCCGGCGCGATGCTCCTGCTGCTGTTCCTGGGCATGAATCTGTTCCGCGAACAACGCCGTCGCCTGCAGGCGACCAATGAACTCAACCAGCGCAATCAGGACGCGATTCTGCGCCTGCTCGATGAAATGGGTTCGCTCGCCGAAGGTGATCTCACCGTAAAGGCCACCGTCACCGAGGACATCACCGGCGCGATTGCCGACTCGGTCAACTTTGCCGTCGAAGCCTTGCGCAGCCTGGTGACGACGATCAACGAAACCGCGGTGCAGGTATCGACCGCCGCACAGGAAACCCAGTCGACCGCGATGGGTCTGGCTGACGCCGCGCAACATCAGGCGCGACAGATCAGCTCTGCTTCGGTCGCGATCAACGAGATGGCTCGGTCTATCGACACGGTGTCGAAGAATTCCGCCGAAAGCGCCGACGTGGCGCAACGCTCGGTGCAGATCGCCGCCAATGGCGCGCAGGTCGTGCGCCAGACCATCGAAGGCATGGACTCGATCCGCGACCAGATCCAGGAAACCTCCAAGCGCATCAAGCGCCTGGGTGAGTCGTCGCAGGAAATCGGTGCGATCGTCGAACTCATCAACGACCTCTCCGAGCAGACCAACATCCTCGCACTCAATGCCGCGATTCAGGCGGCCTCTGCCGGTGAGGCCGGTCGTGGCTTCGCGGTGGTTGCCGACGAAGTTCAGCGGCTGGCCGAACGCGCATCGGGTGCGACCAAGCGAATCGAAACCCTGGTGCAGACGATTCAGTCCGATACCAACGAGGCGGTCAGTTCGATGGAGCAGACCACCTCCGAGGTGGTGTCGGGCGCCCGTCGCGCCGAGGACGCCGGTCAGGCGCTGGGCGAAATCGAAAACGTGTCGAACAGTTTGGCGACGCTGATTCAGGGCATCTCCACTTCGGCGCGCCAGCAGTCAGCGGCGGCGACCAATATTTCCTCGACGATGAACGTCATTCAGGAGATCACCTCGCAGACTTCGGTCGGTGCCAGCCAAACGGCAGAATCGATCGGCAATCTGGCCCAGCTCGCAGCGAACCTGCGTCGTTCGGTCGCCGACTTCAAACTGCCGGGTTGAACCACGAGATGAGAAGGCGCCAACCGCCCCTCTGCACCACCACTGCACGCCGGGACGGCGTGCAGACATCGCCGATGGCGCTGCCGTCGAGGTTGATCGCATGAAACTTTATGACGATGGCGCCTTCACCGCGCTGAGCTGGGTCAAACCGGCACTCGATGCCACTCTGGCACAGGCCAGCGAGGCGCTCGAACGCCATGTCGAAGACCCCGGACAGACCGAGTCTCTGCGCGAATGCGCGCATAGCCTGCACCAGGTGCAGGGCACCTTGCGCATGGTCGAGCTGTACGGCGCGGCAATGGTCGTGGAAAACATGGAGCGCATCGCCGAAGCGCTTCTGGCCGATACGGTGCGTCAGCGCGACGAGGCCTACTCCGTGCTCATGCGCGGCATGGTGCAGTTGCCGGACTACCTCGAACGCCTGCAGAGCGGCCACAAGGACATTCCGATCGTCCTGTTGCCTTTGCTCAATGATCTGCGCGCCGTGCTCGGCGAGAACCTGCTCAGCGAATCGGCCTTGTTCTCGCCGGACATGGGGGCTCCGCTTCCGGGCAGTGCCGCGGGCGCTGCGGCGCCGTTGCCGGCTGCGGATTTGCGCGCGCAGACCCTGCGGCTGCGCCTGGCCTTCCAGGCCGCTCTGCTCAAATGGTTTCGCGATGAATCGGCCTCCGAGCATCTGCGTCGGCTGTGCGAAGTGCTCGATCGCCTGCGCACGCTTTGCCACGATGTCGAACCACGGCGCGCGTGGTGGGCGGCCGCTGGCATGGCCGAATGCATCGCTGAAGGTGGCTTGGGTTCGAGTGCGGCGGTGAAATTGTTGCTTGGCCGCGTGGATCGCGAGATCCATCGCCTCGCGGAGCTGGGTGAGTCCGCGTTTGCTGCCAAGCCGCCGCGCGAGCTGGTCAAGAACCTGCTCTATTACGTCGCTCAGGCCGATGCGACCAAGGTTACCAGCAAGCGCGTCGCCGACATCCGCAACGCCTACCATCTGGCAGCCTTGCTGCCGACTTCGGCTGAATTGCAACATGCGCAAGGTTCGATGGCCGGTCGCAATCGCGCCCTGCTCGACACCGTTGCCGGCGCGATCAAGGACGATCTGTTGCGCGTCAAGGAAGCGTTGGACATTTTCCTGCGTGGCCAGAGCGCCGATCCCAACGAGTTGAGCACGCAAGCCGAGATGCTCAACCGCGTCGGTGACACGCTGGGCATGTTGGGCCTGGGCGTGCCGCGGCGCGTTGTGGGCGAGCAGCGCGAAGTGCTCGAACAGATGGGGCGCGGGCAGCGTGCCGTCGACGAGGGCGCCTTGCTCGATGTGGCCGGCGCCTTGCTCTATGTCGAAGCCTCGCTCGATGACCATATCGAGCGGCTCGGGGAAGCACCGAGCGAGGAGGAAGTGGCTGGTGAGCTGACCTTGCCCAAGGCCGAGAGCCGGCGCGTGCTCGAAGCCTTGATCCGCGAGGCCAGCGTCAACCTGCAGCAGGCCAAGCAGGACATCATTGCCTTCGTCGAGTCGCCTTGGGATCACGCACGCGTCGTGCGCATTCCCGAACTGCTCGAGCAGATCGCCGGCGCATTGCGCATGCTCGATCTTGCCGATGCCGGCGCCCTGGTCACCGCAGTCGTGCATTTCGTACGCACCGAACTGCTGATCCATCGCCGGGTTCCGACCACCGAGCAAATGGACAAGCTCGCCGATGCCCTGACGGCGATCGAGTACTATCTCGAAGCGACGCGCGAACACCGGCGCAACCGCGATGCCATCCTCGATGTCGCCCGCGACAGTCTGCAGGGACTGGGCTACTGGCCACTGTCGGTGGCCGAGGCGCGAGCCGCCGAAACCAGCAATCTGGCGTCGATTCCGCAGGATTCCCTTGTGCAGGCCGACGCGGCATCTGCTACAGCCGGGGCGGCGGTGGAAGTGCCCGCAAAAGCGCCGATCGTGCACAGTCCGGAGCCGCCGGCGCAACCAATGCCTGTCGTCGAAGTGCTGCCCGGGCGGGACCTCGGCGATCTCGTGGTTGGCCAATCACGCCCGGTCGAGCCCGAAGCGCACGATGTCACCGGCATGCGACTGGCACCGACCGAGTCGAGCGCGCCTGCCGAAAGCGGTGAGGATGCTGCCGAGCAGTGGATTGAAGTCGAAGAAGAAGTCGAGGAACAGGCGCCCGCTGCAGTCGAATATCTGCCGGTGGGTTTCACCGCCAAGGCCGGCGATGAAATCGACGATGACATCCGCGAGATCTTCCTCGAAGAAGTCAGTGAGGAAATCAGCAACCTCACCCAGCAGGTGCCGCATTGGAAGGCCGATACTTCCAACCTCGACCAGCTGACGCCGATCCGCCGTTCATTCCACACGCTCAAGGGTTCGGGGCGACTGGTCGGCGCGACGGCGCTCGGTGAATTCAGCTGGAAGGTCGAGAACATGCTCAACCGCGTGCTCGACCGCAGCATCGCACCCGGTCCCGCGGTGGTCGACATCATCGATCGCGCGCTTGCCTCCGTACAGGATCTGCTTGGCGCCTTGCGTGGCAATCAAGTCGATGGTTTTCGCGTGAACGCGATCATGGACACCGCTGATCGGCTTGCTGCGGGTGAGGATGCCCGGATTCCGGATGCGCCGGCCGCGGGTGGCCAGGTGGTGCGACGGGTCGTGCGCCGCCGTGTTCCCGCGCCCAAGCCGGCAGCACCCGTGTTCGAGCAGCAGGCGCCGCTTGAAGTCGAACGCGCATTTGGCGGACCCGTCTCGCCGATCATCACGCCGAGTCCGTTGCCAACGATCGACCCGGTGTTGCTCGACATCCTGCAGACAGAAGTCGCCAGTCACGTGCGCGTGATCGATGATTTCCTCGCCAGCGCCGATCCGCATGCGGCGGCGGTGACCGAGCCGTTGCTGCGCGCAGTTCACACCTTCCACGGTGCCGTGGTGACGGTGCAGATCTCCCAGCTGTGTGATGTCCTTGCGCCGCTGGAGACCTACGTCAAGCATCTGCGTGCTGCGCAGGAGCCGGTCTCGCCCATTGGCCTGGCGGTGCTGCGTGATACCTCCGCGCTTGCGCGCGAGGTAATGGGGCGCTTGGCAACGAATTCCGGCCCCTTGCCGGACTCGGCAGAACTGGCCTTGCGTGCCGTGCAGTTGCGCGATGCCGTTCCCGAGCCGTCGGTCGACATGCCCTGGTACACCGATGGCAGCGAGCTCGCGATTGCCGACACGCCGGATGAGTCAGCGGTGGAGTCGACACCGGACGCCGAGCCGGCAGCCAGCTCCGAGCTTTCGTTCGCCGAGCTCGATGAAATCGCCAATCAAGCGGTTGCCGACTTCGGGGCCGCGAGCGACTCGACACCCGTCGAAGCCGAACCTGTGGCGCTGGACCTCGGCGAATTTGCGTTCGACCACGCCGAGCTCGAACGCGCCGCAGAAGAAATCAAGCTCGAATCCGCGGTGCCGGAGAAATCCGAAGAAGGCGCCGAGGTCGTCGAGCTCGCAACCGAGCCCGTCGCCACCGAGGTACCGGTGGCGGTTGTTGTCGATGAGTCCGCGGCGGTCCCCGAGCCTGCCGCCGTCACGCCGCCCGTGGTGGCCGCCGAGCCAGCGTCCGAAGTCGCCGCGCCCCTGGTGGAAGCCGGCCTGACCGGCGCGGCGGCCGCGCCGCTTGCCGACGATCCCCAGCCCGATGGTCCGCTGGTGCTCGGTGACATCGACGATGATCTGCTTGATGTGTTCGTTGCCGAAGGCACGGACATCCTCGACCACTCTGATGGCGTGGTCGCGCAGTTCCGCAGCCGGCCTCAGGATCCGGAGCTGATCGCTGCACTCCAGCGCGACCTGCACACGCTCAAGGGTGGCGCGCGCATGGCTGGCCTGGCGCCGGTCGGCGACCTCAGCCACGCGATGGAATCGCTGGTCGATGCGCTCGGCGATGGCCGGGTAGCGATCGACCGCACTTCCGTCGAGACACTCGAGCGGTGCTTCGACCGCCTGCACGTGATGGTCAAGCGCGTCGCGCAACGCAATGCGATCGCGATGCCGGCAAATGCGATCGAGCGTCTCTATGCCCTGGTTCCGGGCATGGCGCGTCCGGCAGCCCCGGCGGCTGCAGTGGAAGCACCGGCAGCACCGGTCGTGGAAGCGCGCCCCGCCGCGCCGGCCCCCGCGACCCCCACCCCCGCAACCGACGCTCCGGCGCGCCCGAGTCCGCGTCACCTCACCGCAATGGATCGCGACGAGGTTCCGCATGCGCCGCAGGAAATGATCCGCGTGCGCTCCGACCTGCTCGATGCGTTGGTCAACAATGCGGGCGAAGTCTCGATCTACCGTTCACGGCTCGAGCAGCAGGTGGTGAGTTTCCGCGCCAACATCGTCGAGCTCGATCAGACCGTCACGCGTCTGCGCGAGCAGCTGCGCAAGCTCGAGATCGAAACCGAAGCGCAGATCATCGCGCGCTACCAACGCGAGCAGCACGACGCCGATACCACCTTCGATCCGCTCGAGCTCGATCGCTTCTCGCAGTTGCAGCAGTTGTCGCGCGCACTCAGCGAGTCGGTTTCGGACTTGGTGTCGATTCAAAACCTGCTCGATGAGCAGACGCGTCAGTCGGAAACCCTGCTTCTGCAACAATCGCGCGTCAGTTCGGAATTGCAGGAAGGCCTCATGCGCACGCGCATGGTGCCGTTCGAATCGATGGTGCCGAACCTGCGGCGAACCCTCCGTCAGGCGGCCCAGGAACTGGGCAAGCGCGCCCAGCTCACGGTCGAAGGTGCACACGGCGAAATGGATCGCAACCTGCTCGAGCGCATGAAGGCGCCGTTCGAGCACATGCTGCGCAACGCGCTCGCGCACGGCATCGAGACGCCCGTCGATCGCGAATCAAACGGCAAACCTGCCGAAGGCACCGTCAACATCGCGGTTACCCGCGAAGCCACCGAAGTCGTGCTGCGAATCAGCGATGATGGCCGTGGCATGGATCGCGAAGCGATCCGCCGCAAGGCCGTCGAGCGCGGTCTGCTTGGCCCCGATGTGCAGCTTTCCGATCGTGATCTGTACGGATTCATTCTCGAAACCGGCTTTTCGACCGCCGAGCACGTCACCCAGCTTGCCGGCCGCGGTGTCGGCATGGATGTCGTCAACAACGAGATCAAGCAACTTGGTGGTTCGCTGGCGATCGACTCCACGCGTGGCAAGGGTTCGCAGTTCACGATCCGTCTGCCCTTCACGCTGGCGGTGACGCAGGCCATCCTGATCAAGCTCGGTGAGCATCAGTACGCGATTCCGATGTCGTCGGTGCAGGGCGTCGCCCGAATTGCGCAGGATGATCTGGAGCGGCGTCTGGCTGCCGGTGATGCGCGGCACATGTACGCTGGCGAGGAATTCGCGATCTACGAGCTGTCGCATCTGCTCGGACTGCCGCGCATTCACGTGGCCAGCGAGGAAACGCAGGTGCCGCTGCTGATGACGCGCACCGGTGATCAGCGCGCCGCAATCCGCATCGATGGCGTGGTCGGATCGCGTGAAATCGTCGTCAAATCGGTTGGTCCACAGCTGAGTTCGATTCCGGGCATCTTCGGCGCCACCATCATGGGCGATGGTTCGGTGGTGATGATTCTCGATCTCGCACCACTGGTGCGTCGCCTGGCCGCACTGCGTGCCCGCATCGAAGAAGGCGCAGTCGATGAACTGCCCGAATTCATGGTGCCGGCCGCACCGCAGGCCGAGGAGGTTCGAGCTAATCCCTTGGTCATGGTGGTCGACGATTCGATCACGATGCGCAAGGTCACCACGCGTGTGCTTGAGCGCGCCGACTACGAAGTCGCCACCGCGAAGGACGGTCTGGACGCGGTGGAGAAGCTCCAGGACGTGACTCCGGATTTGCTGCTGCTCGACATCGAAATGCCGCGCATGGACGGTTACGAGCTTGCGACCTACATGCGCAACGACGCGCGTCTGCGCAAGATCCCGATCATCATGATCACCTCGCGTACCGGTGAGAAGCACCGTCAGCGCGCGCTCGAGCTCGGTGTCGAACGCTACCTCGGCAAGCCGTACCAGGAAGACGATCTGCTGCGCAACGTACAGGAAGTCCTGAAGCGTGAACGTGCCTGAGTCGAACCCGATCCATGTCGCTCTGCTCAGCGACAAGCCCACGCGCAATGAGCATCTGCGTGCTGCGCTCGATGCGCTGGGCGCGCAAGTGGCTTACGAGAGTGTTGCCAGCACCTTCAGCCGCGAGGCGTTGGAGCGCTCGGGTGCGCGTGTCGTCATCGTCAATCTCGACGACGGCGACAATGCGGAATTCGACGAGGTCTATGACCTGCTCGACGATGAACGCTACCGCGTCCTGATCAATGACGGTGGCGTGAGTTGCGCATTGTCGGGTTGGGATCAGGCGCGCTGGATGCGGCACCTCGCATCGAAAGTCTTTGGCAACGGCGAGATTCATCCGCCCCGTCCCGAAGGCGCCGAGGCGATTCCGGTGCCCGTTGCAGCGACTCCGCCGGCCGAAGTCGTGGTGGAGGCGCCGGTACCGGCGCCTGCCGCGTCGTTGCAGGACGCCGAGCCGGTCCCCGCGCCGCCACGGGAAATCGAGCTAGCCGCATTCGACGAGCCTGCGCCGAGCCTCGAGTCAACCGCAATCGATCAACCGGACGCCTCAACCGAATCCATCGATGTCGAATCACTGCTGGATGAACCGGCGCCGCCAGCGCCTGAGCCGGCGCAGGAATCTGCCGTTCTGCAGAACGATGATGCATTCGCATTCGATTTCGACGATCTCGACGCCGCACCGCCTCCGCTGGATCCGGTGAGCGAGGTTCCGTCGGCAGGTTTGAGCCTGGTCGACGCCGACATGGCAGAGCGCATCGAACCGATCGAGCTGGAAAGCGCGGAGGCGGCGGGAGATTTCGGCGTCGAGGAACTGACGCTCGAGGATTCCATCCCGACTTCGCGTGAAGTACTCGAGCCACGACTCGAGCCGGCGCCCGAAGCTGAGCCTATCGCAGCCGATGACACCATCGCGATGGACATCGATCTCGATTTCGATGCACCGCCGCCGCCGGTGGAATTGCTGGCCCCTGGCGAAGCGGTCTCGTCCACCGGCGATGCGAGCCAATGGTCGATCGACGAACTGCTCGATGAAGTGCTCGCCGACGCGCCGCCGATCAAGGCCGATGCTGAAGTTCACGTCGACAAGATGACCGCGGCCGAATACCTCGCGCCCGAGGGCGGCGAAGCACCGCCGGCCAGCACGACTGCGGACAACAGCCTGTTCTCGCTCGAACTCGTGCCACTCGAGGAAGTCGTCGCACCGGTCGCGATCGAGAAAGCATCGCACGAGAACTGGCTCGATCCCGATTCCGCGCCCGCGGGCAAGATCCGGCGCGTCTGGGTTCTGGGCGCATCCATCGGTGGTCCCGATGCGGTGCGCAAGTTCCTGGCCGGTTTGCCGCGGGGTTATCCGGCGCTGTTCCTCGTGGCACAGCATCTGGGCGATGAATTCGTCGAGACGATGACGCGCCAACTCGCGCGGGCAGTGCCGCTGATCGTACGCACACCGGCGCATGGCGACCGCGCGAGCCACGGTGAAGTCCTGATCGTGCCCAACGAACAGCGCCTGCTGGTCGACCTCAACGGTGTGGTCGTGCTGCAGCCGCAGAGCGAGCCGCAAGCCTATCGGCCATCAATCGATCGCGTGCTCGAGGATGTCGCCTCGCGGTTTGGTGCGGGTGCCGGGGCAATCATTTTCTCGGGCATGTCCGACGACGCGGCGGAAGGCTGCAAGGCCATCGCCGCGGCGGGAGGGCGTGTCTACGCGCAAAGCCCCGACAGTTGCGTGGTCAGCACCATGGTCGAAGGCGTGATCGATACCGGTGTGGTGCAGTTCCAGGGTTCGCCCGAGGAACTGGCGCAGAAACTCAACGACGAACCAGCCTGAACAGACCCGCGTCGCGGCATCGAGGCGGCGCTTGAGGAAGGAAGACGAAGATGGCCGAACTCCCGCGTGAAATCCGAGGCGTCATGGTGCCGGTCACCGAAGGCCGTGTGCTGCTGCCCAACGCCACCGTCGCCGAGGTCATCAGTTACACCACGCCCGAACCGATACCCGGCGCCCCGGCTTGGTTGCTTGGTCGCTTGACCTGGCGCGGCTGGCGACTGCCGCTGGTGTCGCTGCCGATTCTCACGGGCCGCCTCACCGAGGAAAACCGCAACAACGCGCGAGTCGCGGTGCTCAAGGCCCTGGGTGGCAATGCCGGCATGCCGTTCATCGCGCTGCTCGTGCAAGGCTTCCCGCGCCTGACCACGATCACCCAGGAACTCTTGATTCAGACTTCGGATGACGAGCCGCATGCGCCGGGTGTGCGCGTCGAAGTGCTCGTGCGTGATGATCGCGCGATCATTCCCGATCTCGACGCGATCGAAGGCATGCTCGCGCAGGCCTTGGCTGCCTGAGTCGGCGCGCGGCGCGCAGACGGTTTCCCGCTGCGCCCATCCGCATGTCATTCATCCACGTGGCAGCTGGATCATCCGGCTGTGCGCAGCCAGATCGTGCCAAGCACGCCCTTCGCGGTCGATGAGGCACCACAGGTAGCCCAGGCCAAACAGGCCCAGCGACAGCAAGGCGATCGCAAACCGCAGGAGCGCACGGTGCCAAGGCAGGCGACTGCCATCGACGGCTTCGACGCGAATGCGCCAGGCACGCATTCCGATCGTCTGCCCACCGCGGACCCATGAAGCGGTGAAATAGGCCGCGCTCACGCCGATCAAGGCACAGCGCAGCGCAAGCAGATAGGCAACCGGTGGATGCGCGGCATCCACGTGCCCACCGGATGCGAGCAGGAACAGCGCGGCCACCAGCATCCACAGTCCCAACAGCGGCAGCAGGTCGTAGAGCATCGCGGCAAAACGGCGCGCGAGCAGGGGATTGCGAACGGGATCAGGGCTCATCACGGCGATGGTGAGACAGATCGCTGCAGCTGCCAAGCCGGTCACGCATTCGCGTCCACGTGGAGCATGAAGTTTGCAAGGTCGCAGGTGGCCGCGGTCCTTCTTGGCAGTGTGGCTACCCAGACTGCACTCGTGTGCCGGCGCTCTCGGAATCATTGATGCACGCTGACTCGCGTGAATCGATGCGGCCGGCCCTTCATGCAGCGGGGGCTGGCGTGTCGATCGGCTGCCATGAGTAGCCAGTGCCGCGATCCTGTTAGGCTCGTGACATCAGCACCGTGGTTCCGCCGATGTCCGTATCCAGCGTGTCCAAGAACCGAGTGAATACGGCGAAGCGGTCGCGTGATCGTGAAATCACTGGCGACGATGTGGCCCTGATCGCGCAGTTCATCGAGCGGATCTGGGCCGAGCTCGGCTTGGCCGATCACACGCTGGCCAGCTATCGCGCTGATCTGAGCGGTTTCTCGTGCTGGTTGGGCGAGCGGGGCATGTCACTTGCAGGTGCCGACCGAGGGGCATTGCAGGACTATCTGGCCGCTCGCGCGCAGTCCGGCTACAAGCCACGTTCGACCGCGCGTCTGATCTCCGCGCTGCGCCATTTCTATCGCCAGCTCCTGCGCGAGGGCCGCATCGAAGCGGATCCGACCTTGCTCGTGGACGCACCGAAGTTGCCGCGCGGCCTGCCCAAGGCCTTGGGCGAGGCCGAGATCGAGGCGCTGCTGCATGCGCCGCCCGACACGCCGCTGGGCCAGCGCGATCGCGCCATGCTGGAACTGATGTACGCCTGCGGCTTGCGCGTGAGCGAACTGGTCGGGATTGCCGCCAGTCAGGTCAACCTGCGCCAGGGCGTCTTGCGCATCACCGGCAAGGGCGGCAAGGAGCGCCTGGTGCCGCTGGGCGAGGAAGCGGCGCACTGGCTCGCGCTTTACATCGAGCAGGCGCGCCCGGCCCTGCTCAAGGGTGGCCATAGCCCGGCCTTGTTCGTGAGCGCGCGACGCGCGCCGATCACGCGGCAGATGTTCTGGACCTTGGTGCGCAAGCACGCCGCCGCGGTCGGCATTGCCGCGGGGCGGGTGTCGCCGCATGTGCTGCGGCACTCGTTTGCGACCCACTTGCTCAATCACGGTGCCGATCTGCGAGCCTTGCAGCTCATGCTTGGTCACAGCTCGCTGTCGACGACCCAGATCTACACCTTGGTGGCCAAGGAAGGGCTCAAGCGCCTGCATGCCCGGCACCACCCGCGTGGCTGATTCGCTTCACGCTTCCGTTTCAATGACTTGCGTGGGATAATCCCGGGTTGCACGGTTGGAACTTGGCGGCCGCGCAGAGGTCAGTGCTGACCTGCGGCACGCGATCCCTCATGGTCGATCACGCCGCCATTGCCACCAAGTCCAGCTCGAGGTTGTCATGCGCTTTCTTTGTACGTTGCTTGCCCTGGCATTCGCCGGCACGGTCGTTGCCGCAACGCCCCGTGAAGTGGTTCAACAGGCGGTTCAGGCCATTGCACCCAATGCCAAGGTCGATGAAGCCCAGGAATCGACTGTGCCGGGTTTCTACGAAGCCATTGTCGGCAGCCAGTTCATCTACGTGAGCAAAGACGGCCGCTACGTGCTTGACGGCAGCGCCTTCGATGTCGCCAACAAGGTCGACCTGACCCAGGAATCGCGCGCCAAGGTGCGCAGGCTCGCGCTTGCCAAGATAGGCCCGGACAAGCGCATCGTGTTTGCGCCCAAGGCGCCCGTTGCGACCAGGCACACCGTCACCGTGTTCACTGACATCGACTGTCCGTTCTGCCGCCGCTTCCATCAGCAGATCGCGCAGTACAACGCCAAGGGTATCGCGGTCGACTACCTGTTCTATCCCTTGAGCATTCACCCGGGCGCCGACAAGAAGGCACAGGCGGTATGGTGCTCCAAGGATCGCGTCGAGGCCTTCACCGAGGCGATGTCGGGCAAGGACCCGGGCACCGCAACCTGCCCCAATCCAGTCAACGAACTTGCCAGCCTTGCGCAGTCGCTGGGCATCAATGCGACCCCGACGATCCTTGGTCCGGATGGCAAGCAGATTCCCGGCCAGATCGCGATGTCCCCCGACATGCTGGCCGCCGAGCTTGACCGACAGAGCGCGGCCGCCACCGCCAAGAATTGAGGAGCCCCGTCATGTCAATGCGCAATTCCTTCCTGTTCACCGCCGCGTTCGCGACGCTGTGCGCCAGTGGCATCGCCCATGCGGCCGACACCCCGGCGCAGGCCGCTGCGCGCAAGGCGCTCACCGACCTCGTGCCGCAGGCAAGCATCGATGCGATCGAAGCCGCGCCGATGGCTGGCTTCCAGCAAGTGATCGTCGGCAGCCAGATCGTCTACATCAGCGATGACGGCAAGTACATCCTGCAGGGCAAGCTGCTCGATACGCTCAAGCAGCGCGACCTCACCGAGGCGCGTCTGGCAATCGACGTGAAGAAAAAGCTCGACACGGTGCCCACGAGCCGACGCATCATCTTCGCGCCGGCCGGAAAGCCGCAGTACAAGGTCACGGTGTTCACCGACATCGATTGCGGCTACTGCCGCAAGCTGCACTCGCAGATCGCCGAGTACAACAAGCGCGGCATCGAAATAGATTACCTGTTCTTCCCGCGTTCGGGCCCGGGCACCGAGTCGTTCGACAAGGCGGTCTCGGTGTGGTGCGCGAAGGATCGCAAGGCGAGCTTCACCGCGGCCAAGGCTGGCCAGACGCCGCCCCTGGTCAAGTGCGACAACCCGGTGACGCAGGACTTTGAGCTCGGCGCGCAAGTGGGCGTCAACGGTACGCCGGCGATCTACGCGGCCGATGGCAGCAAGATCGGCGGCTATCTCGACCCCGACCAGATGCTGGCACGGCTCAAGTCGCTCGACGCGCCCACGCTGACCAACGGCGGTTGAGCGTCGCCGCGATCGTTCGCGCCCGCGTGGCGATGCAGTTCGCCGCACGGGCGCAGGCTTCCACTACAATGACGGGCTCCCTTGCCGAGGCGCCCGCACCATGATCGTCCTCGACGGCCTGCCTGCGCTGTCCGCGTTCCGCGTCGAACGACTCAATGCCGAATTGGCGCCACTGGCACCCGGTGCGCGCGTGCGTTCGGCCCGCTGGGTTTACTTCGTCGACTGCGGTGATGTCACGCTCGATCGCTCACGTCTGAGCGAAATCCTGCAGGCTGACAAGAGCAAGGCCGCGCCTGCAACGCTGTGGGTGGTGCCGCGCCCGGGAACCCGTTCGCCGTGGTCGAGCAAGGCCACTGAAATCCTCATGGGCTGCGGCATCGAGGTGCGCCGCGTCGAGCGCGGCATCGGCTTCGAGCTCGACGGCCTGCCGGCTGCAGCCGACGCGCGGCGTGTTGTCGAGCGGGCCCTGCATGATCCGATGACGCAGGCCGTGATCGAGCGGATCGAGGACGCGTCAAAACTGTTCGACGCCGGCGCGCCTGCGCCCCTGCGGCGCATCGTGCTGGGCACGGATCCGCGCGCCAATCTGCTGGCGGCGAACGCGCAGCTCGGCCTGGCGCTGGCCGAAGATGAAATCGAGTACCTTGCCGCCCGCTATGCCGAACTCGGGCGTGATCCCAGCGACGCCGAACTGATGATGTTCGCGCAGGCCAATTCCGAGCACTGCCGACACAAGATCTTCAATGCGCAGTTCATGGTCGACGGCGTCGAGCAAGCGAAGTCGCTGTTCGCGATGATCCGCAATACCCACGCGCAGTCACCGGCACACACCTTGTCGGCCTATCACGACAATGCCGCCGTCATCAGCGGCAGCGCTGCGCAGCGCTTCCACGCCGATGCGGATGACGCGGTCTTTCGCACGCATGCGCAGGACGTTCCCTACGCGATCAAGGTCGAAACGCATAACCACCCGACCGCCATTTCGCCGTATCCGGGCGCATCGACCGGCGCCGGTGGAGAAATCCGCGACGAGGGTGCCACCGGACGCGGCGGCAAACCCAAGGCCGGACTGGTCGGCTACACCGTGTCGGACCTGCGCATCCCCGGTCTGCCGCGGCCGTGGGAGCGCGAGCGTCCACTGCCGCCGCGTTTTGCCAGTGCCTTCGAAATCATGCGCGACGCACCGCTTGGCGCGGCCGCCTTCAACAATGAGTTCGGACGTCCCTGCCTGGGCGGCTATTTCCGCGCGTTCGAGCAGGATGGTGGTGCGCCAGGTCTGTACCGCGGCTACGACAAGCCGATCATGATTGCCGGCGGCGTCGCCAATTTGTGCGCCGATCACGTCGAGAAGCGAAATCTCGTCGATGGCGATTGCGTGATCGTGCTCGGCGGCCCGGCGATGCTGATTGGCCTGGGCGGCGGCGCGGCCTCGTCGGTAGCGGCCGGTGCCAGCTCCGAACAACTCGACTTCGCCTCGGTGCAGCGTGACAACGCCGAGATGCAGCGGCGTTGTCAGGAAGTCATCGACAGCTGCTGGGCGCGCGGCCAGGGCAATCCGCTCGTCTCGATCCACGATGTCGGTGCCGGTGGCCTGTCCAACGCGATTCCCGAATTGCTCAACGACTCGGGTGTCGGTGGTGTGATCCGGCTGCGCGAAATCCCCAGCGATGATGCCCAGCTTTCGCCGATGCAAATCTGGTGCAACGAGTCGCAGGAGCGCTACGTGCTCGGCGTGCGGCCGGCCGATCTCGAGGCTTTTCGCGCCATCTGCGCACGCGAGCGCTGTCCGTTCGCGGTGGTCGGCCAAGCCACCGCCGAGCGCCGCCTGCTGCTGGTGGACGAGCGCTGCGCGCAAGACGCTGCCGACCGCCATGTGATCGATCTTCCGCTCGATGTGCTGTTCGGCAAGCCGCCACGCATGCAGCGCAACACGCGGCGAGCGACACAACGCATCGACATCGTCCCCGATCTCGATGGCATTGCGCTGGAGGAGGCGATCGAGCGTGTCCTGTGCCTGCCAGCGGTCGGCAGCAAGTCCTTCCTCGTCACCATCGGTGATCGCAGTGTCGGTGGTCTGTGCGCGCGCGATCCGATGGTCGGGCCGTGGCAGGTGCCGGTCGCCGACTGTGCCGTGACCCTGGTCGATTTCGAAGGCCATGCGGGCGAAGCGATGGCGATGGGTGAGCGCACGCCGCTGGCGCTGATCGATGCGGCGGCGAGCGCGCGCATGGCGGTGGGCGAGGCGCTCACGAATCTGTTTGCTGCCGACGTGCGCCTCGACGAAGTGCGCCTGTCGGCAAACTGGATGGCGGCCGCCGGATTCGGCGGCGAAGATGCGGCCTTGTTCGATGCCGTGCATGCGGTGGGCATGGAGCTGTGTCCGGCACTGGGTATTTCCATTCCGGTCGGCAAGGATTCACTGTCGATGCAGACGCGCTGGTCGGATTCGACGCTGCCGGCAGCGAACGTGCAGACCGTGTCACCGGTTTCGCTGATCGTCAGCGCCTTCGCGCGCTGTGCCGATGTGCGGCGAACGCTCACGCCGCAATTGCAGGGCGATCTGGAAGCAAGCGAGATCTGGCTGCTCGACATCGGTGGCGCACGCAACCGTTTGGGCGGCAGTTCGCTGTTGCAGGCCTTTGCGCGGCGCGGAGGCGAGGCTCCCGACCTCGACGATCCGCAGCGATTGATGGCCGTGCTGGCCGCGCTCGGTGCAGCGCGTGAAGCGGGCTTGCTGCAGGCCTGGCATGACCGCAGCGATGGCGGCCTGTACGTGGCGCTGCTGGAAATGGCGCTGGCCGGGCATTGCGGTCTGGACATCGTGCTTGATGGCTGGGGCGAGAATGCGTTGGCAGCCCTGTTCAATGAAGAGCTGGGTGTGCTCGTGCAGGTGCGCCGTGACGACTGCGAAGCACTGCTCGCCTTGCTGGAGCGTCACGGAGTTGTTGCGCTTGCGCATCGCGTCGCCGCGCCGACCGTGGACATGCGTGTGCGTGTGCGTCTGGGTCAAACCCAGCTCAGCACGCGACCCTGGGCCGAGCTCATGGGGCTGTGGTCGCAGACCAGCCACGCGCTGCAGCGCCTGCGCGACAATCCCGCGACCGCCGATGCGGAACTTGCGGCGCGCTGCGACGTGAGTGACCGCGGACTGTCACCGCGACTGATGTTCGATCCGACCGATGATGTTGCAGCGCCGTGGATCGCGCGCGGCGTACGGCCGCGCGTCGCGATCCTGCGCGAGCAGGGCGTCAATGGCCAGATCGAGATGGCGGCCGCGTTCACGCGCGCCGGCTTCGAGGCCGTCGACGTGCACATGAGTGATCTCGCAAGTGGGCGACGGAGTCTGGCGGATTTCCGCGGTCTGGCCGCCTGCGGCGGCTTCAGTTACGGCGATGTGCTCGGTGCCGGTCGCGGCTGGGCGGCTTCGGTGCTCTACAACGCCATGCTGCGCGACATGTTCGCGCAATTCTTTGCCGATTCACGAACCTTCACGCTGGGTGTGTGCAACGGTTGCCAAATGTTGTCGCAACTCAAGTCGATCATTCCCGGCGCGCAGCACTGGCCGCGATTCGCACGCAATGCGAGCGAGCAGTACGAGGCGCGGCTGGTTGCCGTGGAGGTGGTTGATTCACCGGCGATCCTGCTGCGCGGCATGGCCGGCTCCTGCATTCCGGTGGTGGTGGCGCACGGCGAGGGACGTGCCCTGTTCAGCGAGCCGCACGATGCCAGTCGCGCAGTGCTCGCCCTGCGCTTCGTCGACAACGCCGGCTGCGCGACCGAGCGCTTTCCGTACAACGCCAACGGTTCGCCGGGCGGCGCCACCGGCTTCACCAGCGACGATGGGCGCGCCACCATCCTGATGCCGCATCCCGAGCGCGTGTTCCGCAGCGTGCAGCTGTCGTGGCGACCGCGCGAATGGGGTGAGGATTCGCCGTGGATGCGCATGTTCCGCAATGCGCGCGTCTGGGTGGATTGAGATGACAAACTCGCCGGTCCGCGGTTTTGCACTGCGCGCCCTGCTGTGGTTGCCACTCGCGTTCGTGATCTGGCTGGCCTGGGCGCCCGTGTGGGTCATGCCGGCGATGCACATGGCCAAATTCGCCTTGCTAGGCCTGTGGAGCGGATTGTTCGAAAATCTCACGCTCGGCGGCGAATTGATCGATGCGACCGGCCGGGTGGTGGCGCGCAGTTCGTATTTCGTCACTGTGGCCACGCGCGTGCAGGTGACGATCGCGGCCAGCGGGGGCCATGCCGGCGGGATCGCCGTGCTCGAGCCCACGCTCAATCCGATGGTCTATGCCTGGTCGCTGCCCTTGTTCGCCGGGCTGACGATGGCAACGCCGCTGACTGCCGGACGCCGAGCGCTGCAGTTCCTGGTCGCCTTTGTGTTGATCTGGCTGGCCCAGGCCTTCGGCATCTGTGCTGAAGCGCTCAAGGTGCTCGCCTACCAGTCGGGCGAGGAAGGTGTGGCTGCCATCGCCGCCGCGGGTTTGTCGCGCGAAGCGATCGGCGTGGCCTACCAGTTCGCGGTACTGATCCTGCCTGCGGTGATCCCCGCGCTGCTGTGGCTGTCCTTCAACCGTGGTTTCATCGAGCAGTTGGTGGGGCGCGCGCGGGAACCGCAGACGCATGCCGAAGGTCACAGTGAGGCCGATCCGCCCGCCGACGAGCCCTGACCGGCCCTTGTGCGTCGCCCGTTGACCTTGTGGAACAATGGGCAATCCACACCAATCGAGTTTTCCGGACATTTCATGGCCGCCGCCGCAACCGACGACATCCTGCTTGATGCAAAGCCCGAAGAGCTGACGCTGGACGAGCGCATTTGCCGGTTTCTGGTCGCCCGCGGGCGGCTCAAGGAAAACGATCTGGCGCGTGGCCGCCGTCTGCACGAGGAGGATCCTGCCTCGGGCAGCCTGGTGTCCCTGCTCACGCGGCTGGGCCTGGTGTCCGAGCGCGAAATGGCCGAGGCGGTGGCCGAATTGCTGTCGCTGCCGCTGCTCTCGGTCAAGGAGTTTCCCGAGGCGCCACCCGCCAATGTGCAGGTGTCGATCCGCTTCCTCAAGCATCATCACGTCTGTCCGATCGCCGAGAGCGATGCCGATGTGACCCTGGCGGTCGCCGATCCCGCCGACGCGTTCCCGGTGCAGGCGCTGCAGTTGGCTACCGGGCGACAGGTCAAGCTCAGCATCGGACTGCGCAGCGAAATCGATGATCTCATCGAGCGCTACTACGGTTCGGGTCGCTCGGCGATGGGCGCGATCGTCGAAAACCTCACCGACGAGAACACCCGCAGCGAAGACGACATCGAGCATCTGCGCGATCTGGCTTCCGAAGCGCCGGTGATCCGACTGGTCAATCTGGTGATCCAGCGCGCGGTCGAGCAGCGCGCATCGGATATCCATGTCGAGCCGTTCGAGAACCGCCTCAAGGTGCGCTATCGCATCGATGGCGTGCTGCACGAGGTCGAATCGCCGCCGGCGGCCTCGACCGCGGCGGTGATCTCGCGCATCAAGATCATGGCCAAGCTCAACATTGCCGAACGTCGTCTGCCGCAGGACGGGCGCATCATGATCCGCGTGCAGGGCAAGGAGCTCGACCTGCGCGTATCGACCGTGCCGACCGCGCACGGCGAGTCGGTGGTGATGCGTATCCTCGACCGTGAAGCGGTGGTGTTCGATTTTCACACGCTCGGCTTCACCGACCAGTTCCTGCACAAGTTCCTCAACGTGCTTGAACTGCCGCACGGCATCATGCTGGTGACCGGTCCGACCGGTTCGGGCAAGACCACCACGCTCTACACCGCGCTGTCCAAGCTCAATACCGCCGACGTCAAGATCATCACGGTCGAGGACCCGATCGAATACCAGATCGAGGGCATCAACCAGATCCAGGCCAAGCCGCAGATCGGGCTGGACTTCAGCCACGCCCTGCGCTCGATCGTGCGCCAGGATCCGGACATCATCATGATCGGCGAAATGCGCGATCTGGAGACCGCCAAGATCGCGATCCAGTCGGCGCTCACCGGCCACCTCGTGTTGTCCACGCTGCACACCAACAATGCGGCCGGCGGCATCACCCGCATGCTCGACATGGGCGTGGAGGATTACCTGCTCACCTCGACCGTCAACGGCATCCTCGCCCAGCGTCTGGTGCGGCGCCTGGACGGCAGCACGGCAACGCCCTATGCGGCGATGCCCGAAGTCATCAAGGAATACGAGCTGGAAAAATTCACCGACGAACGCCCGGTAAGGCTCTACAAGCCCGGCACCAGCGCGACCAACCCGACCGGCTATTTCGGCCGTACGACGATCATGGAATTTCTCGTCATGTCCGACTCGATCCGGCGCCTGATCATGCAGCACGCGGGCATGGGCGAGATCGAGGCGCAGGCGCGCAAGGAAGGCATGCGCACGATGTTCGAGGATGGCCTGGCCAAGTCATTGCAGGGCCAGACCACGATCGAGGAAGTGCTGCGCGTGACGTCCTCGGAAGGCTGAAGCCATGACCTTGTTCTACTACAAGGCGGTCACGCCCGCGGGCGAGGTGCTCGAAGGCCAGTTCGATCTGGGCAGCCGCGACGACGTGATCGGCAAGCTGCAGGATGCCGGCAACATACCGCTCGAGGTTCGCGAGGCGGACGGCGGCGATTCAGCCAGCCTGTTCGCGGCGTTGTTCAAGAAGAAGACGCTGCGTCAGGCGCAGATCGTGCAGTTCACCCAGCAGTTGGCGACTTTGCTCGGCGCTGGCCAGCCGCTCGATCGCGCGCTGCAGATCCTGCTCGATCTGCCCGAGAGCGACAAGGCGCGGCGCATGCTCGAACGCATCCGTGACGAGGTGCGTGGCGGCACACCATTGTCGGACTCGCTCGAGGCCGAGCAGGGCACTTTCTCGCGCTTGTACGTCAACATGGTGCGCGCGGGCGAGGCCGGTGGTTCGCTGCATGACACGCTGGCGCGGCTCGCCGACTATCTCGAACGCAGTGCGGCGCTGCGCAGCAGCGTGATCAACGCGATGATCTATCCCGCCTTCCTGGTCGGCATGGTGCTGGTGTCGCTGATGGTGTTGTTGGTCTACGTGGTGCCGCAATTCGCGCCGATGTTCGCCGACATGAACGTGGAAATGCCGCTGATCACCAAGGTCGTGCTGGCGGTGGGCTCGGCGCTGCAGAGCTTCTGGTGGCTGATCCTCATCGCCATCGTGCTCGGCATCGGCTGGCTGCGCCGACAGATGGCCGAACCAGTGGCGCGATTGGGTATCGATGAGCGTCTGCTGCGCATGCGCGTGGTTGGCGATATCGTGCGCAAGATCGAGACCGCACGCATTGCGCGCACGCTCGGTACCCTGCTCAAGAACGGCGTTCCGCTGTTGTCCGGACTGACCGTGGCGCGCAACGTGATGACAAATACTGCGCTCGCCGAGGTGGTCGCCACGGCGACCGAGGAGGTCAAGACCGGTGGCGGTCTGGCCCATGCGCTGGCGCAGTCAAAGCGCTTTCCCAAGCTCGCGATCCAGATGATCTCGGTGGGCGAGGAATCCGGCGAACTCGATGCCATGCTGCTCAAGGTGGCCGACACCTTTGACGTCGAGGTCAAGAACACCCTCGATCGCCTGCTCGCGGCCCTGGTGCCGGCGACGACGATCGTGATGACGGTGGTGGTGGCGATGATCATGCTGGCAATCGTGCTGCCGATCATGAACATCGCCGGAGCGGTCAAATAACGCCGGGCAGCGGGCGCTTGGGCCCGTGTTCCGGACTCGGCTTACCGATGTGGCGTCGCGCGGCAATGACGACGCCAACCATGCAGGAGGAACGCAAGACCATGAATCAATCGCCACACAGTTTCCATCGCCGGCAGCGTGCCGCGGGCTTCAGCCTGATCGAAATGCTTGCGGTCATCGTGTTGATAGGCATCGTCGCCGGCATCGTCGTGCAGCAGGTCGGCAAGAACGTCGACAAGGGCAAGTGGGGTGCGGGCAAGGCCGCCGTGGGCCGCCTCGCCGGCGAGATCGACGCCTATGCACTCGACAACGGTAGTCCGCCATCACGATTGGACGATCTCGTCAGCAAGCCCGGCAATGCCGCGAACTGGCAAGGACCCTATGCCAAGGCTTCTGATCTCAAGGATCCGTTTGGCCATGCCTTTCAGTACAAGGCGCCCGGCGAGCACGGTGATTTCGATATCACCTTCCTCGGCAAGGATGGCCAGTCGGGTGGTGATGGCGTGAACGCGGACTACGGCAACTGGCAATGAAAAGCCGGGGATCGGCCATCGGAACTCGGGAATCGGAAAGGCGCGCCAGCGAAAACGCGTCTTGTGATTCCGGGTTTCGGATTTCCGATCCCCGCTCTTCAGCGCGTTCGCACGCGCGCGGCTTCACCTTGATCGAACTGATCGCGGTGATCCTGCTGCTGGCGATTGCGATGACGATTGTGTCGATTTCGTTCTCCCGCAGCCTGCAGTCGGCGAAAATCCGTGCCGCCAGCCGCGATCTGGTTGCGGCGCTGCGCTACACGCGCGGCCAGGCGATCGTCAAAGGCAAATCGCAGGCGCTGGTTCTGGATCTGGAGAAGAACGCCTACACCGCGCCCGGCAAACCCACCCGCGAACTGCCCAAGGGCATGATGTTGCGCTTGACCACGGCAGAATCCGAAGTCACCGCCGCCAACAGCGGCGGGATCCGCTTTTTCCCCGACGGCAGTTCCACGGGCGGCCATATCGCTGTGCTGCAGGGGCAGCGCGAATGGCGCATCAATGTGGCCTGGCTGACCGGCGACATCGAACTCAACGAGCGTGGCGAGTAGCCGCGGCGGCGAACTCGCAGGCAGCGCCAAGGTCGATATCCAAGTGAAGCGTCGATTTCTTCCAATGCGTGCGCGGACGGGCGGATTCAGCCTGATCGAGATGGTTGCGGCCTTCCTCGTGTTCGCGATCGCGATCGGCGTGCTGATGTCGGTGCTGACCGCATCGATGCGCAATACCCGCTTGTCCCTGGATTACACGATGGCGGCATTGTGGGCGCAGACCAAACTCGATGTGGTCGGCATCGGCATACCGGTCGAGGAAGGGCATAGCAGTGGCCGCTTCGACGACGCCTATGCATGGGATCTGGACATTCGCAAAGTCGACGCTGCGGCGATCGAGCCGCCGCCGCAGCTGGTGGCCGGCAATGCCCAGCAGATGGCGCAAGCGCAAAATCAAGCCCGCAACGCGCAGGCTCAGGCCATGCAGGCGATGCAACAGGGCATGGGCGGGCCGCAGGACGCGCCGTTCGACCTCTACCAGGTCGACCTGACGGTGTCATGGGGCGGGCGTTTCGGCGGCAAGCCGCGGACCGCCCATTTCATCACGCTGCGCGCCGTCAATCCCGAGCAGGCCAACAATGGCATGCCGGGCATGCACATGAACATGCCCAGCCCCATGGGCAGGCCACGCTGATGCGTACTCCGGTGCGCCCAGTGATCACGCGCGGCTTCACCTTGCTTGAGGTGATGCTGGCCTTGCTGCTGTTGGCAGTCTTGCTGGCTGGCAGCGTCGGCGCGATCCGCACCGCGGTACGCGCAATGCACTCGGGCGAGCTCGCAATCGACCGCACCAGTCGCCTGCGCGTGGCGCAGGAATTCATCCGCCATCAGGTCAGCCGCATCATGCCACTGGCGTTTGCGCGCGATGACAATACCGGTTCCAATTTCGTGTTCGACGGCCGGCGGGACTTCATGCGTTTCGTCGCGCCGATGCCTGGCTATCTGTCCAAGGGCGGGCCGTATGTGCAGACGCTGAGTCTGGCCGGCAATCGCCGCGGTGGCCGCGAACTGCTGTTCACCGCACAAATGCTCAATGGCTACGAGGCTGACCATCCAGTCGAGGACGAGCCTTCGGTGCTGCTTGACCAGATCGCCGATGGGCATTTCGAATTTCGCACCATCGACGAAAACGGCGAGCTCACCGATTGGTCCGACCAGTGGGACGATCCCGGAGTCACGCCGGTGATGGTGCGCATCGTTTTGCGGATGTCGGATCAGGCGCGCATCGAGTTTCCGGTGATGGACATCCCGCTGATGCTCGATGCCGGCGCGGTTCGCCGACCGACGCCGTTCAGCATGCCCGGCATGCGCATGGACGAACGCCAGAATCAGCCTCGACGCGGTCAGCCGCAGACGGAGCGTGGGCAATGAACCCGCGTCACGGAAGCGGCCTGCCATCGCGCCAACGCGGTCTCGCCTTTCTGCTCGTGCTGTGGGTGGTGGCGATGCTGACGATCCTGCTCGGCAGCTTCGCGTTGATCGCGCGGACCGAAAACATCCAGGCACGACACATGTTCGACACCACCCAGGCTCGCTATGCGGCCGAGGCGGGCCTGAACCTTGCCGTCTACGAGATGCGCAAGGCCGATCCGATGTTGCGCTGGGTGGGCGATGGTCGACCTTACGTGTTCGGATTCGGTGACGCCGAGGTCGAAGTCCGCATCACCGACGATTCGGGCAAGATCAATCTCAATGGCGCCGATCCCAAAGTGCTGACCAACCTGTTCACCGCGCGCGGCGTGCCACCCGACAGGGCCGAGGCGCTGGCTGCCGCGGTCAAGGACTGGATCGATGGCGATGACGAGACTTCGCTCAATGGCGCCGAGGATCCCGACTACAAGGCCGCCGGATTGTCCTATGGCCCGGCCAACGCACAGTTCAGCACCGTCTCCGAGTTGCAGCAGGTGCTGGGCATGAACTATGAGCTGTTCACCCGGGTCGAACCGGCCTTGACGATTTTCACCGGACAAAGCATGCCCAACGCCCAATACGCTCCGCTCGAAGCGCTCGAGGCCATGCCCGACATGACGCCCGAGTGCGCGCGCCAGATCATCGAACAACGCCAGGCGATGCAGCCCGGACAGACGGCCGGGCCCGCCGAGCCGATTTGCGGGGTCTCGATCGGTGGCGTGACGGGCGGCGGGGGTGTCACGTATAGTGTGCAGTCCCGTGCGAGGCTGCCCAATGGCACCAGCACGAACTTGGATGCCACCATTCGCATGGGTGGGGTCAATCCGGCCGGAAGGCCGTTCGTGATCCTGCGCTGGCGCGACGGGGAAAATTCCTGAAGCCGTGAATCCGACTGTCGACCGACTGATCGCGCGTGCGCGCACGCGCCTTGCCAAGACGCCCCTGCCGCGCTTCTTCGCGTGGTGGGGGCGCGAACTGTTGGCGTGCCTGCCTGCGCGCTGGCGCGTGTTCCTGGCCGATCGCGCCGAGACCCTGCTGGTCGGACACGAGGGCGGGGCCTTGGTCGTCTGGCGTGATCGAGGCAATGAGATCAGCGAACACGGTCGCATCGAGCTTGACCAGCCCGCCGAGGTGCAGGCCGCGCAGTTTCGCCAATTGCGCGCCGCAATCGATGACGCGAATCTGCGCAGCGTTTTCTGCATCGACAGCCAGCGTGTCCTTGCGCGCGTGCTCACCCTGCCGTCGGCTGCTACCGACAATCTGTCGCAGGTGCTGACTTTCGAGATGGATCGGCAGACGCCGTTCAAGGCCGACCAGGTGTATTTCGACAGCCGCGTGATCAGCGAAGACCATGCCAGCCGCACCGCCCAGGTGGAACTGGTGCTGATGCCACGCGCCAGGCTCGACGCCGAGCTGGCGGCTTTGCCGGCCGGAATTGCGCCGTTCGACGGCGTCGACGCGTGGCGCGCCGCTGCCGGAGCGACGCGCCGTCATGTCAATCTATTGCCGTCCGAGAAGCGCACGCAGCGCCGCAATCTGCGCCTGCCGCTCAATCTTGGCCTCGCCGCTGCGGCCCTGCTTCTGCTCGTGCTCAACATGGATGAGTCGTTGGCCAACCGGGCCGCGGCAATCGATGCGATGCGGATCGAGGTCGACGATGCGGCCAAGCAGGCCAAGCAGGTCGCCGCATTGAGGAAAACGCTCACCGAATCGATCGTTGGGGCGAACTTTCTCGCTGATCGCAAGCGCAAGGGCCCAACCGTGGTTGGACTCATCGACGACATCACCGAGCGCCTGCCGCTCGATGCCTATCTCGAGCGCCTGCAAATCGAGAGCAAGCAGGTGCAGATCCAGGGGCAGGCCACCGAAGCCGCCAAGCTGATCGCCCTGCTGGGCGCATCGCCGTGTCTGGGCAATCCCGGCTTTCAAGGCCAGGTGCAACCCGATCCGCGCACCGGCAAGGAGCGCTTCCAGATCAACGCCGAGCTCAAGGAATGCAACCCGCAACCGGGCGCGGCGGCGACCGCCGCGCCGGACACCGCGGGCCAAGGTTCCCCGGACGTTGCCGCCAAGCAGGCTGCGCAACAGGATGCGGCGACCAAAGGCCAGCCCGCGGGCGAAGCTGTCAGGTCCAATCAGGCGTCCGCGCCGGCCAAACTTGCGCCGGCGCCGCGTACCGCTGCGGCCAAGACGGACAAGGCAGCTGCGCCACGGCAGCGCGAAAGGCCGCCCAGGAAGGAGCCCTGAGATGGCCACGCCTCGCTTCCAACCCAAGGATGGCCGTCTGCTTGCGGTCGTGCTGCTGCTGATCGTGCTGTTGCTCGTGTACCTGATCGGCGTGCACTGGTGGTTCGTCGCGCCGCAGCTGCAGTTTTCCAGCGACATGCAGGATCTGCGTGATCAACATGCGCGTTACAGCCGCACGATCGAGCAGAAGCCGGACATTGACAAGCGGCTCGCCGAGGTCAAGGCCTACGAACAGGGCAATCAGGCCTTCATGCCCGAAGCCGATCGCAATGCCGCCGAAGCCGCATTGATCCAGCGCCTCAAGCAGGCGATGAACGACCATGTGAAGAACGAGGCCCGCTGCCAGAACAATGGCACCCAGAGCTACGCCGGGGGCGAAGAGGAAATCTACAAGCGCGTCACGGTACAGGCGCGGCTGCGCTGCGATCTGGAACCACTCGCTGCCATCCTGCAGGATCTGGAAAGCGGCAAACCGTATCTGTTCGTCGATCAGGTCATGATCTACAAGCAGCAGACCTATGCGCCACCGGGAGCCAAGGCGCCGGTGACGCCGCTGGATGTGCGCTTCAATCTGTCGGGCTATCTGCGCGAACCGGGCAAGACCAAGTGAACGACCACGCCGCCCGCTGGACGACCAAGGTACTCGCCACCGCCTGTGGCGTGTTGCTGTTGCTGCTTGTGGTGCAGTACGCCGGTCTTGGGCGTGGCGTGCGCTGGGGTGGCGCTGCGGCCGAAGAAGACGAGGCACGTGCCTTGCCGACGATTGACCAGCGGCCCTTGCAGATGCCGGCGGCAGGCGCATACGCCGCGATCGATGCGCATCCCTTGTTCAATGCCGACCGGCAGCCTTCGCCGCTGGATGCCGCCAGTGCCGATGATGCCGCGCCGCCCGCAAATCCGCTCAATGTCCAGCTCACTGGCGTGATCATCGACGAGGTCAATCACGTGCGAGTGGCGATGCTGTTGGACAAGGCGCGGAACCAGCCGGTCAGTATCAAGGTCGGAATGCCGCTGGAGGGCGATCAGGCGGCGTGGACCCTGGTTGAACTCAAGCCGCGAGTTGCGGTGTTTCGCAACGCCGCGGCCGAAACAAGCGAGGTCGAACTGGAAACCGCGGCGGCTGCGGCCAAGTCACCGGCCAATCCACGTGGTGGCGGCAAGATGCCGGCGCCGGCGGCACGCACGCCGGCAGCCAGGAATGAAAAAAGCGATGCCAGCGCCGGCGATCTGGCCAAGCGCATCGAAGAGCGTCGTCGTCAGATGCGCGAAGAGGCCGAGCGCAATCGGGCCAATGTCCACGCGCCGCAAACAGACAAGAAGTAAGGGAGTCACAACGTGCGATCCAAACTCTCCACCTTGCTGCTCAGTCTGGCGCTTGCGCTGCTGGTCGGTTGCGCGCCCGCCAAGCAGTCCGTGCGCGCCAACGCCGATAGCGGCGATATCCTCACGGCTGACTCGATTCTCAAGGGGCCGCCGAGAACGACCGTCGACCAACCCGTCGAGGGCATTGCGATTTCACCCGAGGCCAAGGCCGACCGCGCGCCGCCCAAGCCGGAAATCGATCTTGGCACGGCCAAGTTCTACAAGAACCAGCCGTTGCCCAAGGCCAACAGCGGTGAAGGACAGGTGACCTTCAATTTCGAGAATCAGCCGATCCAGGCGGTAGTCAAGGCGATCCTCGGCGACATGCTGCAGGAGAACTACACGATTGCGCCGAACGTCGGCGGCAACGTGACCTATTCGACCTCGCGGCCGATCCGGCGGGAAGATGCAATGCCGGTGCTGGAGATGCTCTTGTCGTGGACCGGCAATGCCCTCGTCCATGAAGGCAACCGCTACACCGTGCTGCCGTCGCGCGATGCGATTCCGGGCAAGCTGACGCCGCATGCCGGCGCCAGCGAAATGCCTGGTTATGGTTTGCGCATCTATCCGCTGCACTACATCTCGCCGGTGGAGATGGCCAAGCTGCTCAAGCCCTACGTCAAGCCCGAGGCGATCGTGCAGATCGACCCCAATCGCAGTCTGCTCGTGCTGGCCGGCAATCCGTCCGAGCTCGACATCTACCAGCGCACCATCGACACCTTCGATGTCGATTGGCTCAAGGGCATGTCGATCGGCGTCTACAACATGCAGCACGTCGACGTCGCCAAGCTCATGCCCGATCTCGACAGCCTGTTCGGCTCGAAGGGCGAGTCGCCGTTGGCGGGCATGTTCCGTTTCATGCCGATCGAGGAAACCAACTCGATCATCGCAATCACGCCGCAGCCCGAATATCTCAAGCAAGCCGAGGAGTGGTTGTACCGGCTTGACCGCGGCAGTGCCGAGAACGCGGTGCAGCTGTACGTCTACAACGTCAAGAACCTCAAGGCCCCCGACCTGGCTGATTACCTCAGCCAGATTTTCCTTGGCACCTCGAGCGGCACCCATCGCAGCACGACCTCGGGTCGGGTTGGCCCGGGCCTGCGCTCGACCTCGCTCAACAGCATGGGCGGCATGGGTGGCATGGGCGGCTTCAACAGCGGCATGAACTACGGCAGTTCACTGCGCCCGCAGTCGAACATGGAGAAGGCGGCGCCGGTGAGCAGCCCGGCGCCTGCGGGCGGTGCGGCCGCAGCCGGGTCGGGCAAGAAGGAAACCGATATCCGCATCTCGGCAATCGAGGAAAACAACCAGCTGATGATCATGGCCCAGCCGTTCGAGTGGGAGCAGATGCAGGCCGCGATCCGCCGTCTGGATACGCCGCCGCTGCAGGTGCAGATCGAGGCGCGCATCCTCGAAGTGAGTCTCACCGACGGGCTCAAGTACGGTGTTCAGTGGTGGCTGGGCAACCTCAAGACCGCGCCGGGCGTCTACGACAATCCGCACAGCGAGTGGCGCTATCCCAACCCCTACCATCGCACCGGCAGCACGGTCGGTGCCGCTGGCCCGGGAGCGGGCGCCGCGAGTTTTTTCTACTCGTTTCTCAACAGCAAGTTCCAGGTCGCCATCAGCGCGCTTGAATCCTCGGGCGTGGCCAAGACCTTGTCGGCGCCATCGCTGGTGGTCAACAACAACCAGGAAGCCTCGCTGCAGGTGGGGGATCAGATTCCGGTCGTACAGACCTACTACAACGGTCTTGGCACGTATGGCAACGTGAACAACAACAACGGTACGCAGAACATGTACGGCAGCGGCATGACCGGATCGGTACAGTATCTGAGCACCGGTGTGACGCTCAGCGTTCTGCCGCGCGTCAATCCGGGCGGCCTCGTGTATCTGGATATCGATCAACAGGTCAGCACGCCGGGCGCCGCAACCAATTCGAGCGGCAACCCGCCGATTGCGCAGCGTCAGTTCCAGACTTCGGTTGCGGTGCAGAGCGGTCAGACCCTGCTGCTCGGCGGCCTGATCAAGGAAGTGCGTCAGGATAGTGATTCGAGCGTGCCGGGCATCAGCAAGGTGCCGATCCTGCGTCGCCTGTTCGGCTCCACCAACAAGAGCACCAACCGCACCGAACTGATCGTGCTGATCACGCCGCGCGTGATCAACAACAGCGACGAGGCGCGTCAGGTTACCGAGGACTACATCAAGCAATTCGAATCGCTCAAGCCGCTGCGACCGCGTATGCAGGCGACGACTGAGCCGGCCCCCGCAACAGATACATCGGACGCAATGCATCCCGAACACGATCCACTCCCCGCTTCGCAGGAGCCCAAGCGTGAACATTGAACCGCGCAAACTCGCGTACCTTGCCTTCGGAGTCCTGCTGCTCGCCGTGGCGGGCTGCACGGACAAGAGCAGCCCCGACATGGTCGACAAGCGCTCGGTCGAGCGCTGGAACTATCTCATCGCACACGAGGCTGAAAAGGCCTATGACTATTTCACGCCCGGCTACCGGGCGACGCAGTCGCGCGAGAAATATGCCGCGGCAATGAACAATCGACCGATTCAGTGGACGGCGGCGAGCTTCAAGGACAAGACCTGTGACGGGGATCGCTGCATCGTCGGCGTCAATGTGCTCTATACGATTGCGGCGCCCGGCATGGGCGGGCGCAAGGCCGAAAACGAGAGTGTCCAATCGGAAACATGGATCCGCGTGGACGGGCAGTGGTACTTCCTGCCTAACTGATTGAATTGATTGAAAGCGCTTGTGGCAGGGGCAGGGGATTGCGGAACGGGTTTCCTTTGTCTTAACATGGCGCTGCTGTTGCCTGACCTTGGCTTGGCTTGTGCGGTGTCGATTGACTTCCGGCCGGTGCAAGGGGGCGGTAAAAGCAAAAAGCCCTGTGGTCAAAAATTTAGGAGTGTTGCGATGAAAAAGAACAGCTTGACGATGGCTGTCGTCGCCGGCATTGCTGGCGTCGCTGGCTTCGCGAGCCTGGCGAGTGCCGTCGAACTCAATCCCGACGGTCTCGGACAGGTTCTCATCTATCCGTATTTCACGGTCAACAAGGGCCAGGACACCCTGGTCTCGGTCGTCAATACGGACGATGTCAACGCCAAGATTGTCAAGGTCCGCTTCCTCGAAGGCTACAACAGCCGCGAAGTCCTCGACTTCAACCTGTACCTGTCGCCGAATGACGTGTGGACGGGTGCGGTGGTGCAGCTGACCGACGAAGACGGCGGCGCCGGCATCAAGACTTTCGACAACAGCTGCACCTACCCGCTGTTCAAGGCGGGCGTGCCGCAGGCGTTCCGTACCTACACGTTTGACGGCACGATTGGTCCGAAGGACGGCGCGCCGACCAGCATCACGCGTACGCGTGAAGGCTATCTGGAAATGATCCAGATGGGCGACATCCCGCCGAACACCGACCTGTTCGATACGGTGCTGCATGACTCCACCGGTCATCCGGAGTGCGATACCTCGCTGATCGGCAACTCGGTCATCGCCAATACCGACGTCGTTGCTCCGACCGGCACGCTGTTTGGTTCGGGCGCGATCGTCAATGTCGGCCAGGGTACGTTCTTCGGCTACGACGCCGACGCGATCGACGGCTTCTTCATCTCGCCGTACGTCACCCGTTCGGGCGACACCCTGCCGTCGCTGCAGAGCTACGACAACTTCACGTCCTACATCTTCAACGCCGGTGCGCTGCTGACGCTTGACTACAGCGCGTACACGACCGGTGCGGATGCGGTCAGCGCGCTGTACCAGTCGGACACGCTGTACAACGAGTACCTCACGGCTCCGGGCATCGGCGCCGCGACGGACTGGGTTGTCACGTTCCCGACCAAGCGCTTCTACGTCGATCCCTTCTATGTGGGCGCTGGCCCGGCGATTGCGCCGTTTGTCCAGGTCTTCAACAAGGTCTCGAACGTCGAAGTCATCCTGCAGCAGTATGACCAGGAAGAGCAGACGATCATCCCGCAGGATTGCGATCCTTCGAACCCGACCCCGGGCAGCGACTGCGACTGGTCGCCGAGTCCGCCGGTTGACGTCGAGCCGTCGTCGCTGCCGTACGAAGTGAACGTGATCAGCTATCTTGATCCGGCCGATCCGAATGCTGGCGTCAGCTCGGGCGTGTTGGGCTCGAAGCTCACCTTCAACGTTCCTCCGTTTGCTTCGGCAGGCTGGATCCGTCTTGACCTTGCCAGTGGCAACTCGGGCACGCACGTGATGCGCGCAGCGGCCAATGGCACGCAGCTCCGCGGCCTCCCGGCCACGGGCTTCGAGGTCTACAACGTGATCAACTCGAACGTCAGCGGCGGTGTCATGGCCAACTACAGCGGCCTGTTCCGTCACCGTGCGAGCCGTTCTTGCGCTGCGGGCCCCTGCTCGTAATCGCTTGAGGCAATGCAAGTCTGAAAGGGGAGGGCTTTGCCCTCCCCTTTTTTTTGGTCAATCGCGGGACGAAGCGCCTCGACAACGCCAAAATTACACTTGGGCCCGCCGGAAGGTATAAGATCGCGGCCGCCCGCTATCGATGGAACCTGTTGCATGCAATTGCGTATTGCTTCTGTTGTTGCCGTATCCACCCTTTTGGGTGCCTTGTTCGCCGGTCAGTCGAACGCCGCCGGACCTGTAACCGCAACGGTCAATCTCACTACGGTGGATGGCAAGAACTGCACCATCACCACCGAGGATCCCGATGGGCTGCATCTCGAGCCCAATGGCACCAGTTTGATTGCGAGCCTCGCAACCCTGACCGGTGATGGTTGTGGTACGGGTGGTGGGACCGGTGGCGCCAACCCGCCGACCACGCCGTTCGTTCTCACACCCAGCCCAAATCCACTGGTTGCCAATGTCGATCAGCCGTTCACGGTCTCCTGGACCTTGGCCGGTGGCGTTGCGCCGATCAATTGCAGTGGCGCATTCACTGGTGCACCGGCAGGCGCCCTGATGTCGGATTGGGTGCAATCCGCCCCCGCTGTCATTGGCGCCAACAGCCGCCAGATCACGCCGGTTGCAGCGGATCAGGGTGGCGGCGCGAGTGCCGTGACCTTTTCGCTGAGCTTGACGTGCAGCAATGCCGATGGCGCAATCACCAGCGCCGCAATTCCAATCACGATCAACCCGGTCAATCAAGGTGGCGGCGACAATTGTCCAGCCAATCGCCTGACCAAGGCGAACTTGTGCTACCGAAACATCATCGGAACCTGCACCACCGATGGCGGAGCGGACAATCTGACGACCTTCCCGATCTGGCTGGGACGTTATGCCGATTCGTCCGGAACGCTGACACCCACCGCACCGCCGTATCTGGACTTCCCTGGTCCAACGGGTGGCGGACCCACCTTCTCGATCAGCCAGGGCCAATACATCAGTGCCCGCTTCACGGTCCCCACGGGAGTTACGGTCGGTCGAATCGGCAAGTTCACCAAGGCCTTCGGAAACATTTCGAACTATACCAACGCGGATTTTTCGATCTCGACGGAGTGTGGCGATTTTGACAGTGCCGCAATCGGACCTTCCTGCAAGGGTTTGAATGTCCCGAACGACGGCGTTGGCATTCGCTGGAGAATCGACACGACGACCAGCGGCTATTGCCGACTGAATCGTGGTCAAACCTACTATCTGAATGTCCGACCCGTCGGTTGTACCAACGCGACGTGCCAGCTGCGCATCGACGGCTGATATCACCAACACCGGCTCTTGCCTTGCGGGCATTGCCCACTGATCAAGCGCACGACCACGACGCCGCCATCCGAGTCCGGATGGCGGTTGCGTTTTCGCCATTTCAAGCCAGACGGCGGCACACCGTGCGTTGGAGCCGATGGCAACGACAACACGCAATCCACACTCACCGAGCATGGCTTTCATGAGCAAACGAACGATTCACGCCTTCGTCCTTGCCGCCACGGTCTTCTTCGCCCACGCGGCGCAAGCCGAAGGCGCTGATGACTTGACTGCCGTCGCGACCCAGGGCGGCCAGACGCTGACTTTCCATGACATCGACCAAGCGGTTGAAAAAGTCCCGGAAATCGATCGCGTCGGGTTCATCAGCAGCCCGAAACGCATTCAGGCGCTGGTCCTCAATCTCTTGCTGCAGAAGCAATTGGCAGCCGACGCGCTCAAGGCGGGTATTCCGCAGACGCCGGAAATCGAAGCCGCAACCGACCTGGCGAAGACCCAGCTGCTCGCCAAGGCACAGCTCGAGCACTTTCAGAGCAGCCTGAAGATCCCGGATCTTTCAGCGCTTGCCCATGAAGAGTACATCGCGCACAAGGAAAAGTACCTTGCGCCTGCAAGTTTCGATGTCCAGCAAGTCTTCATTTCCATCGGCTCGCGAACGAACGCCCAGGCCAAGGCGGTCGCCGATGAAGTCGAGCAACAGGCGAAGTCTGGAAATGCCGATTTCGATGCCTTGGTCGCCAAGTATTCGGACGAACCCAACAAGGCGCAGACCCTGGGCATCATCAAGCATGCGGGCAAGCGCGCAATCCAGAGCGATCTCGCCAGCGCAGTCGATGCCCTGCTCATGCCGGGCAGCATTTCGCCGCCGGTGGAAACTGCGAGCGGATACTATGTCCTCAAGCTTCTGGTACGCACGCCAGAACGCCAGTTGAGTTTCGATGAGGCACGCGAACAGATCCTCGATGCGCTCAAGAGCGCGTACGTGAAAAAGACGGTTGCGGACTATGTCGACACCTTGCGCAATAATCCGCTCGATGCCGATCCTGACAAGATCAACTCATTGCGCACGCGCTACGGCACCCTGCCGGCGCTGCCTGTATCGGCAAAACCCGCCCCGGACGCCCCTGCGATCGGCGCGCAGGCTGCGAAGCAGCACTGAAAGGGAGTTGATGGCTCGGACGCGTCACCACGCCAATACGTCAATCGCGCCAGTCACCGCCCGGGCAAAGCTGCCCGCGATCACTGCGGCGCGTCGTGCGAGCCAATGCCCCGGGATCGGCGGCACCAACCCCGGGACGCAGCTTCAATTCCGGTGCGCGGCGCGCAACAGGCGCATGACTGGCGACGGCGGCGTGTGTCTTGCCCATAGCGAAGCAGCCTGATGAGCACCATCGCGCTCACCTATGAGTTCGCCGCGCGCGAGTTGCGGGCAAGATTTGCCGGAAGCTTTGCCGGAATCCTGTGGGCCGTGTTCCAGCCGGCATTGCAGTTGGCCATTTTTGCGTTTGTCTTCGTCAAGGTGTTCAACGCCAGGATCCCGGGCGCCGACGCGCCGGGCTATGTCGCCTTCCTCGCGGTTGCGCTCTGGCCGTGGACTGCGTTTTCCGATGCGATTCTCAATGCCACCAAGGCAATCCAGGACAATGCGGCCCTGATCGGCAAGGTAGCCTTTCCACGGGCGATTCTCGTGATGGCGCGGGTCTGTGCCAGCTTCGTGATCCATCTGCTCGGCTTTGTCGTGATCGTTGTTGCACTGAATTTCTTCGATGACCACGTGCGTCTGCTCGCTGGCTTGCCGCTTGCACTCCTGCTCTACGTTCCCTTGTTTGCGCTTGCGCTGGGCATTTCGCTGCTGCTGGCTGCCTTGCAAGTGTTCGTGCGTGACCTTGTACAACTGCTCGCCCAGTTGTTGCCGCTGCTGCTCTACTGCGCGCCGGTCTTCTATGACCGCACGATCATGCCGGTGGCGTATCAGCCGTGGTTGTCGCTCAATCCCTTCACCTTCTACGCCGAGGCCTTTCATGCGATCGTGCTCGATCATGGTGTGATCGCCGCACCCAGTCTGGCCTGCGCATTGCTGGTCGCGGCAGGCACGCTTCTTTGCGGGTACTGGCTGTTCACGCGCCTGGACAAGCATTTCGAGGACTTTCTGTGAGCGATGTACTCGTCCGCACCGAGGGTTTGGGCAAGGTCTATCCGAAATCCTTTCACCACCGGGATCGGATGCGTGCCCTCTGGCGCCTGCTGGTGTCACGGCGCCGGATCGACAGCACTGCCGTGTTGAGCGATGTCAGCCTCGAAGTGCGCCGTGGTGAATCGCTGGGCCTGATCGGCGCCAATGGCGCAGGCAAGTCGACCTTGCTCAAACTGATTTCCGGCGTGCTCACGCCGAGTTCCGGCAAGGTCGCGGTGACCGGCGAAATAGGCGCCTTGCTCGAACTCGGGGCAGGTTTCGATCCGGACCAGACCGGTCGCGAAAACATCATGATGACCGCGGCGCTGCACGGCATGACTGGCGCACGCCTGAAAACCAGCATGCCGAAGATCATCGAGTTCGCCGACATCGGTCAGTACATCGACCAGCCGGTCAAGCACTATTCCTCTGGCATGGTGGTGCGCCTTGGATTCGCGATCATCGCGGTGCTCAAACCCGATCTGCTGATCACCGATGAAGTGCTGGCAGTGGGTGACGAAGCGTTCCAGAAAAAATGCATACGCTGGATGCAGGACTATCTCGACGGCGGCGGCACCCTGATCCTGGTCTCGCACAGCATGTATCACATCCAGAAACTCTGCCAACATGCTTGCTGGCTGCGAGACGGGCGCGTGGCGATGATCGGCGGCGTGTTCGACGTAACCCAGGCGTACCTCGCCTATCAGGAGTCGAAGCTTGCAGCGCAAGACTCAGGCACCGAGCGTGCAGGCGGCGACCTCGAGTTCATGGTCGAAGAGGTCCAGCTCGATGATGCGCAGGGCGAGTTGCCGCTGATCCTCGAGCAAGGCGCGGGTTTCAGCGTAAAACTGCGCCTGCGCTCGCGCGAAGGCCGCAGGCCGATCATCGCGATCGGCATCGTGCGTGCCGACGGAACACCTGTCTATGGCGTGAGCAGCGAGATGGATGGCTACCAACCAATGCTCAACGACGCCGGCGAAAGCCATTGCGCCTTGCGCTTCGATGAGCCGCAGTTGCTGCCAGGAAGCTACACCGTGCGTGTACATCCGCTCGATCCCGAAGGCCTGCGGGTTTTCGGGACGGTCGAGCGTGCGTTGGTGGTGCGTGGAAACACCAGCGAGTTCGGTTTGGTTCGACTCGCGCACCGCTGGCTGCCGCAAGTCGAGGAAAAGGCATGAGCGAATCTCCGACGCTGTCCTTCACCGGTGAGCGCTTCACGCCCGAATGCGTGCGCGAGATCTGGTACGAGCACTGGCATCGCTACGCCTTTGCACGGCCTCTGGTTGCGGGCAAGCGCGTCCTTGATGCAGCCTGCGGCGAAGGGTATGGCTCGGCCCTGCTCGCAGCGGTGGCCAGCGAGGTGGCTGGCGTCGACATCGATGCGGCCACGATCGCGCATGCATCCAGCCGCTACGCGGCACTCGGCAACTTGCGCTACCAATGCGCCGACATCACCCGCTTGCCATTCCCGGATCAATCCTTTGACGTGGTGGTTTCGTTCGAGACGCTCGAACACCTTGCGGCGCAGGAGGCCCTGCTGGCGGAGTTTTCCCGCGTACTCACGGTCGATGGCGTTCTCATCCTGTCTTCGCCGGACAAGCGCACCTACAGCGATCTGACCGGGTTTTGCAATGAGTTCCATGTACGCGAGCTCTACCGAGACGAGTTGCTTGCCTTGCTGAAGCCGCACTTCCCGCAGATCCAACTGTTCGGCCAGAAGCTCCTGTTCCAGTCGGCGATCTGGTCGCTGGCGCCATCCGGCTCGGCGGCAGAGGCTTGTACCGCGGCGCGCGAGGGCGATGTTCTGCAGGAAGGCCTGGCCTATGAGCCGATTTACTACCTCGCGGTCTGCGGCAAGGTGGCTCTGCCTGCCGATCTGCCTGCGATGTCGTGGTTCGGAGACCGCGAAGAATCGGTCTACGCGCATTACAATCACGAGATCCGCAAGAACATGGCTGCCGGCGCCCATATCGCCGGGCTCGAGGCCGAAATCGCGCGCTTGCGGGCCACGATCGCCACACTCCAGGAACAGGACGCCAGGCACAGTCGCTGAGGCGGCCCGCGGGTTTACGCATGAGCACGCCATTGGGTTACCAGATCAACTACACGTCGGACACGGGCGCCACGCCGCGAATCGATCCGAATGCGCCGCTGTATGCATCGGAAGATGGCGTGGTCGCATCGCTTTCCAACAGCGAGTGCATCTTTCAGGTCAAACGAACGGGCCAGACCCACGTGATGACCTATCAGGTCCTGCAGGCGCTCGACCAGAGCAGGGAATTTCGCACGCTCGACGAGCACGCCGAGCGCGTGATGGCGACCGTATCCGGACTCGCAGGCCAGCGTGTAGCCGTGCGGCGCGTGTTCGAAGGTCTGGTCGGGCGCGGCCTGCTGGTTTCGGCACCGGACTTCGTGCAAAACCTTGGCCACGCTGCCCAGCGCGAAATCGCGCCGCTGCGTGGCGTGTTCATCCGCGCCTGCGATCGTCCCGACCAGCTCGCCCATCTGCTCGCTTCACTTGCCGATTACGAGCGGCGTCACCGCGGCAACCGCAACTACGTGTTGCTCGATGATTCGGCTTCACCTGAAGCAGCCAACCGGCATCGCGACCTGTTGCGTGAATTCGCCCGCGCGACCGGCTGCAAACTCACCTACGTTGGCGCGGTTGAGAGTCGGCAACTGACCGACAAGTTGGCGCGCGCGGTGCCGAGCGCCGCGGCCTTTCTGAGTCGAATCGTGCTTGGCGGCAGTGAGCGCACGCGTTTCGGCGGCGGGCGCGCCTGGAACCTTGCACTGTTGCTCAGTGCAGGGGCTCGCGCGATCCTGCTCGATGACGACCACCGCTTGCCGCTGCGCCGCCTTGCCGATGCGCGACCGGGGCTGGATCCCGATCCTGCGCGGATCGGCGAAACCCTGTTCTACCGCAACCTGGACAATGCCCTGGCCGCCGGGGAAGAAGTCGACGAGGACCCGTTCGAGATTCACCTGGCAGCACTGGGTCGATCGCTGGGCGACCTGGTGCAGGATTCACGCTACGCGATCGAGCCAAGTTCCCTGCGCGGCCTGGCGCTCAATCGGCTCGACCATCTGCGCAGCCAGGCCCCCGTGCTCGCAACTCAGCATGGGGCTTGCGGCGCTTCACGCACCGATTCGGCCAACTGGCTCTACCAGCTGCCGCCCGCGGCGCGCGCAGAGTTCACGCGCGACCGCGACAGCTACCTGCGCAACATCGAAGCGGGCAGCATCTGGTACGGCTATCGCCAAGCCAACGTCCGCGACGCGGCAACCTTCTCGCCGTTCGCGCTCGACAACAGTGTGATGTTGCCGTGTACCAATCCGTCTGGCCGTGGCGAGGATGCGCTGTTCTCGTGCATCACCGCGCTGTGTCACCCCGGTGCCCTCGCGCTCGAGTTGCCATTCGCGGTCGGCCATGCGCAGGAAGCCCAGCGCAAGCGTTCAGCGCTGACCTTGGCTGCGCATACGCCCAAGTTCAACTACTGGATCGTCGACTACATCCGCCGCCAGTTGCCCGAGTTCCGCTCCGACGATCCGGCGCAGCGCCTTGGCCTGCTGGCCGCGCATCTGCACGATGTGGCTGCCGCGGCTCCAGGTGGCGCGGTGCGTCAGCTCAAGGAGTATCTCGCCTTCGTGCGCGCGGATCTCATCGAACGCTTGCAGACCCAGTACGACAGTGCCAGCGATGCGCCGATCTACTGGCAGGCAGACGTGCGCACGATGATCGAGGCCAACGGCAAGGCCCTGATCGCCAATGCCTCACCGCGGCTGGGTGACTGGCCCGAAGGCGTCGACGATGCTGCCTGCGCCCGTCTGCTGCGCGAGGAAACCGATCAGCTCGCGCAGTCTTGCGAGGCATGGCCGGCCTTGTGGACTTACGCAAGCGGGCAGGGTGGGCGCCTGCTTGGTGCGGTCTGATTGCCGGCCGCAATGAGCGATGTCGTCCCCGTCGGACTGACCAGCGTCATCATCGTGGCCGCCGACAGTGGCCCGTTGCTGCGTGATTGCGTGGCTTCGGTACTTGCCGAAGCGGTCCCGCTCGAAGTGATTCTCGTCGACAACGCCTCGCGCGATGGCGAAGTCGAGCGCGTGGCTGCCGCCCATGCCGGGGATCCACGCCTGCATGTGTTGCACAATGCCGCCAACCTCGGCTTCGGCCCGGCCTGCAATCGTGGTGCGGCGATGGCCAGCGGCGATGAGCTGCTGTTCCTCAATCCCGATTGTCTGTGGCGGCTCGGCACACTTGAATCGCTGCGTGCGATCCTTGCCGACGATGCACGGATCGGTCTGCTCGGCCTGTGCGTGCTTGATGCGCAGGGCGTGCCAGCACGCGGCAATCGTCGGCGCGAGCCGACCTTGCGTCGCGCGGTGATGACCTTCACCGGACTGGCCGACATGGAATCCCATTCCGCCGATCTTGGTGGCGTGGAAATGCCCGTCAGTGATGGTGATGCGCCACTCGAGTATCTCGAAGCGGTCTCGGGCGCCTGCATGCTGTTGCCGCGGGCAGTGTTCGAGCGCATCGGTGGTTTCGACGAGGGCTACTTCCTGCATGTCGAGGACCTCGACCTGTGTCGCCGCGTGCGCGATGCGGGCTGGTATGTCGCGTATGCGGCGCATCTGACCGTCACTCATGCACAGGGCGGATCCAGCCGTGCGCGGCCAGTGTTCGTCGCACGCGCCAAGCATCGCGGCATGTGGCGCTATTTCCGCAAGTTCGATCCTGCAGCCGACAGCGCTGTGTTGCGCGTGATCGTCTGGCTCGGCATCTGGGCCCATTTCCTGTTCAAGTTGCCCGCGCTCGCCATGCGCGGTGTTTTCCGCGCACGGCGCTGAGCAATTCGATCAGGCTTGCTTGCGCGCGCCCGTGCGGTAGAGCAGCCAACCCACGACAGTGAGCACGGCCAGGCCTATCCACTGGTTGAAATGGAAGGCTTCGGGCAGCGCGAGCACATCGGCGCGCGCGCTCACCACGATCGGGATCGCGATCGCGATGCCCATGAGCGCCTCGCCGGTGATCAGGCCCGCCGAGAACAGCGTGCCCGGACGATGCACGCGGTCGCGCTCGGCTTCATCCTCCACCTTGACGCCGTGCTTCTTCTCGACGAAATGCGCGAGCAGGCCGCCGAGGAAGATCGGCACCATGAGTTCCAGCGGCAGATAAATGCCGATTGCCGCCGCGAGCACCGGCACGCGGAAATGCGACTTGCGCGACTTCAGCCATTCGTCGAGCGCGATGATTGCCGCGCCGATCGCGGCGCCGATGCCGATCATCGTCCACGGCAACTGGCCGCCGAACATGCCCTTGGCGACCGAGGCCATGAGGGTTGCCTGCGGCGCCGACAAGGGATTGGGGTGTTCGGCCGTGGGCGCGCCGATGCCGTAGGCGGCGGCCAGCAGGTTGAGCACGGGCGCCATGATGAGCGCGCAGGAGAACGCGCCGATCGCGAGCATGAGCTGTTGCTTCCACGGTGTCGCGCCGACGAGATAACCGGCCTTGAGGTCCTGCAGGTTGTCGCCGCCCACAGCAGCCGCACAGCACACCACCGCACCGATCATGATCGCGGCCACCGCGCCGATCGACGATTCGCGCCCGAGCATGAGCACGAGCACGACCGAGGCGAACAGGATCGTCGCGATCGTGATGCCGGACACCGGGTTGTTGGAAGAACCGACCAGGCCGGCGAGATAGGCTGACACCGACACGAACAGGAAGCCGGCGACGATCATGATGAGTGTCATCGTGATACTCACGCCCCAGGTCTGCACGATCGCGTGGTAGAGCAGGGCAAGCGGAATAACGAACGCAACCAGCGCAACCAGCATCCACTTCATCGGAATGTCGCGTTCGGTTTCGGCGATCGCCGCATCGGCGCCCTTGCGCGCGGCGGCAAAGCCACTCTTCACGCCGTTGAGCAGGGACTTGCGCAGCGAGAACAGCGTCCACACACCGCCGATCAGCATCGCGCCCACGCCCAGATAGCGGATCTTCGCCGACCAGATCGCGCCGGCCGCATCGGCTGCGCTTGCGTTGGCGATGCTTGCGGCCAGCGTGGGGTCGGTATCCATGAACCAGGCGAAATAGGCAGGAATCGCGATGTGCCAGGACAGGATCGAGCCGGACACGACCACGATGCCGACATTGAGACCGACGATGTAACCCACGCCGAGCAAGGCCGGCGACAGGTTGGTGCCGAGGTAACCCAGGTACTTGCCGAGGAAGCCTGCGCTCGCGGCGGTGTCGGGGATCATGCGCAGGCCGCTTGCCGCAGCGAGCTTCACGACGGCGCCAATGAGGCCGGACAGGCCGAGGATCTTCAGGCCAGGCCCCGGGTTGTCGCCGGCCTTGAGTACTTCGGCTGCCGCCTTGCCTTCGGGGAAGGGCAGGGGTTCCTCGACGATCATCGAGCGCCGCAACGGCACCGAGAACAGCACGCCGAGCAGGCCACCGAGGCCAGCGATCGCGAGCACCCAGGAATAGCGGAAGTCCTGCCAGTAACCGAGGATGATCAGCGCGGGGATCGTGAAGATCACCCCGGCCGCGATCGATGAGCCAGCCGACGCGCCGGTCTGCACGATGTTGTTCTCGAGGATGGTGCCGCCACCGAGCAGCCGCAGCACGCCCATCGACACCACGGCTGCGGGAATCGCCGTGGCGATCGTGAGGCCCGCGAACAAGCCGAGATAGGCATTGGCTGCGGCGAGGATCACCGCGAGGATCACCGAAAGAATGATCGCGCGCAGGGTCAACTGGGCCACTGGTTGCACCGCGCTGGACTGGGAACTCATCGAACACCTCGTCGGATGGGCTGTGCCCGGAGGCCGGGACGGGCTATCAGATCACAGGAAGCGCGGGGCGTCACCCCGCCGTATGCGGCAGCGGGTGACGCAGGTAAGCCTCTGCCGGTGACACAAGGCCGCTTGGGCGGACCACGCAAAGTGCTTGCACGATCTCAACAAGCGGAACGAGGCATCATGGCGCGCGAACGCGGGTCGGTTCAAGCAGACCACCGCGATTTCAATGCGGACCGGCGTCCTGGTGACGGCACGCCTTGATGGCCACTTCGGGGATACCTTCAATTGCGCCTGGCGTTTGCAGCCAGTGCGCGAATCTGGTCGATGCTCAAGGCATCGCTTTCATTCGGGGCAGGCAGCCCGATCTTCTTGCAGAAGGCGATCAGAGCCTGGTCGTCGCGGAAGCGCAGGATCAGCGGGTCGTTCAGTACGAACAGGAGATCCCCGGGGTGGCTGCGTTCCAGCCATCGCAGGGTTTGCTCAAGATCGCCGCGCAAGGCATAGGTCTGTGCGATTTCGTACGCCGAGGTGCTCGTCAAGGTTTCATTGGCGAGGACATTCGCCAGCGCCGCATCCGCCGCGTTCCGGTCAGCGGAGCCTTGCAGTGCCATCGCCGCCCCCATCTCCTTCTGCGGGAACGGCAGCTGCATGCTGATTTCCAAAGCGGCGTTTGTTTCCCCGCGAATGATGGCGATGATCCGCAAGAGAAGCTTGCTGACTGTCGATGGCGAAAGGGTCTCCGCGGTGCGGAGAAATTTTTTCGCTTCGTCCAGTCGCCCGGCCACCATCAGGAGTTGCGCATACCTGACGATATTGACGCTGTACAGTGGTTCGATCGTCAGCAGGCGTTCGCGCAAGCCGAGGGCCTCGGTGGTCCGGCCAATACCGGTGAGGGTAAAGGCGCAACCATTGAGAACCATGTCGTCTTCGGGGGCCAGTTGAACTGCATGACGGCAATCGACCAAGGCGCTTTCATGCATGAACTCGTAAAACTCCAGATAGGCGCGAGCAGCGTGGGCTTGGCCAAGGCCTGGCGCCAATTCGAGCGCCTTGTCCGCTGCTTCGTGCGCGCGTTGCTTGTGTTGCCGGGCGATCAATGGATCGTTGTCCAGGAATCTGGACATGGTGCTCAACGACCCCGACAGCTGCGCCCATGCGATCGCGTAGTTCGGGGCGAGCTGGACAGCGCGCTCCAGTTGCTCGGCGGCGGCGGGGAAGTCTTCCTCGTGCCAATACTTCAGCGCATGCAGATAGGCGTTGTAGGCATCGATGTTGCCGTTGGGGGGCGGTCGCCCTGGTTTGATGCATCGTCGGGAGAACGCAGCTTCGCTCGCAAGGCCACGGCGACCGCATGCGTGATTTCGTCCTGCAGGGCGAACAGATTCTGGTATGGGCGGTCGTAGTGCTCAGCCCAGACGGTGTGACCATCCGTGGTCGAGATCAGATCCACGCCAATTCGCACCGAATTGCCGGCATGCTGCACATTGCCGCTGATGATGAAAGCGACACCCAGCTGAGCGCCGATTGCCTCGATGTCTTCGTGACTGTCGCGGAACCGGAACGAGGATATCCGGCCGATCACCTTCAAGCCGTCGAACTTGGACAGGGTGTCGATCAGGTTGTCGGAAATTCCGTCTGCGAAGAACTGCTGGCTTGGATCCCCGGATGTATTGGCCAAGGGCAGCACCGCAACGGTGGTCAAGGTCGGCCGGTGCGTCTTGTCTGGCAAAGCCGGATCCGCTGCATGCACCGTCATGCGCCACACCTGCCATGACGCGCCAATGGCCAGGGTCGTGAGCAAGATCAACAGCAGGCCACGGCGCCCCGCGCGCGTTCGGCGGATGACTGCCTGCGGCGCAGTGATCCCATGCGCGGCCGGGTTCCCCGAGAGCGGCTCCCTGATGGGCGCGCGCTCACTCGAAACCGCCTGCGGCGCAGCTTTCTGCGCGGCAGGCGCATCGATCGTCAGGTCTTCCGGCAAGTCCAGGCGATAGCCGACACCATGCACGGTATGCAACCAGCGAGGCTGCTGGGCGTTCTCGCCCAGGGCCTGCCGCAGCAAGCTGGCGATGCGATTGAGTACGCCCGGCGAGACATGGAAGTGACCCCACACCGCGTCGAGGATTTCCTCGCGGGTGAATAGATGGCCGGGCCGGCGGGCGAGCAGGGCCAATACGGCGAACGCCTTGGGCTCAAGCGGCCAGGTCTTGCCGTCGACCCGCAGGCGATGTCCGTCGAAGTCGATTTCGACATTGGCAAAACGGATCACGCTGGCCGCTGAGTCCACGTCCATCCCGAAAGCTTGCCACCCCCAACGAGCATAGCAAATCAATGGGTTGCGAAATCCAGAGGTTTTCCCAAGCACTTTCCAATGGCGCAATCAGACGCTCTTCGGAGTTTCCCGAAGACATGCCGTGGCCCGCTCGAAACACTTCGGGTTGTCGCCACGTGGTGACGAATCGCTTGCGCGGAGCCATGGGAGGAATGCCATGAGGGTTCGGGTTTTCACGGGTTTGGCCGCTCGCCTGTCAGGCGTGCACGGGATTGCCATTGGACGTCGCGGGGCAGAACCGCTGGATCGGGTTGTCGACGGAACTTTCCGGCGAGGACTGCATTGCGGTGTCCGGTTGCTGCTCGCTCTCGGGGCCGCTTCGCTCATGCTTCCGGCGCTTGCGCAAAACATCAACGACGGCTTTGCGCCGATGGTCATCACGTCCAATGTGGGACCGACTCCAGGTTTCGTAACGACGGTTGCCGTGCAGGCAGACGGCAAGATTCTTTTCGCAGGAGACTTCATCACCGTCAACAACCAGCATTGCGCCAGTCTGTGCCGATTGCTGCCGGACGGCACATTGGATCCCGGCCTGATGGGCACGATCACCGATGGCATCGGTACGGCCATTGCGGTGCAGGACGATGGCAAGATCCTGTTCGGTGGACTGTTCACTTCGGTGAATGGGCAGGGGCGCATGCGGCTTGCCCGATTGATGCCCGATGGTAGTGTCGATGCGAGTTTCGGCGATCCGGGCGTGGCCTTCAGTGGCAGCGGCATGGATGGGTCAATGTCGAGTCTGTCGATCCTGCCCGATGGCAAGCTGCTCGTTGCCGGATCCTTCTCGTCGATCGGCGGCATTGCGCGGCCGTATCTTGCCCGTCTGCATCCCGATGGCGCGGTCGATCCGGGCTTCGTGGACGCTAACCTGGACGGGATGCCGGACGTCGTGGCCCGACTGCCCGATGGAAAACTTCTGATCGGCGGCGCGTTCACTTCAGTCGGCGGTGCCAGCCGCAAGCATCTCGCTCGGATCAAGGCCGATGGCAGCCTCGACACCAGTTTCCGCGACCCGAACGTCGATGGCCCGGTCCGCGCGCTCGTGCCCCTGGCCGATGGCAAGCTGCTGGTTGCTGGCGATTTCGCCAACATCGATGGTCTTGCACGCACCAACATTGCGCGTTTGAATGCGGATGGCAGCGTCGATCCGGACTTCTACGGCCCGGGCATCGATGGCGCGATCAATGACTTGCTCCTGCAGCCCGATGGAACGGTGATGATCGGCGGCGAGTTCACAAACGTCGGCGGGCAAACGCGCGAAGGAATCGCGCGCCTGCACTCCGATGGCAGCCTTGATCCGGCATTTGCCAACCGCATGACGCATGGCACAGTCCTCAGCCTGGCCCTGCAAGCCGATGGCAATGTCGTCTTTGGCGGGCACTGCATCTCGTTGTTGCCCGGAGTTTGCCAGCCGCTGGAGCGGATCCACGTCGATGGCAGCGTGGATGCCACGCTGGTCGACATGCATTCCGACAGTTTCATTCATACCAGTGCCGTGCAAGCGGACGGCAAGATTCTGCTGGGCGGCAACTTCACCCAGTTTCAGTGGCAGCCGCGCCAACACATTGCGCGGCTGGATGCATCCGGTCGCCTCGAGGAATCGTTCCTGGCCACGGCCGACCTGTCAGTCAACGGTTTTGCGTTCCAGGCCGATGGCAAGATCCTGATCGGCGGGTGGTTCAATACGGTCAACGGGCAGGCTCGAAAACGCGTGGCCCGCTTGTACGACAACGGTAGCCTCGATACCAGCTTTGTCGGTCCGGACATCGATGGCTCGGTTGGCATCATGGCCCTGCAGGCCGATGGCAAGATCCTGATCAGTGGGGACTTCACCGTCATCAACGGGCAGCCGCGAACGTATCTCGCACGATTGAACGCAAACGGCAGTCTTGATCCGAGCTTTGCCGATGTCGAGGTGGACAGCTACATCAATGCCCTGGCCGTGCAGCAGGATGGCCGCATCCTGATTGGCGGCTCTTTCTCGAATGTGGCGGGGCACGTGAGTCAGGCCTTGGCCAGACTCGATTCCGATGGCAGCCTCGACATGAGCTTCGCAGGGGGTGCTCTCGGCGAAGGGTCTGTCCATGCGATCGTTTTGCAGCCGGACGGCAAGATCGCAATCGGTGGTTCATTCCTCCATGTGGGCGGCTTCGAGCGTGCGTTCATCGCGCGGCTCATGAGCGACGGCAGTCCCGATGTCAGCTTCGTGCCTCCGACGCCGAACGACAACGTCCAGCACATGGCCCTGCAGGCCGACGGCAAGTACTTGCTCAGCGGACTGTTCGGCAGCATCGGCGGCTACAGCCGTTCGGGATTGGCACGCCTGAATGCAGATGGCAGTCTCGACACCGATTTCGTTGCCCCCGTGGGGAGCGAGGGAAAAGTGACGGTGGAGGCCGATGGCAAGATCCTGTTGTCTGGCGCCTTCACGCAACTCGGCGGGGCGGTGCGGACCTATCTGGCTCGCTTGTCGCGGCCTGAGTCCGCGCGACAGTCGCTCGATCTTCAAGGCGATACGGCTACTTGGTTGCGCTCCGGCAATGGTCCGGAAGTGGATGGGTCGCCCACACTGTATGCCTCGATCGATGGCATCAGCTACAGCGCGCTGGGCTTGATGTCACGTGTCGCCGGGGGGTGGCAGCGCACCGGCGTCCAGGTGCCGCTCGGTTTCTCGTATTTGCGTGCCGTCGGCCGCACGCATGGAGACGGCAGATCCCCTGCGCAGGTCCAAAGCACCCGGCAGATCTGGCGCAACGACGTGATCTTTGGCAGCGGATTCGAATCGGATTGAGAAAGCTCGTTGCGCCTTGTTCGAACGCTTCGGGCCCGGTCATCCGCAAGGCCGGGACACCTTCAGCCTTGGCGTTGGCGGTTGATCGCGTCGCGCAGTTGCAGGGCTGCGGCGCGCGCGGCGATGGCGAAATCCTCGCCATCTCCGGCGTAGAGGATCGCGCGCGATGAACTGATGAGAAGGCCGCTTCCGCTGGTGTCGAGACCATGTTCGAGCACGGCCTCGAGATCACCGCCCTGGGCGCCGATGCCGGGCACGAGCAGGGGCATGGCGCCAACCACGGCGCGCACGCGACCCAGTTCCTGCGGCCAGGTCGCGCCCGTCACAAGCGCGCAGTTGCGATTGCCATTCCAGTCGCGGGCGATGGTTTCGGCCACGTGCAGGTAGAGCGGTGCGCCAGCGCAATCGAGCGCCTGAAAATCCGCTCCACCCGGATTGGAAGTTCGGCACAGCAGGATCGCGCCCTTGTCGGCGCGTTCGAGAAAGGGCGCGACCGAATCACGGCCGAGGTAAGGATTGAGCGTGACTGCATCGGCGCGATAGCGATCGAAGGCTTCGCTCGCGTAGTGCTGCGCGGTCGAACCGATGTCGCCGCGCTTGGCATCGAGAATCACCGGCACAGCGGAATGCTTTGCATGGATATGCGCGATCAGGCGTTCGAGCGCATCCTCAGCGCGCAACGCCGCGAAGTGCGCGATCTGCGGCTTGAATGCGCAGACCAGATCCGCAGTCGCATCGACGATGTCGCGGCAGAACTCGAACACCGCATCGGTTCGGCCGCGCAGGTGCACGGGAAACCTTGCCGGCTCGGGATCGAGCCCGACGCAGACCAGCGACGCATTGCGTTGCCACGCGGCTTGCAGCGACTGCATGAACGTCATTGGCGTTCTCCGTCGAAGGTTGTAGCGAAAACGGAAAAGACTGAAACACGGAGCACACGGAGCACACGGAGGGGAGCAGGGGCAAGCAAAGACCTTTCCCGAAGCCACGCGGATTGCCGCGACTGCATGAACGTCATTGGCGTTCTCCGTCGAAGGTTGTAGCGAAAACGGAAAAGACTGAAACACGAAGCACACGGAGTACACGGAGGGGAGCAGGGTCAAGCAAAGACCTTTCCCG
>NZ_JAHCAP010000020.1 GCF_019634815.1 Dokdonella sp. | reverse complement strand
GCGATCATCGCTGGTCGCGGTGTAAAACAGGATCGGCGGATAGTCCTTGCCGCGCGCGAGGTTCTGATAGGGCGAAAAGGTCTTGATCCAGGCCCATTCCTCGGGCTTGTCGGGGTCGCCGTATTCCGCGATCCACGAGGCGCCGGCGGACAGGTGGGTGTAGCGCTTCATGTCGAGCAGGGGCACGGCGCAGACGATCGCGCCGAAATGCTCGGGATATTGCGTGAGCATGTTGCCCATCAAGAGGCCGCCATTGCTGCCGCCCATCGCGCCCAGGCGCGGGCCGGTAGTGACGCCGCGACGCACGAGGTCCTCGGCCACTGCGGCAAAATCCTCATAGGCACGCGGTCGATTGGCCTTGAGCGCGGCCTGATGCCAGCGCGGCCCGTATTCGCCGCCGCCGCGGATATTGGCAACCACGTAGACGCCGCCGCGAGCCAGCCACTGGCTGCCGACCACGGCGTTGTAGCGCGGACGCTGCGAAAGCTCGAACCCGCCATAGCCGTAGAGCAGGGTCGGATGCGTGCCATCGAGCTTGAGATCCCTGGCGCCGACCTGGAAGTAGGGGACGCGCGTGCCATCTTTCGAAGACACGAAGAATTGCTGGACTTCAAGACCACTGGCGTCGAAAAAAGCCGGGCCACGCTTGAGCACGCGCGCCTCGCTGCTGCCGAGCGTACCCAGGCTCAAGGTGTCGGGTTGGGTGTAGCCGCCGACGTCGAGGAAATAGGCATCGCTGTCGTCTGCGTCGACCGCGAACGCGTTGGCCGTACTCAACGGGGGCACGCCGCCCAGCGGTGCGCGCGTCCAATCGCCGTGTTCGACCGGCGTGAGCACTTGCTGGCGGCTGGCGACATCGACCAGCAGATTGAGGATCAAGTGGTGGCGAGTCCACGAGTAACTCGCCAGCGAGGTCGTCTCGTCGGGCGCAAACAGCAGCACGAAGTCGCGTTTGCCGGCCATGAAGTCATCGAAGCGGATTGCCAGCAGCGCACCCGAGGGCCAGGTCTTGCCGGATACCGTCCAGGCATCGCGCAGTCGGATCGTGAGCCATTCCCGGTGCGTGTCGATGGTCGCATCCAGCGGCACGTCGATCTTCACGAGCTGGCCATCCTTGCCGCGCAGGAAGGTTTCACTGGTGTAGAAATCGATCGTGCGCTGGACGAAGTCGCGCTCGAAACCCGTGGTGAGATCGCGCTGGGCGCCCACCCCGAGATCTTCAGGCTTGCCTTCGTAGACCGTCGTTGCCGCACTCAGCGGGGTGCCGCGCTGCCAGGACTTCATGATGCGCGCGTAGCTCGACTTGGTCATCGAGCCGGGGCCGAAATCGGTGCCAACGTAAATGTGGTCGACATCGATCCAGCTGACTACGGTCTTGGCCACCGGCAGCTCGAAACCGCCCTTCACGAAGGACTTGTCGTGCAGGTCGAACTCGCGCACTGCGACCGCATCGCCGCCGTCGGGCGAAAGCGAGACCAGGCAGCGCCGATAGGCAGGGCGCAGGCACTGCGAGCCTTTCCATACCCAGCTCTTGCCATCGGTCTTGCCGAGGGCATCGAGATCGATCACGGTCTCCCAGCGCGGCTGCGCCTTGGCGTACTCGGCGAGACTCGTGCGCCGCCACAGGCCGCGCGGGTGGTCCTTGTCCTTCCAGAAGTTGTAATAGTGGTCGCCGATCTTGTTGACGTAGGGAATCTTCGCTTCGGAATCGAGAATGCCGAGGATCGAGGCACGCCTGGCCTCGAACTCGGGACTGCTGGCAAAGGCATCGGCGGTGCGGGCGTTGTGTTGATCGACCCATTGCAGGGGCTTGCTGCCGTGGATGTCTTCGAGCCACAGGTAAGGATCATCGGCTGCGGTCGCAGCCGGGCTCGCAGCCAGGCTCGCAGCCGGGGCCGCGCTGGCGCCTGTTCCGGCGGCGGTTTTTTGCGGCACATCCGTGGACGCGGGCTTGTGTGGTGCGGGTGCGCAGGCGGCGAGCGCGGCCGCGCAGAGTGTCGTGACGCAGGGCAACAAGACGGGCTTCATCAGCAATTTCCTCGCAATGCCGGGGACCGGCCATCCAAGCGCGGTTCGCTGGTCTTGTCCAGTCCGATTCGTCCCGGCCGGTGCGCACGGTGGCGGAATGCGGCGCCATCGTACGAAAACCATCGTTGACTTCCGCGCCGGCATGGCTACCATCGTCGGCGGGTGTGTGCAGGCACGCCGCGGGGTTTGCCTCGGGCGGGCGATGGCAGCGGGCAGGATGCCGCACACCCGTTGCCAGCCAACGCTCGCCGTGGAGTAGCCGATGACGCGCACCGAACACCTGCCCCGACCGACCGATGCCGAACTGGGCATCCTCAATTTCATTTGGCAGCACGGGCCGAGTACGGTCCGCGATGTCCACGAAGCGCTTTACCGGGACGAAGGCGCCGGCTACACGACCGCGCTCAAGCTGATGCAGATCATGCACGGCAAGGGCTTGCTGCTGCGCGACGACTCCGAACGCGCGCATGTGTTTCGCCCCGCGGTCAGCCGTGAGCGCACGCAAAAGCGCTTCGTCGCCGAACTGGTCGAGCGCGTATTCAATGGCTCGCCTTCGCAGTTGGTGCTGCAGGCGCTTGGTGGTCGCGCCAAGGCGACGCGCGAGGAACTCGACGAGATCCGCGCCCTGCTCGATCGCATGGAAAGGAGCTGAACATGGACATGTTGTCACCCTGGATCGATGCGGTCGGCTGGACACTGCTGCATTTCCTCTGGCAAGGCATCCTGATCGGAGGCGCGTGGGTCGTGCTGCGCACACTGCTGCCGCGCCAGGCAAGCGAATGGCGTCATGCGGCGGGCCTGCTCGCGCTGGCAGCACTCGCGCTCGCGCCCATCCTCACGCTCGTTCGCTTGTGGCCGGAGCAAGCTGCGGCAGCCGCGTCCGCGGCTGCGCTCGATGGCGCGATCGGAACCGCGGTTTCTGCCATGCACGGCAGTCCGGGTCGCGCAGTCGATGCGCTGCTGCCCTGGTTGGTCGCGGTGTGGGCCATCGGCGTTTGCGGGCTCGCCGTGCGCGCCTTGCTCGAATGGCGGCGACTCGACCACATCGTGCGCCGCTGCGCCCGCGCCCATGCGCAGATCGACGCGCTGTTTGCCGCCGTCAATGCAAGATTCGGCATCGTTCAGCGCGTGCGCGCGCTGGTCAGCGACCAGGTCGATACGCCGATGCTGATTGGCTGGCTGCGGCCGGTGATCCTCCTGCCCACCGCGGTTGCGCTGGGCTTTCCACGTCAGCAGGTCGAACTGATTCTCGCCCACGAGTTGGGCCATCTGCGGCGCTGCGACCATTTGGTCAATCTGGTCCAGACGGTGCTGGAAACCGTGCTGTTCTATCACCCGGTGGTGCACTGGATCTCGCGCGAGGTGCGCAATGAGCGTGAGCTGTGCTGCGATCATCTGGTACTGCGCACGATGCAGGGCGAACCGCATGAATATGCACGCACGTTGGCGGCGCTCGAGGAGCTGCGTCTGGCGACGCCGTTCGCGCTCGCTGCCAGTGGCGGCGATTTGCTCGAACGGGTACGCCGCATCGTCGGCGTGAGTTCGCCGCGTGTCGCCGTCGAAGGGCGTGGCTCGGGGCGCTGGCTGCTCATCGCAGCCGGCCTGATGCTGGCCTGGACGCTTGTGCAGCGCAGCCTCGACAACGAGGCGGCGCCGCTGGTGGTGCATGGTCCCGGCGTCGATTGGGTATCGTTGCAGATGCCGTCGGTCGCACTGGCACCGGCGCTGCTGGCAACACCGATCGCGCGCTTGGGCGCGCCGCGTATCGAGATCGTCGACATGCCGATCGCAGCGCGTGCCGAGAATGAACCATCGGCCTTGCCGAAACCGGCTGCGGCCGAACCCGTGGCCGCAGCCGCGACGGCCGTCGTGGCATCTGCCACGGGCGCCGCGCGCGAGCTGCCCACCGAGCTGGCCAGCGCCGCGGTACCGGCGCCGAAATCCGAGCTTGCCTTGCCCGCTGCCGTGCCTGCTCATGTCGCCAAGCCGGTCGCGCTGCACACGGTGGTACCCGAATTCCCCGGCAATGCCTATGCCACTCGGGTAGAAGTCGAGGCGAGTTTCAGCATCGCGGCCGATGGCTCGGTCCGCGACATTCGCCTCAACGGGCGTGCCGACAAGGCGTTCCGGCGCGCGGCGGAAATCGCGTTGCGGCAGTGGCGCTTCGATCCGGCGAGCCTGCCGGCGGGGGCGCCGCAGCGCTACACGCAGGTGTTCGTGTTCGCGCCGCCCGGAGAGCACGGCGCCGAGGATGGCTGCGTGCGGCCAATGGGCTCGATGATTTGTCAGGCGCCTCCGACCGCGGCAGGCGGCGAGTCGACCTCCGCAGGCGGTTGAGCCGTTGCCTTAACGTCCTTGTGAGCGTGATTTAACAAGGTCTTAATTCGGGCAAATCCATACTCGAACGCGCTGTAGTCCTGCTCGACACTCCTAAGTCAGGTTCCGTGACTGGCAGATTACGGTAATCGGGGCAGTAGCTTTTTGACCCAAGGCAGGCGCGTTCCCCCAATGGCGCCTCCTTGGGTCATTTTATTGGGCGACGCACGACGCCTGCATCGCCCGATCGGTCCGCGATGGCCTGTGCCACGGGCTTGCCCGACGAGTTGCCGGTTCTGTGCGGCGCGCGAGTCGACCTTGAGCGCACGTCAATTCAGCGATTGAAACGACCGCAGGCGCACGCCGCGCGTGACTGCGCCGTGAGAGTGCCCGCGCCGGACCCTCCCGCCATCCTGCTAGAGTAGCCGCATGCGAATTCTCGTCATCGAAGACAACAGCGACATTGCCGAGAACATCGGCGATTTTCTTGCCGACAAGGGACACGTGGTCGACTTTGCCGGCGACGGCATCACCGGCCTGCATCTGGCCGTGGTCAACGACTTCGATGTGATCGTCCTTGATTTGGGCTTGCCCGGCATGGATGGCCTCGAGGTCTGCCGCAAGCTGCGTCAGGAAGCCAGGAAACTCACGCCGGTGCTGATGCTGACCGCGCGCGACAACCTCGATTCCAAGCTCACCGGTTTCGATTCGGGCGCCGATGACTACATGGTCAAGCCGTTCGCCCTGCAGGAATTGTCGGCGCGGCTGGAGGTGCTCGGTCGGCGCGGCAAGGGCAATCGCAGTCGCGTACTGCAACTGGCCGACCTCAGCTTCAACCTCGATACCCTGATGGTCAATCGCGGCGGCAAGTCGATCACGCTCAATCCGATCGGCCTCAAACTGCTGCAGACGCTGATGGAGTCTTCGCCATCGGTGGTGACGCGGCAAGAACTGGAAACGCGCGTGTGGGGTGAAGAACTGCCCGACAGTGATTCACTGCGCGTGCATATACACGGCTTGCGCGCGTTGATCGACAAGCCGTTCGACAAGCCGCTGATCCAGACCCGCCACGGCATCGGCTACCGCATGGTCGATCCGGATGCGCTACCGACGTAGGCTGCGCTCCCGCATCATCATCTCGTTCGCGCTGTTTGGCCTGGGCCTCACGGCGCTGTTCGCGGTGGCCACGATCTACATGCGCACGCGCCTGGAAGACCAACTGGTCAACTCGACGCTCGAGCGCGAGATTCGCCATTTCGTCGAATTCAAACGCGCCAATCCCGACCCGGCCGCGCCGTGGGCGATGTCGCTCTATCAGGCGCAGATCGTGCGCGCCGGACGCAGCGCCACCGTGCCGCTGGCTTGGCAGAAATACGATGCCGGCGTCTACGACATCGAGGACATCGACCGCAACGGCGTGCTGCGACCGTTCAAACTCGCGGTCTACAAGGATGCCGATTACTGGGCCTACCTGTGGTTCGACGTCAGCTCGCAAAAGCTCGGCGAACGCCAGTTGCAGGTGGCGATCGCAAGCGCCGTGTTCGTTTTCGCGCTGCTCTCGCTCTTGATCGGCTTCTGGCTGTCGGCGCGGGTGATGAGTCCGCTCGTCGACCTGGCTCGACGCGTGCGCGCGCTGAGCCAGAGCGGCCAGCCCGGGCGTCTGCGCATGCACTTTGCCAACGACGAGGTCGGCCAGCTTGCCGAGGCGCTCGATGACTATTCGATGCGCCTGACCGAAATGGTGCAGCGTGACCGCGAGTTCAACGCCGACGTCAGCCACGAGCTGCGCACGCCGCTGGCGGTGATTGCCAGCACCACCGAACTGCTGCAGGCCTCCAGCGACCTCGCCGACAAACCACGCGAACGGCTCAAGCGCATCGAACGCGCGGTACGCCAGTGCAGCGAGCTGATCGATGCATTGTTGCTGCTCTCGCGCCGCGAGCGGCAGGCGCCGACCGATGGCGAAACCACCGATGTCGCGCGCGTGGTCGAGCAGGTGGTCGATTCGCAGCGCCCGCACCTGGGCAACAAGCCGATCGAGGTGCGCGTGGACATCGACCAGCCGCTGGCGGTGCCGGCGCCATCCTCGGTGGTGGCGGTGGCGCTGAGCAACCTCATCGGCAATGCCTTCAAGTACACGCCTGCGGGCGAGGTCATCATCACCGTCGGTCACGGTCGCGTGAGTGTCGAGGACACCGGGCCGGGCATCGCCGCCGAGGATGCGGAAAAGCTCTTCGAGCGCGGTGTGCGCGGCACCCGGCAGGGCAAGGGCGGTGGCCTCGGCCTCGCGATCGTGCGCCGCTTGTGCGAGCTCTACGGTTGGCAGGTTTCACTGGCGCCGCGTCCGCAGGGCGGCGCCACGGCAACCTTGCGTTTCAGCGAGCGCTGAGTCGCGCGCATTTGCCGCAGATCAAGGCGCGGGCGCGCGCAGCCCGTAGTCTTGCGCATTCCCGACACGGAACCTGCCATGAGCGTCGTCGAACCCGTTGCGCATGCGCTGGCCGCACGCCTGCTGCCCCTGCTTGATCTCACCAGTCTCGGCGAAGACGACACGCCTGCCCGGATCGAGGCAATGTGTACCCGAGCGCTTGGCAGTGGTCTGCCGGCGGCGGTGTGCATCTATCCCGAACACATCACCACCGCGCGCCGCGCACTCGGCGACAGCGCAGTCAAGATCGCCACCGTGGTGAATTTTCCCGATGGCGGCAGCGACGCGCAACGCGTCGAACGCGAGACCCGCCGCGCGCTCGCCGCGGGCGCTGACGAAATCGATCTCGTGCTGCCGTGGGCGGCGCTGCAAGGGGGCGATCCTGGCTGCGCGCGCGCGGTCGTCCTTGCGGCACGCACGGCCTGCGGCAACACGCATTGTCTCAAGCTCATCCTCGAAACCGGTCAGCTCACGCCCGCGCAGATCCACGCTGCATCGGAACTGGGCATCCAGGCAGGCGTGGATTTCCTCAAGACCTCGACCGGCAAGGTCGCGGTCAATGCCACCGTCGAGGCCGCCACGATCATGCTCGAGGTGATCGCCGCGCACGGCGGACGCTGCGGATTCAAGGCGGCGGGCGGCATACGCAGCCTCGCCGATGCTGCGCTCTATCTCGATCTCGCGCGTGATCGGCTCGGTGACGAGTGGGTCACGCCGGGGCATTTCCGCATCGGAGCGAGCGCGCTCTACGACGCCTTGTTGCCGCTGCTGGCGCGGCCTGCATGAGTGAGTGGCCCGTTGCCGCGCTGATTCGCGCCAAGCGCGAGGGGCGGCGGCTGGATGCCGCGCAATGCAAGGCAATCGCCTGCGGCATCGGCAATGGGCAGTGGAGCGAAGGGCAGATCGCCGCGTTTGCGATGGCGGTGGCCTGGCGCGGCATGCTGGCGGCCGAGTGCCGCGACTTCACCTTCGCACTGCGCGATTCGGGCCGCTGCCTTGATTGGTCCGACTTGCCCGGCCCGGTACTCGACAAGCATTCCACCGGCGGCGTCGGCGACTGCGTGAGCCTCGCGCTCGCGCCGCTGATCGCCGCCTGCGGCGGCTTCGTGCCGATGATCTCGGGACGCGGCCTCGGTCACACGGGCGGCACGCTCGACAAACTCGAAAGCGTGCCCGGCTACAACGTCAATCCCGCGCCCGAACGGTTGCGCAAGGTTGTCGCGACGGTCGGCTGCGCGATCGTCGGTCAAAGCGATGATCTCGTACCGGCCGATCGACGCCTGTACGCAGTGCGCGACATCACCGCCACGGTCGATGTACCCGACCTCATCGTCGCCTCAATCCTGTCGAAGAAACTCGCCGGTGGCGCGCAGGCGCTGGTGCTCGATGTCAAGACCGGCAGCGGTGCGCAGACGCCCGACGAATGCGCCGCCACCGCACTCGCGACGCGCATGCAAGCGGTTGCGCAAGGCAGTGGACTTGAACTCGCGATCGCGCTGACCGACATGAGCCAGGTACTCGGCCGCGAGGCCGGCAATGCGCTCGAACTGCGCGCGATCCTCGATCTGCTGTGCGGGCGCGAGGCCTGCCCACGCCTGCGCGAACTGGTCTTGGCGCTGTCGGCGCGGCTGCTGCAGGTGGGCGGACTGGCCAGCGACCACGCGCAGGCCCGCCTGCTGCTGGAGCGGGCACTGGATTCGGGCGCTGCGGCCGAACGCTTCGCGCGCATGGTTGCTGCACTCGGTGGCCCGGGTGACCTGCTCGAACATCCGCAGCGGCACTTGGCCCAAGCGCCGGTCCAACTCGCAGTCGATGCCGGACGCACCGGATTCATCAATGCCATCGACGCGCGTGCCCTGGGTGAATGCGTGGTCGATCTCGGTGGCGGCCGACGCACGCCGACCGCCGCGATCGATCATGCGGTGGGCCTGGCCCGGGTGCGTGGTTGTGGCGAAGCAGTGGCAAACAGCGATGCGCTTGCGATCGTGCATGCACGCAGTCTCGACGATGCGCAGCGCGCTGCGCTGCAAATGCGCGCGGCCTATCGCATCGACGATGCGCCGATGTCGCAGTCGCCTTTGCTGCGCTGGTTTGAGTAGGAGGGCCGGCAGGCCCGACCGTCGCGTCGCAGGTTCGTGTTGCGCGCGAGAGTGTGTGGCACCGGTCGCGGCTGCCGCCGCTCCTACACCGCTGCTGCACCACCTTGATGCGTGGCCATGATGCCTTTGCTTTCGTAGGAGGGCCGGCAGGCCCGACCGTCGCGTCGCAGGTTCGTGTTGCGCGCGAGAGTGTGTGGCGCCGGTCGCGGCTGCCGCCGCTCCTACATCGATTCCTTGCCGCTTCTGCGGCATGGGTCGCGGCTGCCGCCGCTCCTGCACCACCTTGATGCGTGGCCATGATGCCTTTGCTTTCGTAGGAGGGCCGGCAGGCCCGACCGTCGCGTCGCAGGTTCGTGTTGCGCGCGAGGGTGTGTGGCGCCGGTCGCGGCTGCCGCCGCTCCTACACCGCTGCTGCATCGCTTCTGCGGCATGGGTCGCGGCTACCGCCGCTCCTACACCGATCCTGCACTGATTCTGGCGTGCACTTCCGGGAAACATGGCGTCGCCCGCGGGAACGCGGCGCCCACTGGCTGCATCCAAGATGCCGGATGCGGGAGATGCCCGAGCCGCGCGGACTGCCAAACCGGCAGTTGGCGCCCGCCCCAGCCTGGAGAACCACAATGAGCCCCAGCAGCAACGTCGCCAGCCTGCGCCGCGAAGACGCCCATGCACAGCCCACGTCCGAGTCCGTGTCCGAGCGCATTCGCGCGCGTCTGCTCGAGGCCGGGCAGCGCTTCCACGCCAACGACAACATCGCGGCCTTCATCGCGCCGGGCGAACTCGACGAACTGCGCGAGGAAGTCGCGGCCTGCCTGCGCGACCTGCAGCGCAGTCTCGTGATCGACACCGAACACGACCACAACAGCACCGATACCGCGCGCCGCGTCGCCAAGCTCTATCTCGACGAGGTCTTCGCCGGACGCTATCAGGCGCCACCCAGACTCACCGCGTTCCCGAACGACCGCCAGCTCGATGAGTTGATGGTGGTCGGCCCGATCCGCGTACGCAGTGCCTGCTCGCATCATCTGTGCCCGATCCAGGGCAAGGTGTGGATTGGCGTGCTGCCCAATGCGCAATCCAACCTCATTGGCCTGTCCAAGTACGCGCGCCTGTGCGACTGGATCATGCGTCGCCCGCAGATCCAGGAAGAAGCCGTGGTCATGCTCGCCGACGAACTCGAGCGCCACATCCGCCCCGATGGTCTGGGCGTGGTGATGGAGGCCGACCATCTGTGCATGCAGTGGCGCGGCGTCGAGGACGATGGCGCAATGATGCGCAGCACGGTCATGCGCGGCGCGCTGCGCGATGATCGCGCGCTGCGCCGCGAATTCCTCACCTTGATCGGCAAGAAATGAAGCATGATGCCGAACACGGCCACTGGAGCACGCTCATGACTCAGACAGCAACGAAACCCTCGGCTGCGCAGCTGGGCGCATTGGCCGAGCCCGAACTCGTGCGTCTCGCTGCGCAGGGCAGCGAAGCGGCCTTCGAGGCGATCATGCGTCGCCACAATCGCCTGCTGTTCCGCAGCGCTCGCAGCATCCTCAAGGATGATCTCGATGCCGAGGATGCGCTGCAGGAAGCCTATGTGCTGATCTGGCGCAGCCTCGGCCAATTCAACTTCGAAGCCAAGCTGTCGACCTGGATGGTGCGCATCGTCACCAACGAGGCGCTGGGTCGGCTGCGGCGCAAGAGTGCGACTGTCATTCCGCTGGAGGCGGCGATGAGCTCACATGAAACCGATACCCGCGACCTGCTCACCGAGCAGGCCGATCGTCAGCCCGAATTCGCGGCGATGCGCGCCGACCTGCGCAAGCTGATCGAGGCGCGCATCGACGACTTGCCCGAATCCTTCCGCACGGTGTTCATGCTGCGCGCGGTCGAGGAACTGAGCGCCGAGGAAGTCGCACAAGCCCTCGACATTCCCGAAGCCACCGTGCGCACGCGCCTGTTCCGTGCGCGCAGCCTGCTGCGCGAAGGCATGGCAAGCCAGATCGACCTCGCGCTCGCCGATGCGTTTTCCTTCGATGGTGCGCGTTGCGATCGCATCGTCGCCGGCGTGCTGGCGCGGGGTCGTGCCGCGGGCCTGTCGGTGCCACGCTGACGCGCGCGGCTACTGCCCGGGCAGGATGAAGCGATACGGCAGCAACGCGCCGGCATCGACCTCGATCCAACTGCCGTCGGCTTGCAGGAAGGTCACCTGCGCATCGGCGCCGAATTCGACCAACGCCTGACGACAGGCGCCACACGGCGACACCGGCAACGGCGTGCCATCGGCGGCAAACGCAGCCACCGCGATCGCGGCGAGGCGAAATTCCTTGCCCTCGGCCTGCACCGCGCTGGCGATCGCGCCGCGCTCGGCGCAACCGCCGATCGGATAGGCGCCGTTCTCGACGTTGCAGCCGGCATAGATTTCGCCGCGCGCCGAGCGCAGCGCCGCGCCCACGCGCAGATTCGAGTAGGGCGCGTAGGCTTGTCTTGCGGCGTCGATCGCACGGCTGCGCAATGCCGCCAGGTCGGAAGGGGTGCTGCCTGCATTCATCGTCTCACCATCCTGCGTGGGTGCAGCGCGCGTGCGCGGCGAGCCATCGGGCCACAACGGATCCATGTCCGCTGTATCACCCCAAGGCCGATGCCGGCGCGGCGCGGTCGCCGATCATGCCACAAGCGCGAAGACGCGCGGCCAAGTGGCACGATGCCGGATCGGATGGGACTTCCTCCCGCAGGCAGCTGCCACCCCGAACGCGCCGCGGTGTCTATCCTGCCGCCGCGAGAGGCCAGCGCTGAACTTCAGGTCGTCGCGGACGTAGCTGTTGAACGCGCAAACGTCTGCCGAGCTGATCGCCGCCGATTGCGGGTCGTAGCCGGCGGTCTTGTGGAGCGCAATGATCGTCGGGTCGGCGACCGCGTCCAGCCTGGCCGATTCGCCTGTGCCGTCAATGTGAGCGACGGGGTTGTTCGTTCTCGAAACCGTTGTCGAATAACTCGTCGAGCCCAACCCGAACACGCGTGACCATGTAATCCGAGCCGATGACGAGATCGAAATGCTGCGCGTCGGTTTGCGCAAGGACCAGTCCGAAGTTCCGGGCACCGAGCGATGTCCCGAGATCGCCGGAAAGAGGCGCCACGATGCCATTCGACTTCACCTCGAAAAGTTGGCGGTTGTCCGCGGCTACGAAGTGATCGCCTCCGGCATTGAGCGGTCGGAAGAATTGAGTTCCCGGGGGCATCGTGTATTGGGCCACCTGCTCAAGGTTCGTGCAGCGGCGAACGCTGAGGATCGAATCATGTCCAAGCAAGCCAAGGCGACAGTCGGTGCCATCGCCCCATTGAGTGAGCGCGTCGATCGGCGCAATTGTTGATGCACTTGTCACGAGCAGGTTCATGAGCGGATCAAAGACATAGACGCCCGTACCGCGGGCAATCACCGTGCGGGGCGCACTGTCGGCAGCCCGGAACGCGGCGACCCATGCTTCGCCATCACCAAAGAACGTGATGGACTGCCATAGCAGGGCCCCGTTCCTGCCATCGAGCACGCTCAGACGTGATGAAATGGTAGTGATTACGTCCAAGATTCCATCTGCGTTGACATCGAGCATCGCCGCGCCGCTGGTGTAGTCGTCGGTGGATTTGCGCCATTGGTCCTGCAAGGTGAGTCCGTCGATGACTGCCACGATTCCTTCGGAGTACTTGCTTGCCACCATCACCAATTCCGCCTGCGAATCGCTGTCCATCTGCGCGGCAACGAGCGCTGGCTGATATTCATAACCATCGAACACCAGATCGCGCCGGCGCTGTGCTTGACCTGTTTGCGCATCGAGAACGCGCAGGTGTACGCCGCCTTGCGATGCTGAGGTATAGCGGCTCAAGTAGGCGACCTGATCACCACCGTTGCCGGTCAAGTCGCCGCGTGCCACCGTCGAAAGCGGCCCGACCTCCTCATGCCGTTGCAGATCATTCGTCAGTGTCACCGTATCGACCACGCGCAAGACATCGGGAGCGCTCCTGGCCAGATTCGTGCCGAATATCAGTTCGACGCGGCCATCGCCATCGAGATCGCCCGCACCCAATGCTTGGATTCCGATCTCGGTTGGGTTCAGATCCAGCACCGGTTGACGGCTGTCGATTCCGTAGACGATCAGTCCGGGCGTGTCCCAGCTGCCGATCGCGATTCGATCCGGTCCGGTAGCGAGCCGCACGGTCGCGGCGGCGTTTGCCTGAATGGTCGGGATATTGAGCTGGTGCCGGAAGGGAGCGCTGCCGAAAACCTGCAACGCGGTCAGTCCGTATGAGGTCGTGGCAAAAAAAGTCTCGGCGGTGGAGGCAAAGAACTTTCCCACCATTACGCGCTTGCCGAAACCAGCCGGATAGATCCATTCAAGTGTCTTGCTGACGCCATCGATCACGCGACCCGGCGTACCCGTGAGTACCAGCTTCATCCCTGTGCCGCCATCGATCGGCAGCAAGCCAACACCATCAACCCCGTCGGGACCTGCCCACTTGATCGCGCCGGTCTCGTAATCGAGCAATACCGGAAAACTGGTGCTCGAACCAGAATTCGGGACAAGGGTGGCCAATGCAACAATCTCGGGTTGATTGTCGCCATCCACGTCGGCAATCCCGTGGACACGTATGACCTGTGGTGCCTCGATGCTGCGCAGCACGCGCAGCGGCGAGCCACCGAGAATGAGAATGCGGTTGTTTTCCCCGCTGGAACAAACGGCTAGACGGTCGGCGAGCCCTTCTCGTGGAGCCAGTACTATCGGACCGGTCACGTAATCCGGCAACGGGGTGATTGAATGCACATCCAGTCTGCCGGAGGTGTCAGTACCCACCAATCCGATCAGATAGGTGTAGACGGGAAATGTGGACATGGCATTTCCCGTAACCGCGGCTTCCGGCTTGCCGTCTCCGTTGAAATCACCGATGACAATTCCGCCCTCACCGGGGCTACTGAAGCCGGGATAGCTTTCCCAAACCGTCTCCGACCGCGCAGATGGGGGGAGAAGCAGGGCGAGCAGGAATGTGAGGCTGGTGATCGGATGCTTCATTTCCTGCTTCCTCGTGCCGTCCGCGTGCTCGTTGACAACCGCCGCAACCAACAAACCTGTGCCAGCGCCTCAGTCGAATCCATCGGCGAACAGCATGTCGATCTCGACCTGTCGTTGCACGACCATGTAATTCGAGCCGATGACCAGTTCGAATCTGCCGGCTTCCAGGGCAGGGCGCAAATCGCCCTGATTATAGTCACCGAGGCCGTATCCCAACATGGACGACGTGGTCGCGCTACGCCCATCGATGGCTACTTCGTGAATGCGACCTTCGCTGGCAGTGACGAAACGCGTGCCCAAGCTGTCGAGAGCCCGCAAGAAGAGCGTACTTGGCGGCACGGCGAGCTGGTCCGCCACCTGCAAATCCATACAGTCGTGCAGGGTCGCAATCGAGCCGGCAAGGAGCACGCCCAGACGGCACGTGCTGCCAGTGCCCAAGTGCGTCACGCCGATCACCTCGTGGGTGGTTGTCGTGCTGGCCAGGATCTGTCGCGTGCCTGGATCGATCAGATAAATCTCGTTGCCGCGCGCAAACACCACGCGCGGATCATCGTTTGCACCACGAAATGCAACGAGGGCAACGCGGCCGTTGTTTCCTAACATGTCTGATTGCCACAGCACCGAGCCACTGGTTCCCTTGAGCACGAACAACCGTCCGGAGGACGTGGCAACGAGCACATCCGAAATTTCGTCGTGGTCCACATCGATCACCGCGAGCGCGTCGATTTCGCTCTGGCCGAACAGGGCAGCACCGCCGACCCGCCACCGATCCTGCAGGGTCGCGCCATTGATGAGTGCGACCTCGCCCCAAGAATCTCCGCCGGCAACCACGATATCCTGCCGCGCGGCGGCATTGAACCGACCGATGCCGATCGGAAGATCCGTGCGGCTCTGGGCGCGATCAATCACGTTGCGTGAACGCAAGTGCGTGCCAGTTGCGGCATCGAGCACGTGCAATTTGACATTGCTCTCACCGGATGCAAATAAGTCACGTGCCAGATATGCAACCTGATCGCTGCCGCCGCCGGCGAGATCCCCTCTGACGATGGAAGAAAACGGACCCGTTTCCACATCCTGGGCGTACTCAAGCGCGCCCGTGGAAAGGTCGAAGACTTGAAGCCCGGCCCGGGCTGTTGGACCAAACACGAGTCTTGCCTGAGCGGCTGCACCGATGTCGCCGATCTCCAGCGCAGATACGCCGTGTCCTGGATTGACGACCGTGAAAAGCTGCTCCCCGCTGCGCGCCTGGTGCACCGTCACGCTCCCCCACTGATCGCCGCCGATGGCAATCCGGTCGGGGCCGCTCTCGCTCAGGCGCACCGTTTTCGCCACGTCGATCGAGGCAGTCGAGAACTGGGATTCAGGCGAATACGGGCTCGAGCGAAACATCTGCACCAGCGACCCGCCGTGCTGGTAGGTCGCAAAGCGCGTGATCCCGTCTTCGTCGAACTGACCCGTCAGGATGCCGTCGCCAAAGCCATTGGGCCATGTCCATTCGAGCGCTTGGCTCGCACCATCGACGATACGTCCGGGGACGCCGGCAAGGATGAGTTCGAGGGCCGGATCATTGTCGAGTTGGGCAACGCCGATATCGGCGGCGGCATCGCCGCCGAGCCATTCGATCGCGCCGGTCTCGTAATCAAGCACCATTGGATACAAATCGAGCCACGGCACTTGGCCTGCCGCCAGTGCCACGACTTCCTGCTGCCCATCCCCGTCGACATCTGCGATCGAGGTGATTTGAGTCACCATCGGTGCCTGGATCGTGCGCAGTATGCGTAGCGGGACATCGCCCAGGATCACGATGCGGCTGTCCGCGCCGGCGCCGATCACGGCGGCCAGGCGATTTGCGGCCCCTTCGCGCGGCGCCCGAATCAACTGGCCGTACTGCAGGTCCGGCAGGTGCAACATCGAGGCGACGTCGAAGCTGCCATTGGCTCCTGCCATGAGGACCGCAACCAGATGGGACGTCGGCTGCGATGCGTCAAGTCTCCAGGCGGAGGCGCTTACCGCTGCTTCGGCAGTGCCGTCGCCATCGAAATCACCGATCACGATTCCCGCACGACCTGGTGCAGTGAGTCCGGGGTAATGCTCCCATCCATTGCTTGCATGAACGTGCGCCACGAACGCCATAGCAAGTGCAAAGGCAGTCGATGCCGGTCTGATGTCCATGTCCATTCCTGTTCTGCGTCGCGGATCGGTTCTTCCCCACCCATCCGGAACGGAAGCGCGATAGGGATCGATCCTACACAAACATCGCGCGATAGGGTCGAACTGTGCGTCACCATTGTGAACTGCTTCGCCTTCATTCCCGTTCGGTTCGCGAGCTTGTTTGCGTCGGCAGTTCCCCGCACCGGCAACGCCGATGACCGGGCGGGGGGGGCGACGTGTATGACGCTCGTCGGAGGCGCAGGAAGCAGACATGAGCCCGATGTCACCGACCGTTCATCGTTTGGTCTTCGTCCCGCGACCGGTGGCTGCGCCACAGCCTCGTGGTACGGATCTCGCCACGAGCGGTTGGAAGGAGCAAAGCGTCGCCTTGAACCACGGGGTGGCGCAAGCAACCGCCCTGGAAAGAGTGTCGGCGAGGCCAGCGTTAGGCTAATGGTGCGAGATTGGCGCAGGCGAGGATCAGTGGCTCGCGCCCATGGGTTCGGGCGCTGACCTCGATCAGGGTGCGCTCTCGCCGGAAAGGATGACGCCTTCCCAGAAACTGGCATGGCGGCACGCGCGCCCGAACGCGCTGTGGGTGCGAAGGCCTTGATCGGCCTCAGCCCTGTTCGTAGCCGTCGGTGAAGATCCGGTCCTGCAATGCGAAGGCACGCTGCTGCAGATAGCACTCGAGGTTGGTGTAGCCGGCCATGCCCATGCAGGCCAGCGCCAGTTGAGTGCCGTTGCGATCGCTGGCGTTGGCGGGGTTGAGGCCGTTGGCCAGTTCGAACGCATCGGGCATGCCATCGCCATCCGTGTCGGCGGGCGCGGCAGGTGGCTGCGCGGGATTGAAGTCCAGATCGAAGTCGTCATCGGCCAGCGGCGTGCCCCAATCGACCGCAGGCGGCAGGCCGGCACGCGCCGAGTCGCGCCAGCGGCGGTCGAGCGGGTCAGTCGGCCATGCGCCGGCCTGCGCGGCGACGCTGGCCAGAAGCTGGGTGGAAGACACGTAGGCAACGGCGGGAAATGGATGGCGCGTGCTGCGGCGCTGCGCGACGCCAAGATCACCGTTCGGGCCTTCCTGGGCGAAGTCGTTGCAGCAATAGAACAACTGGTAATCGCTCCAGCTTGGATACAGCGAGAGCTGGTTGTCGCTGACGTAGAGCTGGTTGTCGGCGACGTCGAGCAGATCATGCAGGAACATGCCGTAGGGATAGCTCGCGCGCGCGACGAAGCGGTTGCCGACCGCGTTGATGCGCACGCGATACGGCCCATTGGCGGGTACCTGGTCGACGTCGCGGTTGTACCAGAGCAGGAACCCCGGATCGACATACAGGTTGTTGGCCAGTTCCAGGTGCAGCGGCGTGTTCTGGCAGCTGGCGATGAGGCCGGGATCGCCGTCGTAGTTGCTCGCTTCGCAGGTGATCTCGGGCATGCGGCCGCCGACGCGATACCACAGGTTGCGGATCAGGGCGACGCGGTCCTGCGGGTGATCGGCATGCGAGTAGTTCATCAACACGCCGCCGCGGTCGGCATGCGAACCGACCGTTTCACCGAGCATGGAATCCTGCACGGTGATGTCCGAGGCCCAACTGATCTGCAGTGCCTCGTCGGTCGCGTGCGCGAGCGAAACGTGATCGAAGATCGCGCGATTGATGCCATCCAGGCGCAGCGCATCGTCGAGGCGTTCGCCCCCCGCTGGCACCGACAGGTTCCAGGCGGGCCGGCTGCGCAGATGGCGCACGATGACATTGTCGCAATCGTTCTGTTCGTAGTGGCCATCGCAGATGAGGCCGCGCACGATGATGCCGCCCGGCGAGGTCTGGCCCGCGATCGTGACATCGCCATGCACGATGTTGGCGATGCCGTGAATGACGCCGCTGACCCTGAACACGATGGTGCGTGGCCCGGTCTGGCGCAGGGCGTGGTTGAGCGAGCCCGGCAGCGTGCCGGCCGGATCGGGATCGAGCGTGGTCACGCTGTAGACCGCGCCGCCGCGCCCGCCACTGGCGATCGCGCCGAAACCCTCGGCGCCCGGGAAGGCGGGCAGCCCCTGCGCGAAGCCCTGCGTGGAGAGCGCCAGTGCCAGCGCGGCGCCGACGAGTCGTGCCCGGTCCGATCGCGCGGCCCTGCGCGCCGCATTGCCCTGATGCTGCGATTGCCTCATGGTCCCATCCCCCTCGAACGCCACGCCTGCATGGGCTTGACCCCGGTGGGTCAAGGCAAAATCAATGCCGCGACCCGGTCCAGACGCGCCCCAGACTTGCCCCTGTCTGCACAAGGCGCAATAAGGCGCAGCGGCAGGACAAGGCTCGATGCTCGATCGGCGCCTGCGCCGTGGGCTGCACCCAATGCGCACCCGGCGGGTGGCTTGTGGTTTCGTCTGCGAAATCCTGTTGTATCAGGGTGGCGCACGGGGTCACCGCGATGGCTCGCTGCGGGCGGTCGCAATGCAAGCGGTGAAGCGTCGACGCGCCTGATCAGCCATCGCAGCAGTCCAGCGCGTGGTGGATCAACACCACGCATTGCGAGGCGAACAGCATGCGTGGTCCCAGGCTGAGCGGGCGTGCGCCCAGACGCGCCAGACCGTGGGCACTGTTCTTCGGCATCGGCAGGTGGTCGGTGAGGATGAAACAGGGATCGTCCGGGAATTCCTCTGCGCCGATCGCCTTGCCCTTGCGATCCATGACGAACAAGGGGTGATCCGCGGCCAGCGCCGCGACCAGCTTTTCGAAACTGGTCGTGCGTACCGTGATGCCCGCTGCCACGGCGCGGCATTCCTCCTTGCCCATGCCGCGCGAGGCATCCAGAGCCTGGGCGATGGTGCCGAGCAGGGCTTGTTCGTGGAAGCCGCCCAGATCGCCCAGTTCGTCGGAATGAAAGCTGATCGTGCGGGAATAGTCGGCGGTTTTCTCCAGCACCAGGTGCAGCACCACGCCGGGTCGATGCGATTGCGCCACGAACAGCGCGTTCATCAGCGTGTGCGCGAGAATCTCGCTGTGCGCGCCGTTGCCGACGGACGCCAGCAGGGCGGCGCCGTCGACCGGGGTGGAGCGTGCCCGCAGGACGAAGCTGCGCATGGCGGACGCCGTACGGACCGGCGCAGGTCTGCGCTCAGACCGGCTCCAGCCAACCCCATTGGTCCGGCGTCTTGCCGTTGAACAGGCCGAAGAAGAGCTCCTGCATGCGCTGGGTGAGCGGCCCGGGTTTGCCGGCGCCCACCTTGCGGCCATCGACCGAACGGATCGGGGTGATCTCGGCGGCGGTGCCGCACATGAACAACTCGTCGCAGAGGTACAGGTATTCGCGCGGGATGTCGCGTTCGATCACTTCGATGCCGTTGGCGCGCGCGAGCGTGATCAGTGTGTTGCGGGTGATGCCGTTGAGCAAGGCCGCGCTCACCGGCGTGGTGTGCAGCGCGCCGTCGAAGACGAGGAACAGGTTTTCGCCCGCGCCTTCGCTGAGCAGGCCGGTCGAGGCCAGCGCAATGCCCTCGCCAAAGCCCAGGCGCCGCGCTTCGCGCGCGATCAGCGAGCCGGACAGGTAATTGCCGCCGGCCTTGGCGCCTGCGGGAATCGTGTTGGGCGCGACGCGCTGCCAGCTCGACACGCAGGCATCGATGCCCGCTTCGAGCACGCCCGCGCCCAGGTAGGCGCCCATCTTCCAGGTTGCCACCGAGACGTCGATCGGTGTCTGCGCCGACAGGCCGAAGCCGCCCAGACCGCGATAGATGCAGGGACGCAGGTAGGCCGCGCCGTAGCCATTGGCCTTGAGCACGTCGCGACAGGCGGCGTTGATCTCGTCGAAGGTGTAGGGCACCTCCATCTCGTAAATCTTCGCGGAGTTGAGCAGGCGCCGGTTATGGTCGGAGAGGCGAAAGATCGCCGCGCCCTTGGGCGTGTCGTAGCTGCGGATGCCCTCGAACACCGAGGCGCCGTACTGCAGGCCGGCCGCCATCACGTGCACGGTGCCTTCGGCCCAGGGCTTGATGCGACCGTTCTGCCAGATGTGTTCGGGGTATTGCTGGGTCATGTCGCCTCTCCGCGCAAGGACGCTCATGATACCAGCGCGCGCGGCCGGCCCGGCCTACCAGCTCAGCCAGTAGCAACCGCTTTCGTCGCTGATGCCAAAGCGCATGCTGCGCACGCCGGCATCGAGATTGCTGCCGGTCTTGACCTCGATCGAGGTGCTGCCGCCCTCGATCGCGAGCAGGGGTTCGCGCACCAGATCGCGCAGTTGCGCGAGCACCTGTTTGGCCTCGCCGCCGCTCACGCCGCGCCAGCGCATCGCGCCGGCGATGGTGTTGGAATCCTGGCGCGCGATCGCACCGGCGATGCGTTCACGCAGTTGCGCCACCGAAGTCGCGCAGGTATCTGCGGCGGGTGCGCCCTGCGCGGCTGCCTCGCTCTGCGCCTTGGCCAGTGCGCCCGCAGAAGCCGGCTCGGCGCTGCACCAGGTGCCGCTGAACACGACTTCGCCATTGCGACCGATGCAGCGGTGCACGCGCTGGCCGGATTCCTCGGCCTGCACCGATGCGGCGCTGCCGAGCAGCCACAAGACCAGCGCGAACAGGCCGAGGTGTCTCAACTGCCCGCCCCGTGTTCGTCCATATCGCGAAAAGTCGCTTGCGTCGGCCACGCGCTCGTGCTCTAGTTCGGCCATGCATCTGTCCATTCGCCCGATTGTGCCCAACCCCGCCGCCGCTGTCGCGGCTGCGAACAATCGTCGCAACAATAATCCGCGCTCACATCGCGGGGCTTGTGCGTAGGCGATTTTCATACCGATACGACACCAAGGCCCGCCCGCAGCGGGCCTTTTTTGTGGCCCGCGATCGGGCAGGTTCTGGTGGCAAGGGTGCCGCGGCACCACCTCGTTCCACGCGACCTGAAACCTCCAAGGAGTTCCATCATGTGTTCGATTTTCGGAATGTTCGACCTTCATCCGGGCGATGATCTGCCCGAGCTGCGCCGGCAGGCCCTGGCCTGTTCGCAGCGTCAGCGCCATCGCGGGCCCGACTGGAGCGGCGTGTTCGTCGATGCCGGCGTGATCCTCGTCCACGAACGCCTGGCCATCGTCGATCCGGCCAGCGGTTCGCAGCCGCTGCGCTCGCGTGATGGCGCGCTTGCGCTCGCGGTCAATGGCGAGATCTACAACCATCAGGCACTGCGCGCGGCCAGTACCTACGACTTCACCAGCGGCTCGGATTGCGAAGTCATCAACGCGCTCCATCGCGAGGCCGGCGATGCTTCACCGGGTGAATGGATCGCACGGCTCAACGGCATCTTTGCCTTCGCGCTGTGGGATGCCGCCAGCCATCGCTACCTGATCGCGCGCGATCCGCTCGGCGTATGCCCGCTGTACTGGGGCCACGACGCGCAGGGACGCCTGTGTGTGGCCTCGGAAATGAAGGCGCTGGCCGAGCTGTGCGCCGACGTGCAGGCCTTTCCGCCCGGCCATGTCTACGACAGCCGTGTCGGCGAGCTGCGCAGCTACTACCACAAGCCCTGGCGCGACTATGCGCACACGCGCGGTGTGCGTGTGGAGCCCGCTTCGCTGCGCAAGGCCTTCGAAGCGGCCGTGCATCGCCAGCTCATGACCGACGTGCCCTATGGCGTGCTGCTTTCGGGCGGACTGGATTCCTCGCTGGTCGCGGCCTGCGCGGCGAAGTTCGCGCGCGAGCGCATCGAGGACGGCGATCGCAGCGAAGCCTGGTGGCCGCGCCTGCATTCGTTCGCGATCGGTCTGGAAGGCTCGCCCGATCTGGCTGCAGCCAAGGTCGCCGCCGATGCGCTGGGCACGGTGCACCACGGCTTCGTCTACAGCTTTGCCGAAGGCCTCGATGCGCTGCCCGAAGTGATTCGCCACATCGAAAGCTACGACGTCACCACCATTCGCGCCTCCACGCCAATGTACCTGCTCGCGCGGCGGATCAAGGCGATGGGCGTGAAGATGGTGCTCTCGGGCGAAGGCTCGGACGAGATCTTCGGCGGCTATCTCTACTTCCACAAGGCGCCCTCGGCGCAGGCCTTCCACGAGGAAACCGTGCGCAAGCTCGATGCGCTGCACAGCTATGACTGCCTGCGCGCGAACAAGTCGATGATGGCCTGGGGCGTGGAAGCGCGCGTGCCCTTCCTCGACCTGGAGTTTCTCGACGTGGCGATGTCGATGGATGCGCACCACAAGATGGCCGGCGTGCAGGCCGACGGCAGCCGTCGCATCGAGAAGGCGATCCTGCGCGAAGCCTTCGCCGGCGCCTTGCCCGAAGCGATCCTGTGGCGGCAGAAGGAACAGTTCAGCGACGGCGTCGGCTATGGCTGGATCGATGGCCTCAAGGCCCACGCCGAACAAGCCGTGAGCGACCGCGAGTTCGCCGCTGCGGCCGCGCGCTTTCCGTACAACACGCCAGCCACCAAGGAAGCCTATTTCTATCGTTGCCTGTTCGAGCGCAGCTTCCCCGGCGCAGCCTGCGCGGCAACCGTGCCGGGCGGCAAGTCCATCGCCTGCTCCTCACCCGCCGCGATCGCGTGGGACCCCGCCTTCGCCACGGCCGCCGACCCATCGGGCCGCGCGGTCGCCGGCGTGCACGAGGCGGCGCTGGCGTGAACCGATCCTGGGCTCGACCGCATCTGGCGGGCGCGGTGCTGCACGACTTGATGCGGCCGCCTGCCCGCATGGAGGTCGGACGCGCGCCTCGCAGGCGCGGGGTGAAGGCGTGCCGTCGTGACCAATCGCACTGGCCGCTGCGGCACGCTGGCAGTGATGCTGCGCGATCGCTTGAATGCGCGCCGCGGGTGTGGTCGTGACACGGCGCGACTCTCGCAAAGGCAATGAGCAGACTCGATGAGCGCGACCACTGAACGCACGCGCGGCACCTGGGCCGCGCTGGCCAGCTTCACCGCTTGGGGCGTGGCGCCGCTGTACTGGCGTTTGCTCGAGGTCGTGCCGGCGCTGCAGGTGGTGCTGCACCGGGTGCTGTGGAGCACGCTGTTCGTTGCCGCCTGGCTGGTCTGGCGCGATGGCCGCCACTGGCTGCGTCAGGCGCTGCGAGGACATCCACGGCTGTGGTGGATGCTCGCCCTGAGCGGCGTGTTGATCTCGGTCAACTGGGGCCTGTACATCTGGGCGATCAATGCGGGCCATGTGGTCGAAAGTTCGCTCGGCTATTTCATCAACCCGCTGCTCAACGTCGTCATCGGCGTGCTGGTCCTGCGCGAACGCCTGCGTCCGTTGCAATGGCTGTCGGTGGCGATCGCGGCCGCGGGCGTGGTCTGGCTCACGGTGCAATACGGCCAGTTTCCGTGGATCGCGATCGTTCTCGCGGTGTCCTTTGCGCTCTACGGCTTGCTGCGCAAACTCGCTCATGTCGATCCGGTGGCCGGCCTGGGCGTGGAAGGCGCCTACCTGTTCGTGCCCGTGCTGCTGTGGCTGGGCTGGATCGAATGGCACGGCGGCGGTGGCTTTGCGCACGGCTATGGCACGACCGCAACAATGCTGCTGATGCTCGGCGGCATCTTCACCGCGCTGCCGCTGATCGGCTTTGCCTATGCAGTGCGGCGGATTTCGCTGACCACCACGGGCATCCTGCAGTTCATCGCACCAACCCTGCAATTGCTGTGCGGCGTGTTCGTGTTCCACGAAGCCTTCGACCAGGCCCGTCTGGTCGGCTTTGCCTGCATCTGGCTCGCGCTGGCGGTGTTCGTGATCGACAGCCTGCGCCCGCACCGGGAACGCGAGAGCGAACTGGCCGAGCTGGCCTGAGCAGCGCAGCGCGCCGATCGCGGGTGCGCGAAGTCGCGCATGCATGCCGTATCCCTGATCACCGTAGAGCGGAGCTTGCTCCGCTCCCACGCGCTTCAAGCCGAGCGAGCTCGGCTCTACAAGACCCACCGCCGTCGTAGAGCGGAGCTTGCTCCGCTCTCGTGCTTGCTCCGCTGCTTTCGCGGATCCGAGCCGAGCAAGCTCGGCTCTACAAGACCCACCGCCGTCGTAGAGCGGAGCTTGCTCCGCTCTCGTGCTTGCTTCGCTGCTTTCGCGGATCCGAGCCGAGCAAGCTCGACTCTACAAAACCCACCACCGTCGTAGAGCGGAGCTTGCTCCGCTCTCGTGCTTGCTCCGCTGCTTTCGCGGATCCGAGCCGAGCAAGCTCGGCTCTACAAAACCAACCGCCGTGTAGAGCGGAGCTTGCTCCGCTGCCGTTCTTGCTCCGCTGTTGGGGCGCATGGCGCGCCCATCGCTCAGCCTCGGCTGCGCATGCGTTCGATCACCGCGAGCGTGGGCCTGGCGCGGTTGAGCGTGTAGAAGTGCAGGCCCGGCGCGCCGCCTTCGACGAGGCGGTCGCACAGGTCGGCGACGAAGTCGGAGGCGAGATCGCGGATTGCCTCGGCATCATCGCCCAGCGCGTGCAGGCGCTTGCCCAGCCAGCGCGGGATCTCGGCGCCGCACATGTCGGAAAAGCGCTTGAGCTGGCTGAAGTTGGCAATCGGCATGATGCCGGGCACGATCGGAATGTCGATGCCGATCTTGCGCACCGCCTCGACGAAGCGGAAATAGCCGTCGGCGTTGTAGAAATATTGCGTGATTGCGCCATCGGCACCGGCATCGACCTTGGACTTGAAATGTGCGAGGTCGGCGTGGGCGTCGTCGGCCTGCGGATGCACTTCCGGATAGCAGGCGACTTCGATGTGGAAGAAGCCGTCGTGTTCGCGGCGGATGAAATCGACGAGGTCGCTGGCGTAGCGGAAGTCGCCGTGGCTGGCCATGCCCGAGGGCAGGTCGCCGCGCAGGGCAACAATGCGCTTGCAGCCCATCGTGCGGTAGCTGCCGAGCAGGGCCGCGATTTCCTTGCGCGTGCCGCCCATGCATGACAGATGCGGCGCGGCGTCGAGGCCATGCACGTCGTGCAGGCGGCGGATCGTCTCGGGCGTGTAGTTGAGCGTGGAGCCGCCGGCGCCGAAGGTGCAGCTCACGTAGTCGGGCTTGAGCGCCTTGAGCTTGGGCAGTGCCGCTTCGAGCGTGGCTTTCTGCTCGTCGGTCTTGGGCGGGAAGAACTCGAAGGAAATCGGTACGGCAGGCATGGAAGGGCATGGGCAATCGGCGGACTGTGCACTATATCTTTTCGTCGGGATAAAGAGATAGATGCCGGCTCACACGGCACCGATCGAGCGCGGCCAGCGACAGCCGCGACTACGGCCGCATGCGGCGTTCATGCCCCGGCCAGCGCTCACATGCGCATTTGGAATATCCTTGCACGCATTCGCATTCAACCCGGCCCGATCGCCAGCACCCTACCCGCCGCCGCGAGCTTTCGTTTGTCGCGCGCCGTGATGCCAGCCTGTCGGACCCTGCAAGCGCAGCTGGGGATCAAGGTGTCGATCACGAATTTTGTCGTGCGTGTGGCGTGTGCAGCCACGCTGTTGTTGGCCCTGCATGGCACGGCACGCGCCGACGATGTCGATGCGCAGACCGCCTGGCGCTTGCTCGACTACATCGCGGTCGATTACGCCGGCGCGGTGGAGCACGGCAAGATCGTGAGCGAGAGCGAGTACGCCGAACAGGTCGAGTTCGCGGCGACCGTCGCAGCGCGTATCGGTGCCTTGCCCGAGCATCCTGCACGCGCGGATCTGCTCGGCGGCGTCGCGCAGTTGCAGGCAGCGATCGCACGGAAAGCCGATGCCGCCCAGGTGGCAACGCAGGCGCGTGCGCTTGGCGCAGCCTTGCTCGCGGCCTACCCGGTTGCGGTGGCGCCCGCGCGCACGCCCGATCCCGCGCTCGGCACGCGGCTGTACGCGCAGCAATGCGCGTCCTGCCACGGTGCCAATGGCGATGGCCACGGTCCGGCCGCAGCGGCCTTGTCGCCCGCACCGATTGCTTTCGACGACGCCGCACGCGCGCGTCAGCGCAGCTTGCTCGCGCTGTACCAGACGATCACCCAGGGCGTCGATGGCACCTCGATGCCGGGTTTTGCGCAGTTGTCCAACGACGAGCGCTGGGCGCTGGCCTTCCATGTCGGTCAACTCGCGTTCGCGCCGGCTCAGGTCGCCAAGGGTGAAGCCCTGTGGCAAGCCGATGCGAACTTGCGCGCGCGCATTCCCGATCTCAAGGCGCTCACGCAGCTCACGCCGGCGACTTTCGAGACCGAAGTCGGTGCCACCACCGCCGACGCGATCACCGCCTGGCTGCGCAGTCATCCCGACACGCTGCAGCCAAAGCCCGGGGCGGGCACGCTGGCGCTTGCGCGCGAACGACTTGCACAGAGTCTGGCCGCCTACCGCGAGGGTGATCGCCGCAAGGCCAATCAACTCGCCTTGTCGGCCTATCTCGATGGCTTCGAGCCGATCGAGCCCACGCTCGCGGCGCACGATGGCGACTTGCTGACACGCGTCGAAAGCGCAATGGCTGCCTATCGCAGCGGCATTGCCGAAGGCGAAGACGCGACGGTCCTGGCGCAACGTGTAGCCTCGCTCGATGGACTGATCGGCGCAAGCGAAGCCGCGCTCGCGGGAGGCAGTGGTGGGCAGCTTGCGAGTTTCCTCGGCGCGCTGACGATCCTGCTGCGCGAAGGCCTCGAAGCCCTGTTGATCGTCGTGGCGATGCTCGCTTTCCTGCGCAAGGCCGAGCGCGTCGAGGTGGTGCGTTACGTCCATGCCGGCTGGATCGGTGCCTTGCTCGCCGGCGGACTGACCTGGGCCGCGGCGACCTGGCTGATCGAGATCAGCGGCGCCAGCCGCGAACTCACCGAGGGTTTTGGTTCGGTGTTCGCCGCGCTGGTGCTGGTCTCGGTCGGCATCTGGATGCATGGCAAGGCGCAGGCCGACCACTGGCAGCGCTACATCCGCGAGAAGATGTCGCGCGCGCTGTCGGGACGTGCAGCGTGGTTGCTGTTCGGTCTTGCTTTCCTCGTCGTCTACCGCGAGGTATTCGAGACGATCCTGTTCTTCGCGGCGCTGTGGTCGCAAGGCAATGGTGCGGCCCTGCTCGCAGGTGCGGGCAGTGCGATCGTGCTGCTGGGTCTGATCGCGATGGCGATGCTGCGCTTCAGCCGCATGCTGCCGATTGCGACCTTCTTCCGCTGGAGCGCATGGCTGATGGCCGTGCTCGCGGTGGTGCTCGCGGGCAAGGGCGTAGCGGCGCTGCAGGAAGCGGGCATGGTCGGCGTGACCCAGCTTGCCGGCCTGCCTCGTGTGGGCCTGTTCGGCCTGTTTCCGACCGTGCAGACCACGCTCGCGCAAGTACTGACCCTGCTCGCCTTGCTGGCGGGATTTGCCTGGAACCGGCGCGGCGCACGGCACGCGTGAGGACGCGGCGCGCATGAGCAATGTGTTCGCCGCAGTCGTCTGCAGCGTGCTGGTGTCGGTGCTGCTCAAGCTCGCGCCGCGCTGGCGCATCGAACTGTTGCAGGCGATTGCCTGCAACTACCTCGTTGCCGGCATCGCCACCGCGCTGATCCTGCGACCGACGCTGGCGCCACTCGGCTCATCCGCTGCAGCATGGCCGGCCTTGGTCGCACTCGGCATCCTGCTGCCGACGATCTTTCTCGTGCTGGCCGCTTCGGTGCGCAGCACCGGCATCGTGCGCAGCGATGTTGCCCAGCGCCTGTCCTTGTTGCTGCCGCTGCTCGCTGCGTTCGCCTTGTTCGGCGAAACCCCGGCACCGCTCAAGCTGCTCGGCTGCACGCTCGGACTCGTTGCCTTGCCGGGCATGATTTGGCGAAGCGAGGCTGATGCGCTCGTGGGCACAGGCTGGCGCTGGCCGCTCGGTGTGTTCTTCGGCTTCGGCGTGATCGACATCCTGTTCAAGCAGATCGCGCGCAGCGGTCTGCCACTGGGCAGCTCGCTGCAAATCGTCTTCGCGCTCGCCCTGGTGGTGGCAACCATCATCGTGCTTGCGCGGCGCGTACGGTTCGACCGCCGCAGTCTCGCCGCCGGTATCGTCCTGGGCCTGCTCAACTTCGGCAATATCGCGTTCTACCTGCGCGCGCATCGCGCGCTGCCCGATGCGCCTTCGCTGGTGTTCGCGGGCATGAATCTCGGTGTGGTTGCGCTTGGCGCACTCACCGGACTGTGGCTGTTCCGCGAGCGCTTGTCCGCGATCAATTTCGCTGCGCTCAGCCTTGCCGCAGTCGCGGTGGCCCTGATCGCGCTGGGCTGAGTGCGGCGCGCTATGCTCGCGTCTTTGCGTGGAATCGAGCATGTCCATCGTCCTTACCGAATTTGCAAGGCCGCGCCTGTTCCCGCGCGATGGCCGCCTCACCGCGATCCAGGATTGCAGCGCCGAGGAATTCGTTGCACGACTCAACAATGAGGCGCCGCTGGCGGTGCTCGACGGCTACGCGCCGTTCTGCAAATTGCACGTGCATGCCAACTGGACTTCGACGCGCTGCTCGGTGATCGCGATCGACGCGCACAACCGGCATCGGCTGCGCAGCGCCTACGAGGCGCGCAACAAGGATGAACTGCCGGTGCTGGTGCGCTGGTTCGAAGGCATCGAGCCACCGATCGCGCGCTATCTCGTGCCGATCCTCTACGACCGCGAACAGCTCGCACGCGAAGGCACGCCGATCGACGCCGACTGGGGCATCGTCGGTTGTCTGTACACGCAGGCGCCCGCGGAAATTCCGATGGTGCCGATCACGATGATGCGCAATGCGTTGGGCGTAGATGAAGGCGGCTCGGGCGTGCCGCTTGAGCGCGCGGCCTATCGGCGCAGCGTCGAATTCTGGGAACGCCACGCGAATTGGCGGCCTTGATCGATGCGATTCACGCAACGAGGCGATGCACGGCCAGGCGTTCGTAGTGCGGTCGGCAGGCGTCGGCGAGTTCGCGCTGGAACGGTGTCAAGGCCGGCTCGGCATCGGTGGGCGGCGCAAAGCCGGTCGAGCGCTCGACCGCGGCATACCAGTGCGGCGCCCACACGCCATCGCTCGCGCGCGGACCCGCGGGCCAGTGCAGCATGCGCTCGCTGAAGTCGATACCCAGCCGCGCACACAGCGCGCCCAGTGTGCCGCGCGGATCGGCCAGCACGTCCTTCGCATCGATCACCGGCGGCGTCTGGCCGAGCCGGTCGCAGACGTGGTCGAACAGCCGCGCCTGCTGCTCGAAGCCCAGTTCCCACACCGCGGCATCGGGGCGCTGGATCGTGAACGAGGCGGCGACGCGCTCGGGTTCGCGGATGAGGAAACAATGCGTGAGTCGATCGAGCCAGTCCAGCGGCATGTCTGTGAGCATGTGCTGGGTCATGTGCTTCTGGTACCAGATCGCCTTGCCGTCCGGGATCGGCCCGCACAGCATCGCCGCGACCGCGGCGGCGTCCGTGTCTTGTGCGGCGAGCACTTGCGCGCGACCGGGATGATCGACGCCGGTGCGCAGCAGGTAGTGCGCATAAAACGGCTCGTCGATCACCGTGCAGTCCGCGCGGTTCTCCCACGCACGCATCATCGCGGTGGAGATGTTGCGCGGGCCCGACCACATCGCCAGTCGCAGGCCATCACCCGACATCACACGCGCACTCCCTCGCGGCTCGAACGCTCGACGAGTTGCCGATAGAGCGTTTGCAGGCGCAGGCACATGGGCCCGCGAGCGCCGTCGCCGATCACGCGGCCGTCGATCTCGTGCACGGGCGTGAGGCCGGCGAAGGTGCCGGTGACGAAGGCCTCCTCGGCGCCGTAGACGTCGGTGAGGCTGAAATCCTTTTCGTACATGGAGATGCCGTGTTCATGGCACAGGCGCACGACATTGCCGCGCGTGATGCCGCCGAGGCAATACTTGCCGGTCGAGGTCCACACCTCGCCCTTGCGCACGATGAAGAAATGCGTCGAATTGCAGGTGGCAACGAAGCCGTGTGGATCGAGCATCAGCGCTTCGTCACAACCGGCCTTCTGCGCCTGGATACAGGCGAGGATGCAGTTGAGCTTGGAATGACTGTTGAGCTTGGGATCCTGCACGTCGGGCGCGCCGCGCCGCACATGCACGGTGAACAGGCGGATGCCGCGCTCGATCGTCTCCGGCAACGGCTGTTTGTACTCGGGCACGATCACGATCGTCGCCGGCCCGATCACGAAACGCGGATCCTGATGCGGCGTCGCCTTGAGCCCGCGCGTGACCATGAGGCGGATATGCACGTCATCGCGCATGCCGTTGGCACGCAGGGTTTCGACGATGCGTGCGCTGAGCTGCTCGCGGCTCAGGCCGATGTCGAGATCAAGCGCCTTGGCGCCTTCGTAGAGCCGGTCCAGGTGCTGGTCGAGGAAGGGCAGCCCGCCGTCATGCACGCGCAGGCCTTCCCACACGCCATCGCCGAGCACGTAGCCGGCATCGAACACCGAGACCTTGGCGTCCTCGCGCGCGACCAGTTCGCCGTTGAGGTTGATGCGGATCGCGGCATTGCGTGGATCGGGTGCGTAGTCGTGGGTGCCCTTGCTCATCGCGCCGCGCCTTGGAAAGGATGCGCGAGTGTAGCGCGCAGCGGGCATGCGTTCGGCGTCGCTGCGCATCCCCGCGCATGCGCTATCCTCGCCTTGGGGCCGTCACATCGATCGCTGTCTGGCTGGAGGGTTTGCATGTCGTCACCGCGTTTCGAAGTCGAGTCATCGCCGCAGGTGCTGAGCGTGGCTTTTCACGGTCGGCTCGACAGCGCCGGTTGCGCCGCGCTCAACGACGCGCTGCTGGCGCAGATCGAACAGGTCGAGCCGGGTCAGCACCTGCGCTTTGACCTGGCCCACAGCGATTTCGTTGCCTCGGCCTTCCTGCGCCTGTGCATCCTCGCCGCGCGGCGGGTGGGCGGCGAGCGTTTCGAACTGGCGCATCTGACACCGCTGGTCCGCGAAGTGTTCGTGATGGCCGGTCTCGATCGGCATCTGCGCATCGATGGGGTTGCTGCGTCGTGAGCGCCGAATGGGGTGGTCGCTGGCATGTGCCGGCCGATCATTCCGGTCTGGCTGCCTTGCAGGCGCAGGCGAATACGTGGCTGACGCAGTCCGGCGTGGGTGCGCACGCCACGCATCGCATTCTGCTTGCGCTCGATGAGCTTGCCGCCAACATCATCGAACATGCGGTGCAAGGCCGTGACGGTCATGCCTTCGAAGTCTGTCTGCAACAGGCAAGCGATGGCGTCGAACTGCTGGTGATCGACAACGGCCCGGCCTTCGATCCCACCGCACAGCCCGCGCCGACTTCGGCGCAATCGCTTGGCGGGCTGCCGATCGGTGGGCTCGGCCTGCTGCTCGTGCGGCGCCTCGCCGATGCGTTCGAATATCGGCGCGTCGACCAGTCCAATCGCCTTCGCCTGCGCTTCAGGACGCAGCCAGTCGCCGCGCCACCAGCAGGGTGATGTCATCGCCCGGCGACTGCCCGCAATGGGCGAGCACATCGTCGACGATCGCCCTGGATAGTGCATCCAGCGGCAAGTTCGCGGCGCGGCTGGCGCTGCCCTGCAATCGCGTCATGCCGTACATGGGGCCGGCATCGGGCCCGGCTTCGGTAATGCCGTCGCTGTAGAGCAGCAGGCTGTCGCCGAGGCCGAGCTGCGCCTGCGCGTCGTGATAGCGGCTGTCGGCAAAGGCGCCGACCAGACCATCGCGCGCGGTGAGTGTTTCGACCGAGCCGTCGCGGCGAACGATCATCGGAGATGGATGGCCGGCGCAGGCATAGCCGAGGCTGCCGTCGCGCCAGCGATAGTGCGCCAGCACGAGGGTCACGAACATGCCGTCCTCGCGCTCGTCGCAGAGCAGGCGATTGGTGTCGGCAAGGATCTGTGCAGGACTGCGGCCGGGTGCGGAAAAATCGCGCAGGCGCGTGTAGACCATCGCCATGTACAGCGCCGCCGCGCTGCCCTTGCCGCAGACATCGGCGACGCACAAGGCAATGGTGTCGTCGTCGAGGCGGTAGGCATCGTAAAAATCGCCGCTCATGAGCGTGGCGGGTTCGCAGACACCGTGGAAGGCAAAGCCCGGCGTCGGGCCGGCCGCGCGACTCCACTGCGACCAGTCGGGCGGCAGCAGTCGCCGCTGCAGCTCGCGTGCGGCGGCCAGTTCACCCTCGATGCGCTGGCGCGCCTGTGCTTCGCGCAGGCGTTCGTCCTGGCTGACTTGCAGTGCATCGAGCATGCCGTCGAAGGCGTGCGCGAACTGGGCGACTTCATCGCGTCGGGCCGGCACTCCGCTGCGCTGCGAGTGGTCGCCATGACGCACCGCGCGCGCGACCCGGCGCAGCGCATCGAGCGGCCGCGTGAGGCGTCGTGTCACCGCCACCAGCACGCCGAGCACCAGGGTCAATGCCGCCAGCGACAGCAGGAACTGATGCAGCAATTGCGCGCGCGCATTGGCCAGCACCCGGTCCTCGTAGAGCAGAGCCATGAGGCTCCAGCGCGTGCCACTGATCGGTGCCCAGGAAATCCATACCGCCTGGCCACCGAAGCGGGGATCATGGGTGCGCACGATGCCGCTGCGGCCGCGCAGCATCTCCTCGCCTGCCTGTTGCAAGGCGGTCACGCCGAGTGCCTTGGCGGCACTGAACACGCTGTCTTGCCGTGGTGACACATCGCCCGAACTGGCGAGGTAGCGGCCGCTGCCGTCGACGATGCGCGTGCTGCCGCCCCAGGGGCTCGACCAACCGATGTCGAGCGTGTCGAGCTGGATATCCGCGGTGAGCACCGCGGTGCCGCCACGCGGAAATGTCCACGGCACCGAATAGGTGACCATGCGCGTCTGGCCGAGGTCGCGATCGAAATACGGCGCGCTCCAGATCGGCTTGTCCGCGGCAACGGCGTCGCTGAACCAGTGCTGGTCGGCGTAATCCAGGCGCTGTTCTGCATGCGCGATGCGCACCAGTTGATTGCCCTCGCGGTACACGTAGAGCGCGCGATGATCGACGCTGGGCGGCAGGGCGACCGCGCTGCCGTAGATCAGAGGCGTCTGCTGCAGCGTGCCGGTGAGTGCGTCGAGCAGGGTTGGATCGTCGAACGCGAGATGGCCGGAGCCGAGAAACCATGCGCTCGCGCGCGTCGCCTGCATGACATCGCCGAGCCGCGCGGCGAGTGCCGCGGCGCGATGCCGGGTCACTTCCAGCAGATAGGCACGCACCTGGCTCTGCGCCTGCGCGCGATCGTCGCGATAGCCGATCGCCATGCGCGCACCATCGATGAGGACGAGCGCCGCGCCGATCGCAAAGATCAGCCGCACATGCAGGCGCGAGCTCCAGCGCGGGCGCAGCAGCGCGGCTTTCACGCGGCCTCGGCGTTGTGCCTGACGATATGCTCACGCAGGCCCTGCGCGAGTGGCGAATGCAATTGCAGCACGCCGTAGTCGAAGCCGCCGTCGGCAACGAAATCCAACACCAGGCAATCCTCGCCCGCGCTCACGCCGGGGGCAAGCCCACTGAAACAGAAGCCAAGCGCTTCCACCGCAGGCAATGCGGCGCAGCTGCGTGGGTCGCACAGCGGCAGTTGCAGTTCGATGACCGCCATGCGGTCGCGGCGCAGCTGCGCCAGGCGTGCGCGCAGGATGTCGAGTGCATCCGCGCCCCATTGTTCGACCTTGAGTTGGGCCAGTTCGAGACCGTTGTGTATCGAAGCTTCGATGCGGGCATGTGCGGGTTGCCCGCTGGCGGGGGCGGCCGCTTCGCGCAGTGGAATGTCGAGGTTGGCATAGATCGCCTCGATCATCGTCCGATGTGCGGGAGGCAGCACGGCCATGCGCTCACCGCGGCAGGAATCGTCGAGATAGCGCACCAGCAGCATGCAGCTTTCGCGTTGCGGCAGTGTTTCGGCGATCTTGCGAAAACGCAGCGAAGCCGGTGCATGGCCCGGCAACAGCGCGCAGTCGCGGAAGCCGAGCTGATGCATGAACTGCTGGGTGAACGGATGCGCGGTCACGGCGTTGGTGAACAGCATGCGCAGACCGCGCGTGCGGGCGTTGTCGAGCAGGAAATCGCCGAGCCGTCGCGCCACGCCCTGGCCACGGAACTCCATGCGCGTGACCACGATGGCGAGCTCGGCGCGATCGTCCTGATCGGCGTCGATCACCAGCGCGGCATGCCCGGCGATGCGGCCCGATGCGGTCAACGCGATCGCCGAGCACAGCTGGCCGCTGGCGTTGAGCGCCTGGATGCGTTCGGGAAAATAGATGTGTTCGTAGGGATAGGAATAGCCGTAGGCCTCGTGGATCAGGCGCGAGACCTCGAGCGCATCGTCGGCCTGCAGCAGGCGCACCTCGCAGACTGGTTCGGCGGCGGCCGCGACTGCTGCCGGCGGCAGTGGGCGCTCGCCGATCGGAATGCCGGCACGCACCTTGAGCAGTCGCGTCAGCTTGCCGCCACGGCCGAGGTTGCGGTATTCGACCTCGTCGAACGCGCTGCGGATCAGGTGCATGCCCAAGCCGCCCTGCGCCTCGGTTTCGGCCAGGGGGTCGAAGTCGGCGATGCGCGTCGGATCGAACGGCAGGCCCTGGTCGTGGATCAGGATCTCCAGGCCCAGTGCCGCAGGCTGGAAGCTCACCTCGAAGCTGGCGTCCTCGTCGGCGGGAAACGCGTGGCGCACGACATTGGATACGACTTCCTCGACACCCAGTTCGATCTGTGCGAGTTCGCGTTCGTCGAAACCCAGTTGCGCAGCATGCGCACGGGCAAGCGCACAGGCGAGTGCGGTCGCGGCCGGCTCGTTGGTCAGGGTGAGACGGCAGGCGCCGCGTGCCAGGCTGCCGTCAGCGGCGTTCATGGCGACGATCGATCACGCGCTTGAGCTTGCCCGAGCGCGCGTTGGTTTCCAGGCCGCCGAGCGCGACCCACTCGATGCGCAGCGGATGGATCATGTCCTGGTCGAGCAGGTCGACCAGCATCGGCCGCGCCGCGTGCAGTGCCCGGGTGAGTTCGGGTTCGAGCGCGCCGCGCGTGTCGGCATCGGCGGCGCAGGCCACGCGCAGCGTGAGGCGATCACGGTGTTCGACATGCTCGACCAGCATCTGGAAGTCGCTCGCACCGAGGCGTTCGTGGAAGCTGCGCAGCACCTGGCGCACGTCCTCGACATACAGCGTCGCCGGACCCACGCGTGCGCCTTCCTCGCTGCGCCCCATGAGGCGGAACTTGCGATCAGGCGTGCCCGCAGGTTCGATCCAGCAGCCCAGATCGCCGGCCGGGTAACGCAGGATCGGCATCAGCAGGCGCGTGAGGTTGGTGACGATCACGCGGCCGACGCGGCCCTCCTCCTCGATCACTTCGCCGCTGGCCTCGTCGAGGATCTCGATGTGGGTGTAGCGCGAGAATGCGCGATGCTCATCGGGGCCGCAGGACGCATCGGCATAGCCGAGCAGGCCGGCATCGACGCTGGCGTAACCGACCGATCCGGCCTGTGCCTGCGGGAAAGCCTGGCGCAGGATCTCGCGCTGATCGGCATACAGCGATTCACCGCCGAACAGCAGGCGGCGCACGGAGGGCGCGGTGTGCCCGGCGCCGATGTAATGTGCAGCGAGATTCATCAAGGTGGTTGGCGTGCCGACGATCGTGTTGATCGAAAAATCGACCACCACATGCTCGACCAGCTCGGCATCGGCGCGGCCCGAGAGCGGAAACTGCAGACTGCCTGCACGCGCTGCGAGCAGCGAATGCATGATGAAAATGAACGAGGAATACAGCTCGCCCGCATAGAACAGGTTGGCCACGCGATCGCCGTCGGCCAGACCCCCCGCGTCGAGGCCCATGCCGAACACGCCGGTGAACGCGGCCCATTCGCTGCGACTGTAGACCGAGAACTTCGGCTCGCCCGTGGTCCCGCCGCTCTTGAACACCATGCCATCGCGCATCGGCCCGGTGAGCAGGCGATTGTCCTGGGTGGTATTGGCCGCCCAGAACGCCTTCTGCTCGATCACCGGCAGTTGCGCGAGCGTGGGGCGCTCGGGCAGTCCCGCATACAACTCGCGGTAGTAGGGCGACAACTGCCGAGCGGCGCCGACGATGGTGTCGAGCGGGTAATGGACGATCATGCAGGACTCCGCAGGTCGACGATGGATTTGAGTTTGCCAGTCACCGCGTTGGCGGCGAAGCGCTCGAGCGGCGCGTGTTCGATGTCGAGCCCGGTCATCGGCTCGCCGTCTTCGACGAAGTGGCGCAGGTCCGGATCGTGCGCGAGCAACAGCGTCCGCACGGTTTCGGCGGCAGGTGCCGATCCCTCGAGCACGCGCACCTTGATGCGGTGGCGCGTGCCATCGTGGCTGAGCTCGAGCTGCACCGGCCCGGCGTATGCGCCTTCCTCGGACAGCGTGCGCACGAAGCGGCTGTAATTGAAGAAGGCCGGTGCGCGGAACAGGTCGCCATAACGACCGAGCAGTTCGAAACGCGGTGCCGTGCGACCGCAGGCGCAGGGTCCGGGAACCGCGCGACCCATGTCGCCGATCTCGTAGCGCTGCAACGGTACGCTGCTGCGGTGACGCGAGGTGAATACCAATCGCCCCGGTGTGCCCGCGGCTACGGGCGCGTCGCGCTCGCTGTCGAGGATCTCCAGATATTGCGACTGCGTGAGCACGTGGTAGACCGCATCCTCGCAGTGCCCGCACTGATAGCCGAGCGGGCCGGCATCGTTGCTGCCGTAGGACGCGGCGCGGATGAGCTTGACGCCGAACTCCTCCCGCAGCCGGCGGCGCAGCGCCGCGGCCATGTGCTCGCCGCCGAAGAACACCTTGTTCACGCCGCCGTATTCGCGCAGCAGCTGCGCCTGCTCGCTGAACAGGCGATTGAGATAGAACGGCATGCCGAGCAGGGTGTCGACCTTGCGCGCGACGATGGTGTGCGCGACCTCGGCGAGGTCGTCTACGCCAGCCATCGGCAGCTGGTACGCGCCGAGCGCTTCGAGAATGCTCCAGAAACTCACGAAGCCGCCGTACAGGTGGCCGGCGAAGAACAGGTTCATGCAGCGGTCGCTCGCCGGATCGAGCCCGGCCGCACGCAGGCCGTCGGCGGCCGCACGCATCTGCGTGTGGTAGTCATCCCAGCTGAACGTGCTCATCTTGGGATCGCCCGAACTGCCGCCGCTGCGAAACATCAGCTGCGTCCTGGTGGCATCGGGTGCAAGCGCGACGAAGGCGGCCTTGTCCATCACCGGCACGCCGGTGAGCGGCGGTGGCGGCGCGTCGATCAATTCGTCGAAACTTGAAATCGAGCGCGTCGTTTCCGGCAGCTCCAGGCTCACGCGACGGCTGTAGCGCTGCAGCGCGTAGACGCCATCGTGTGGCCCGCCGACGTAACCGCCCAATTGCTCGCCCACGCGCGCCACGCGCAGCACGCCGGCGGCAAGCAGGCGCGTGGACAACGTGGCCAGCCGCGGCAGCGGACAGGCCAGCCCCGCAGTCTGCAACCAGCGGCGCATCGGCCGCAGCGTGTCGACGATGCGCTCGGGCGCGAGACGCTTGATCCAGATCGTGCGAAACAGCGGCGAGGCGCGCAGCGCCGGATTGTCCTCGGCGAGCACGCGCCAACTGCGATCGGCAGCGGTAAACGCGCGTGTGCTGTCGGACCAGGCGGTTTCGAGTTCCGCGAGCACGCAGGCGGTGGTGATGTCGGCCCATTCCTGCGGGCCGGGTTCGGCGCCCGCGGCGCGCGGCATCTGCGCCGATACGCGCGCGAGCACCCCGGCAAAGCGCTCGGCAAAGGCGAACAGCGCTTCGCGGCTGTCGACCTCGGCGTACAGGCACTGCGGACTCGAACAGGCCTGCTGTTCGATCAGACACACATCGCGCGCGAGTGCTTCGAGTACCTGCTCGTCATCCAGACATTCGGCCGCGCAATAGGCGAAGGAAATCTTGTGGCCCCAGTCGACCACGCGACAACCGGCCGGTGCGAGCTCGTTGACCGCCGCAACCGCGGCTTCGCCGCCCCACGCCGCGATGCCGTCAGCGAGCGCAAACAGCGCCTTGAGTCGCGCGGTATCGCGCGAGGGCAGGCTGACCACGCTGATGAACGGTGCGAGCACGCGCTCGGCATCGAGTTCGATCAGCACCGACAGCAGGTGCTGGGCGAACGGCGGTACGCCGCTGCTGGCCTTGAGGATATTGACGTTGCCCGCGAGCAAGCCTTCGATCACCGTCAACGGGGCGACGGTCGGCACGTTGCCCGGCGCCACGTGCACGAGCAGGCCGAGTGGCGCCCAGGCTTCGAAGGTGTCGACCGCGCCATCGATGCGACGCGGCGTGGTCGGCACGAGGCTGCCGAGCTCGCGGCGCAACTTGGTTTCGAGTGCGCTGCGCGAGAGGTGATCGGCAAGCGTGGCGAGCATCGCCCGCGCCTGTGCCTCATCGGTGGCCGGATCCGCGCACAGCGTTGCCAGCAGTGAGTCGACGAGGGCCTCGTCGTGGCCGGCGCCGGGGCGCAGTTTCGCGCTCAGCGCATCGGCCGCGCGCAGCAACGCCGGCAAGGGCGAGGCGCGCGCGAGATCGGCGTGCAATTCGTCGGCGAGTGCGTGCAGATGGACATCGAGAGCGGCGTCGTCGAGCCACTGGCCCTGCCAAAGGTGTGGCGTGCTCGGATCAGGCTGCGGCCAGTTCATGCGGCATTCCCCTTGAGCAGTTCGGCGGCGGCGACCGCGCAACTGCGATTCTTGCCGGCGCCGGCGCGGCCGAGCAGGTCAAACCACGGCGCGCTCGATCCGCATTCGCAGGCCTCGCCCGGATACCAGGCGGCGAGATCGCCCATGATCACGTTGTGCGATGGCGCCGAAGTGACATAGGCGGAGATGAAATTGAGAAAACCCGGCTCGCCTGCGGGCAAGGGTTCGAGCGTGGCGACATCGCGGATCACCACGCGCGACCACACCGGAATGTGGAAGTGATGTCGCGCGCATTCGATGTAGGGCACGCTGTGTTCAACCGAGCCGAAGCCGTCGCGGATGAGCGCGTTGTCGATACCCAGTTGCTGCTCGATGCGTGCCTGCAGGGCAGGCTTCGGGATCGCCCTGTCGGCCTGGCCCTTCCAGCCACCGCCGAAGAAGGTCATCGAGCCCGGTGCCAGTGACAGCGCTGGCATGCCCAGCGCCTGCATGCGTTCGAGCGTGGCGTTGACGAAGGCCGGAAAGCCGAAGATGCGCACCGGCAAACCCTGCTCGGCGTACTCCTGCAGGCTGCGGATCGCGCCATACACATCGAACTCGTGGCCGCCGCTGCCATTGCGACGCAGCGCGTAGCGCAGGTCGTTGATCGGCGCGAAGCGCGTCAGCGAATTGGAAGTCCACGAGGTGCCGACCTTCCAGTCGGCAAGCGGCTCGTAGTTGAACAGCAGGTAGTTGGCTGCTTGCGGCGTGACCCAGCCGTAGTGGCCAAAGATCTTCTCGACCATCTGCTGGCCCGCGCCGATCGACCAGGCATCGAAATACATTTGCGACTTCTGCCCGGTGGTGCCCGAGGAAGTCAGGTGCAGCGCGACCTGTTCGGGCGCGATCGAGGCGATCTCGTGGGTCTTGAAGAAATTGGCGTGGATTGCGGGCAGGGCGGCGCAATCGGCAATCGTGTGCACGCGGCCATCAGCAGGTCCGCTGCGCGCGAGCAGACGCCGGTAGAAGTCGTTGTGCTTGACATGCCAGGCGATGATCTCGTTCATCGCGGCGACGAACAGCGCATCGGCAGCGTCGCCATGCGCGTAGGGTGCGTCGAGATCGCACAGGGCCTGGACCTGACCGAGGCGAAGCGGATCGGGAACGACGACGTGCGCGTCGTTGCGGCTTGCATTCATGGCGGCTCTCGCGTCTTGGCGCACCGCGCAGAGCAGGCGCCGCAAGCGGCGGCCACAGCAACCCGGTTTGCCCCCTGATCATGCCTGCCGTGCGCGTACGCACACGCAGCAGGTGTGTGCTGCCTAGCCTAGCAGGGTGCCGGAATCCTGCGCCATGATTTTCCCGGCGATGCAAATCGCGGATGCCAGGGCAAGAGTCGCCTGCGTGGCTGATGACGCTTGGCCGCGTCCGTTCAGGCGTGGTGACCATGATGGTGGAGCAGGGGTACATCGAGTGGACCATGTTGGTCCATGCCGCCGCCGGCGAGCCAGTCGCGGGTCTGCCGCGCGGTGCGGTCGATCAGCGCGGCTGTCTGCGAGAAATCGAACACCGAGACATCGAGCGGGCACAGCGGCGGCACGATCGTGATGCGCGCTCGTTGGGCAAAGCGTTCGGTGTCGCGGTCGAGCTGGCGCATGCTCTGCAGGCTCATGATGTGCAGCGCGAGCGCAGCCATGTCGCGCGGCGGTTCGCGCAGGCCGCAGCTCATGCCCGTGGGCAAGACGATGATGCGCGTCGCGCCCAGTCCAACGGCGGTGTTGATCGGTGTGTTGTCGCCGACGCCGCCATCGACGAGGTAGCGGCCATCGATCTCCACGTGTGGAAACACCACCGGGATCGCCGTGCTCGCCATCAGCGCGGTATCCAGATCGCCCGTGGACAGCGTGACCTCGGCGCCGCTGAGCACGTCGGTGGCGGTCACGTGCAGCGCGATGCGCGTCTGCTCGATGCGCCGGGCGTGCAGGATGCCGCGCACGATCGACAGCAGGGCGCCCGCTTCGACCAGATGATCGCGCTTGAGCAGCAGGGCCTTGAGGCCAGCCAGCAGCGTGAGCGGAAACACGTCCTCGCGGCGCAGGCTGCGCCACAGGTCGGCGAGCCGCTGCACGCCCTTCGGTGTGGGGTCGTCGGCAAAGGCCGCGCCATTGAGCGCGCCGACCGAAGTGCCGACCACGAAGTCGGGCATGAGCCCGGCTTCGACCAGTGCCTGCAGCATGCCCACCTGCACGGCGCCCAGGCTCCCGCCGCCGCTGAGCACGAAGGCCGTCCGGTCCGATGCCATGCGTGACCTCCCATGCGCGATTCGGCGCGACGCGGCGTGCGCGATCGCAATGCCTCGGCGTCACATCGCCGCACTGTAGCGCGATCGCGCGCAAGGCGATCAGGCGCAAGCGCTATCCACGGCGGCACATCTCGCGGGCGTTCAGGTGCTCGTCGGGGCACGCTGTTGCGCCGCGATCCATTCGTCGATCACGCGCTCGAGCAGGGACAGCGGCAGCGCGCCGTGGGTCAACACCTCATCGTGGAATCGACCGAGCGTGAATTTGTCACCAAGCGCGGCGCGCGCCTTCTCGCGCAGCGCGAGGATCTTGAGCATGCCGGCCTTGTAGGCGAGTGCCTGGCCGGGCGCAACGAAGTAGCGCTCGATTTCCGCGGTGACATCGCCTTCGGCCATGCCGGTGTTGTCCATCATGTAGGCGATCGATTGTTCGCGCGTCCAGTGCTTGTAATGAATGCCGGTATCCACCACCAGACGCACCGCGCGCATCATCTCGTCGCGCAGGCGGCCAAGGTTGTCGAGTGGGTCCTTCTCGAAGCCCAGTTCCCAGGCCAGGCGTTCGGCGTACAGCGCCCAACCTTCGCTGTAGGCGGTGAAGGGCAACACGCGGCGGAAGAACGGCACGCCCTCGAGTTCCTGCGCGATCGTGATCTGGAAGTGATGGCCGGGAATGCCCTCGTGATAGGCCAGCGTGCGCATCGCGAATTTCGGTGTCTCGGCGGTATCGCGCTGGTTCGCGTAGAAGATGCCCGGGCGCGAGCCATCGAAGGCGCCCGATTCGTAGTAGGCGCCGGGCGCGGTCTTCTCCGAAAACGCCGGCACCGGCTTGACCACGACGCCGAGCTTGGGTCGCACATCGAAGGCGTCACCGAGCTTGCCGTTGACCTCATCGAGGATCGCCTGATATTGCGCGATCATCGCGGCCTTGCCTTCGGGCGTGTTCGGATAGGTCTCATCAGGCGCACGCGCGAGCTGCTGCACACGCGCGCCGATCGTGCCTTCGGTCAAGCCCTGCGCGCGCAGGATTGCGTCCATTTCGGTGCTGATCCGCGCGACTTCGGCCAAGCCCAGTTCATGCACCTGCGCCGGCGTCATGTCGGTGGTGGTGTGCATGCGCACGCACCAGGCGTAATAGGCATCGCCATCGGGCAGGCTCCAGGCGCCGCGATTCTCCAGCGGCTTGGCGGCCAGTTGTTCGAAGTGCGCGATGAGCTTGCCGTAGGCCGGGTACACCTGTGTCTGTATCGCCGACTCCACGCGTGCGAGCAGGTCCGCGCGCGTACTCGCCGACATCTGCGCTTCGGAAATCTTTTCGAGCTTTTCCTTGAACGTGGTGTAGAGCATGTTCTGCCGTGGCGGTGGCGCGATGAAGCCACGCATCTGCTCGAGCACGCCGCTGACGGTGAAGCGCGGCGGGATCACGCCCTTGGACTCGCGCAGGTCCAGGCCTTCGATCACCTGGTCGAACTTGCGCGGAAACAGATCCAGTCGCGTGATGTAATCCTCGGCTTCGCCAGCCGACTTGACCTGATGGGTCTGCGCCATGAAGTTGGGCAGGCTCGACTGCACGCCGAACATCTGGTTGACGGGAAAGTTGTTGTAGCGGAAGCGCTCACCTTCGACCTGGATCGCAAGGAACTGCTCCATCACGTCGTAGGACAACCGCGCCTCGCCGGTGTAGGCGTTGCGATCGTAGCGATGCAGGGTGTCCAGCGCCGATTCGAACAGATGCCCCATCGCTTCTTCCTGCGCCGGGGAGGCGTCATCGAGTTGGTCACGCGTGAAATCTGCCCAGTGCGGCAGGATGCGCATGCTGCTGATCGTTTCCGGATTCTGCAGCGCGAACTGGGCGAAGACGCGGCCGTAGAACCAGTTGATGTCGAGCGGCTTGAAGTACCAGACATGCACGAAGGCAAGCGCGCCGATGGCGACGAGGCCGAGCAGGGTGAGCGAGGACCATTTCAGCAGCTTGCGCATGGCTTGATTCCGGGTGCGGGGAGCGGCGCAGAGTAGCACTGCGCCTGGCTCAGTCGAGGGAAGCCCGCATTGCAAAACGGGCGCCTTGCGGCGCCCGTCGTGTCGATGCGAGTGAGAGCTTGCGTGCTCAGTAGCGGTAGTGCCCGGGCTTGTAGGGGCCTTCCACCGGCACGCCCAGATACGCGGCCTGCTCGGCGGTGAGCGTGGTGAGCTTCACGCCGATCTTTTCCAGATGCAGGCGCGCGACTTCCTCGTCGAGCTTCTTGGGCAGGATGTAGACCTTGGCCGAATACGCATCCTTGTTCGCCCACAGATCGATCTGCGCGAGAGTCTGGTTCGAGAAACTGTTCGACATCACGAAGCTCGGATGCCCGGTGGCGCAGCCCAGGTTCACCAGGCGGCCTTCGGCGAGCAGGAAGATCGCGCGGCCATCCTTGAAGCTGTACTTGTCGACCTGCGGCTTGATGTTGGTCTTGACCGCGCCCGAGGCGTTGAGCGCATCGACCTGGATCTCGTTGTCGAAGTGGCCGATGTTGCAGACGATGGCCTGATCCTTCATGGCCGACAGGTGGGCGAGGGTGAGCACGTCCTTGTTGCCGGTGGTGGTGACGTAGATGTCACCGCGCCCCAGCGTGGACTCGACGGTGTTGATCTCGAAACCGCCGAAGTTTAGACTTCGTATAAACATAGCGAACGGGGTGTGCCGTGGCGGCAGTCGAACTGGACATCAAGCAATGGGGAAACAATCTCGGCGTGCGCTTGCCATCGGCGATCGCGCGCGCCGCGCATCTGCGTGCGGACCAGCGCGTGAGCATCGCCGTCGAGGATGGCCGCGTCGTCGTCACGCCGATCGAAGACGCGCCGCTCACGCTCGAACAACGCCTGGCCCGCTTCGATCCGCAAAGCCACGGCGGCGAAGCCATGTCTACCGATGAACGCATCGGTGCCGAGCGATGGTGAGCAAGCGCGCCGGAGCGCTTTCCAGCAAATCGGTGCGCACATGGGTGCCGGATCGTCAGGACGTGATCTGGATCGGCTGCAACCCGCAGGCCGGGCGAGAAATGCGCGACGTGCATCCGTTCCTCGTGCTGTCACCCAGGGCGTTCAACCAGCGCACGTCGCTTGTCGTCGGATTGCCGATGACGACGGCCGAATACAACGCAAGCAATCCATTCGCCGTCGTCGCAGGCACGGTGAGCGGGCGCAAGCCCGGCGCGACGAGTTACGTTCTATGCCATCAACCCAAGTCGTTCGACTGGCGGCTGCGCGGCGGCAAGCCTCACCCCATGCGCAAGGTGGACGACAAGCCGTTCGCCGACGTGCTGCTGGTGCTGAACCAGATCATGCAGTTGGCGTAGATTCGCGGAAAACCGGGGGCACACGGGCACCCGGTGTCGAGGCATGGAAAGAGCGCGGAGAAGTACACGCTGCCCCCTGATTTCCAGCTTGCCGGGGTGTGCGATGAACGCGGGAAAGCTTGTGTTCCGGAACAACTTCCACTGCACGATTGAGTAGCAAGGAAAGCTCTTCGGTCAGGGGCAACCGCTGGGTGAAGAGATCGTACCCGCGCGGAAAACAGACGAGGAAGGCAATATCGCTGCGATCGTTTTCCTCGCCGCGGGCGACGGAGCCGAATACACGGATGCGCTTCGCTCCGAATTTCAATCCGAGAGCCTCGATGGCCTGACGTTTACTGTGCAGTTGTTCGAGCTGCATTCGGGACTGGCCGGTCATGGTTTCTGCGGGGCCATCTTGGCGCGCCATGAAGGGCTCGGCACATGCACATGAAAACGGGCGCCTTGCGGCGCCCGTCGTGTCGATGCGAGTGAGAGCTTGCGTGCTCAGTAGCGATAGTGCTCGGGCTTGTAGGGGCCTTCCACCGGCACGCCCAGATACGCGGCTTGCTCGGCGCTGAGCGTGGTGAGCTTCACGCCGATCTTTTCCAGATGCAGGCGCGCGACTTCCTCGTCGAGCTTCTTGGGCAGGATGTAGACCTTGGGCTGGTAGCCGTCCTTGTTCGCCCACAGGTCGAGCTGCGCCAGCGTCTGGTTGGAGAACGAATTGCTCATCACGAAGCTCGGATGGCCGGTGGCGCAGCCGAGATTGACGAGGCGGCCTTCGGCGAGCAGGAAGATCGCGCGGCCGTCCTTGAACGTGTACTTGTCGACTTGCGGCTTGATGTTGGTCTTGACCGCGCCCGAGGTGTTGAGCGCATCGACCTGGATCTCGTTGTCGAAGTGGCCGATGTTGCAGACGATGGCCTGGTCCTTCATCGCCGACAGGTGGGCGAGCGTGAGCACGTCCTTGTTGCCGGTGGTGGTGACGTAGATGTCGCCGCGGCCCAGCGTGGACTCGACGGTGTTGACCTCGAAACCTTCCATCGCCGCCTGCAGCGCATTGATCGGATCGATCTCGGTGACGACCACGCGCGCGCCGTAGGCACGCAAGCTGTGCGCCGACCCCTTGCCGACATCGCCGTAGCCGCACACCACCGCGACCTTGCCCGCGAGCATCACGTCCATCGCGCGCTTGAGGCCATCGGCGAGCGACTCGCGGCAGCCGTAGAGGTTGTCGAACTTGGACTTGGTGACCGAGTCGTTGACGTTGATCGCCGGCACCAGCAGCTTGCCGGCTTCGGCGAGCTGATACAGGCGGTGCACGCCGGTGGTGGTTTCTTCGGACACGCCCTTCCAGTCGGCGACGACGCGCGTCCAGTAACCCGGGCGCTCCTTGGCGACGCGCTTGAGCAGATTCTTGATGACCTGTTCCTCGTGGCTGCCCGAGGCGCTGTCGACCCAGCTCGCGTCACCCTTTTCCAGTTCGTAGCCCTTGTGGATCAGCAGGGTCACGTCGCCGCCGTCATCGACCACGAGCTGCGGGCCGAGGAAGCCGCCCTTGCCGTCGGGGAAGGACAGCGCATCGAGCGTGCAGTCCCAGTATTCCTCCAGGCTCTCGCCCTTCCATGCGAACACCGGCGTGCCGGACTTGGCGATCGCGGCGGCAGCGTGGTCCTGGGTGCTGAAGATGTTGCACGAGGCCCAGCGCACGTCGGCGCCGATGTCCTTGAGCGTTTCGATCAAGACCGCGGTCTGGATCGTCATGTGCAGGGAACCGGTCACGCGCACGCCCTTGAGCGGCTTGCCCGCGGCGTGCTTCTTGCGGATCGACATCAGGCCGGGCATTTCGGCTTCGGCGATGTCGATTTCCTTGCGGCCCCAGTCGGCCAGCTTGATGTCAGCGACCTTGTAGTCGCCCTCGGTGGAGAAAGTCTTGATCTGTGCGTTCATGGCAGGACTCCGGTTCGGGATCGCGTGTCCGCCGCGCGCGCGGCGGCGGACGATACGATCGAGGTTCCGGGCGCCGTTGCTGCGAAAGCGCATGTCGAGCCTGAGCGGGGCCGCGGATTGGCGGGCCCACGTGCAGCGCCCCTCGACAGGCGGCCGCGGATTATATCGCGCTGTCGCGATGAAGCGATATATGCCGGTTCAGGACTGCTCGAAACGCGCGATGTCGGCGAGGATCCGATTGGCCTCGCGCAGGCTGCGCGGGGCGTCGGAGGCGTCGCCATCGGCCGCCAGCCGGGCATTGCGGCGGCCGAACCAGACGAGCGTGCCGATGAAGCCGATCACGCCAAGGCCGCCGCTGATCCAGAGGAAGGCCGGGGCGCGCACGAACAGGTCGATGCCGACCATGGCCTGCATTTCAAGCGCGAAGATCGCGATCCACAGGAACCACCACGGCAGGCCCAGGCAAAGGTTTTCGACCCGGTAGGCCCGGCGCAGGGCGACCACCCGTCGCGAGATGTCGAGCACCGGGGCAGTGTGGTCGATGCCCGAGATGCGGCCGAGCATCACCCCGCCGAACACCACGGTCAGCACGCCATAGGCGAGCATGTACAGGCTGCAGGCGAGCAGGTGCGGCGTCGCGCGCTGGCTGATCGAAACCATGATGCCGAAGTAGATCAGCGCGTCGCCGAACAGGATCTGCGCGATCTTGCCCCAGTACAGGCGGCGCACGCGCGAGCGCAGGCGATCGAGCTTGCGTTCGATGTGCAGTTCCATGTCCAGCGTGCTGCGGCGTTGCAGCTGGCGGTCGAGTGACTGCCAGGCGGCCTTGAGTTCGTCCAGTTCCATCGTCGTCTCCATTGCTCAAACCTCGCTCATGTCGTTGCGCAGGCGCTGTTTCAGGCGCCCGATCTTGGTGGCCACGTTGGTTTCGCTGATGCCGAGAATCTCGGCGATCTCGCGCTGGCTGCGCTCGTCCAGATACAGGATCAAGAGCGCGCGGTTGAGCGGGTCCAGACGCGCGATGCAGCGCTGCAACTCGCGCACGGCGGCATCGGCATCGGGCGCCGCGTCGGTGCTGGCGACATCGTGGCTGGCGAGATCGAGCGCCTCATGGTGGCGCTCGTAGCGGCTGCGCTCGCGCAGATGCGAAATCGCCACGTTGAGCGCGATGCGATACATCCAGGTCGAGAACTCATGCTCGCCGTCGTAGCGCGGGAATGCGCGCCAGACCTGCGCGGCGATTTCCTGCGCGAGGTCCTCGCGGTCCGCGGCATTGTTGGCGTAGCTGCTGGCCACCTTGAACACGATGCCGCGGTGGCGTTCGAGCAGCTCGCGAAAATCCGTGTCCCGGTCTGCCGTGGTCATGCCCAGTGCCTGCTCCATTGCGCCTTGCCCGATGCTGTCGTCGGCATCGTGATTCGCGCAGGCGGGCGAAATATCACAGCGGCGCGAGCGCGCCTGCGCGCACACCGCATGGGGCGCGCTTGCGCTCAGGCTTCCGGCTTGGCGCCGGCCTGGACATCCTTGGGAAAGAACGGATCGAGCGCGAACAGTGCCTGCGCGCCGGCGTGCGAGCCATGGACCACGGTGATGCCGATGCCGCCCGCGGTGTCGTCGTAACGCCCGGAGAAGCCGAGCCGCACATCCACGACTGCAGTGGCGCCCAGCGGGACCGGGACAACCTTGAAGTCCTTTTCCTCGCCGTCGTCCCACAGCGACACGCGCACCGCGTCGGTGCCGCCGCCCTGGTCGATCTTGCCGGTGACGCGCCCGGTGACGCGGATGTCCACCCGCGCCTGGCCGTTGGCGCCCGTCGTTTGCATGCCGCTCACGCTCCAGTCCGGAGATGGGGGGGCTTTGGGTAGGTCGCGGATCTGCGTGGACATGGTGCCGCCTCTTTCGTGCCGGCCAGTGTCGTTCAAAGGTAGGCCACCGGAGCGGTGCTGGCAATCTGCCGTCTCCGGGCATGGCTGTCCCGGTTGGCATGCGGGGATCTGGCGCGGTTTTGCATAGTCAGGATGGGAACCCCCAACCACTGCGAGATCGCCCATGTCACCTGCTCTTGCCCGCGCACCCATCGCCCTGCTGGGTCTGCTCGCCCTGATCGCCTGCCCGGATCCTGCCCGCGCCGATTTCCTCTACGGCCGCCTCACGCCCCAGGGCGGCGAAGCGAACGCCCGTTCGAGTTGGGTGGATGTATCGTCCGACGGCCGCACCGTGGTGTTCACCAGCGACTCGCAACTGTGGCTGGGCGACACCTTCAACGGCACCCGCGCGCTCGCCGTCGATCTCCAAGCCGGCACGGTCGAAGCGCTCTCCGCGGATGGCAGCGGCCTCTTTCGCGGCGAGGCTCCGGCTGTCTCGGGTGACGGACGCTACATTGCCTTCCTGACGCATGCCAATGGCAGCTACGGGCCGAACTGGCAGGCGCTGCGCAAGGATCGCCAGACCGGCGCGGTGGTCCTGGCCAGTTCCAATCTGATCGGGCAGGCGGCCGACAGCGGCATCGAGGACAACACGGTGTCGATTTCGGCCGATGGCCGCCATGTCGCGTTCCAGTCCACCTCCTCCAACCTCGGCGCCGCGCATGCGAACCCCGCGGGCGGCGGCATGGTCCCGGCCGGCAGCAGCGGCGAGATCTTCGTCAAGGACATGGTGAGCGGTGAGCTCAAGGTGGCCTCGCGCAAGAACGATGGCAGCCTGTCCGGCGGCACTTGCGACTTGCTCCCGCATGCGCTGTCGGGCAACGGTCGCCTCGTGGTCATGTTGTGTTCTCCCGCGATGGTCGGCGGCGCGACCGCTGGCCAGGTCTATGTGCGCGACCTGCAGGCCAACACCACCGAATTGATCAGCCGCAACGCTGCCGTTCCGAACGGGACGAGCACCTTCGGCGGTCGCCCGGCGATCTCGCCCAGCGGCCGCTTCGTCAGCTTCCAGATGCGCGGTTACGGCGGCCTGGGCTATGCCGATGGCGCGAACATCGCGAGCAACAGCGGCATCTATGTGCGCGACCGCCAGGCCGGCACCACGACATCGATTCCGCGGCCGGCGCTGCTCCCGAGCACCGAATACGACACGTGCAGCGTGACGGCGATTTCGGATGTCGGCAGCGTGGTATTGGCCTGCCTCAACACCTGGGCGGGAGCAGGACGCTATCCGCAGGTATTCCTGTTCGTACCTGGCGCGGGTGCACCGGAATTGATCAGCCCGGCAGCCGGCGGCACCGGGGCAAGCAACGGCTCGGCCGGCAGCACACTCGCGGTGAACGCGTCGGGATTGTCGATGGCATGGGAGTCGGAGGCCAGCAATGCCGACGCGAATGACCATAACGGTGTAACCGACATCTACGTGCTGGTGGAAGAATCGGTGATTTTCGACGTGATCTTCGCCAACGGCTTCGATCCCGCGGAGCAAGGGCGCGTGACCGCGCCGGCGGTCCTGGAGGTGATGTCCGCACGGGGGCACTGACTCTGCCGAGCTCCGCTCCACGGGGCGGTGGGTTTTGTAGAGCCGAGCTCGCTCGGCTCGCGGAGCGGCAACGGGGTGGAAAACGCAGCGGAGCAAGCTCCGCTCTACGGGAAGGTCGCGACTGCCGTCGCTCCTACAACTGCGCGAGGTAGGAGGGCCGGAAGGCCCGACCTGACGCCCGGGAGCGGAGCAAGCTCCGCTCCACGACGCGGTGGGTTTTGTAGAGCCGAGCTCGCTCGGCTTGGGGCGCATGGGAGCAGAGCAAGCTCCGCTCTACGACGGCGGTGGTGTGCTCCTGTAGAGCCGAGCTCGCTCGGCTTGGGGCGCATGGGAGCAGAGCAAGCTCCGCTCTACGCCGGTGTGGGCGCGGGTCCGGACAAGTCGCGGATCTGCATGGACATGGGGCGTTCCAATGAGACGGCTCGGGTGGCGCCGCGGTATGCCCGTTGCCGGGTGCTGGCAATGCGGGCTTGCATGAGGGGATCGGACGCGAAGTTGCGTTCTTGCCTTGGACTTCCTGCCACAGCGATACCGCCCATGTCCTTGAACCGTGCCCGCCTGCCCGCCGCCCTGCTGAGCCTGCTTGCCCTGGCTGCCTGCCCCGGGCTGGCCCATGCCGATTTCCTCTATGGGCGCTTGGTGCCTGGCCCTGGCATCGAGCCGAACGGCCAGTCGACGGATGTCGATGTATCGGCTGACGGCCGCACCGTGGTGTTCACAAGCGATGCGAAGCAGTGGCTCGGCGACGACTACAACGGCAACCGCGCCGTCGCGATCGATCTGGATACCGGCCTGATCGAAGCGATATCGCTGGATGGCGGCGGCCTTTTCCGCGGCGAGTCGCCCGCGGTTTCGGGCGATGGGCGCTATGTTGCCTTTCTCACCTACAGCCGGTCGGCTTACGGTCCGAACTGGCAGGCACTGCGCAAGGACCGCCAGACCGGCGCCTTGGAAGTGGCCAGCGCCAATGCCGCGGGCCAGGCCGCGAGCACGGGCATCGAAGACAACACCGTGTCGATCTCGGCCGATGGCCGTTACGTCGCGTTCCAGACCGTCGCCAACATGAGCGCGGCCGTGAGCCTGGCGTACCTGCCGGCCACGCCGACGGGCAGTTCCGGTGAGATCTATGTCAAGGACATGCAGACGGGCCAGGTCGAGATGGCCTCGGTCAAGGCCGATGGGACTGCGTCAGGCGGTACCTGCGCGCTGCTGCCGCATGCGCTCTCCGGCACCGGGCGTTTTCTGGCGATGCTGTGTGATCCGGCGATGGTTGCCGGCGCCGGCACCGGTCAGGCTTACGTGCGTGATCTCGAGGCCAATACCATCGAGCTCATCAGCCGCAGTCCGACCATGCCCAACGGACCGAATTCGTTCGCCTACTATCCCGCGATCTCCCCGAGCGGCCGCTACGTGGCTGTCAAGGTGCCCTGCTACGCTGGCTTGGGCACGGCCAACGGCGTGGATTGCAGCGGCAACAGCGGTGTCTACCTGCGTGACCGTCAAACCAACACCATCACGCCCATCCCGCGGCCCAGCGCGATTCCTGCGACCGACTACGACAGTTGTTCGACCTCGGCAGTGTCCGATATCGGCAGCGTGGTGATGGCCTGCCTTTACAACTGGACCGGATCAGGCCGCTACCCGCAGGTCTTCGTGTTTGTTCCAGGCGCCGGCGCGCCGCAGATGATCAGCACGGACAGTGCCGGCGCGCCGGGCAACGGGGCGTCCGGCTACACGCTGGCCGTGAATGCCTCGGGTCTGTCGATGGCCTTCGCATCGGAGGCGAGCAACCTGGTGCCCAACGACACCAACGATGCTTCGGACATCTTCGTGCTGGTCGAAGAATCGGTGATTTCCGATGTCATCTTCGCGAATGGTTTCGAGCAGGCGAACCGGCCGATGACGACTGCCGCATCGTTCCTGCAGCGTGCCGCCAGGTAGGCGGGCAGGCGCAAGGACACGATGCATTGGCCTCGGCGTGCGCACGCGCTCCGTGGCCCGGTCTTCGTGGCCGACAAGGTGGATGATGCGTGTGCGGTGTCGATGCGGCACGCCGCTCACGTGCGGGCGCGCAGCGCGTGTGAAATTGCGCGCAAACGCAGCACGCAGGTGAGCGCGCAGCCGGCGGCGATCAGGGCCGCTGCGCCGAGCAGGATGCTCGATGCGTGGGTCGGCAGCAGCGCCGCGGCAACCAACGCGCCGCACATCAGCCACATGCGCTGCGGCTTGGCCATCGGTCCGCGAAAATCCTGCGCCAGACCGAGCGTGCCGCCGAGCACACGAATGTAGGCGGTGAGCACCGCGAGCAGGGCGGCGAGCCAGCCGAGCCAGTCGCAGCCGGCGAGGTGACCGAGTGAGACCAGGAACAGCACATCGGCCACGCGGTCGGGCGCGTCGTTGTAGATCGCGCCGATCGGTGTGGCGCCGCGGCCGGCTTCGAGCGCGACCATGCCGTCGAACAGGTTGCATGACAGGCGCAACACAATGCACAGCGCACAGGTACCCATGCCACGCCAGTCGGGCCAGTTCAGCAGTGCCGCCGCGCCCGCAGCAGCGAAGGCCACACTGAACACCGAGATCTGATTCGGCGTGATGTCGCTGCGCGCGAGCCATTGCGCACAACGCAGGGCCCAGCCCGTGTTGCGGGCGGCAATCGGGCGACGATCGGTTTCGCGCATGGCCCCGAATTTCGTGACGGATTCGAGCGTGGATTGTCGCAGGGGACGTGGCCAACGAAAACGGGCCGCTTGCGCGGCCCGCTTCTTCGCACAGCACCGGAGTGCATGGCTTACTTGATGCCGGCGGCCTTGCGCAGGGCCTCGGCGCGATCAGTCTGTTCCCACGAGAACGCGGTGGCAGTTTGCGTCTTGCCGGTGACGTCCTTGTAGCTGATCTTGTGCGGCGTACGGCCGAAGTGGCCGTAGCTTGCGGTCGACTGGTACATCGGATGCACCAGGTCGAGCATCTTGATGATGCCGTAGGGACGCAGGTCGAAGTGCGCGCGGATCAGCTTCTCGATCTTCTCGTCGCTGATCTTGCCGGTGCCGAAGGTGGTGACCGAAATCGAAGTCGGGTGGGCCACGCCTATCGCGTAGCTCACCTGCACTTCGCAGCGATCGGCGATGCCGGCAGCGACGATGTTCTTGGCAACATAGCGCGCAGCGTAGGCGGCCGAGCGGTCGACCTTGGACGGATCCTTGCCCGAGAACGCGCCGCCACCGTGACGGGCCCAGCCGCCGTAGGTGTCGACGATGATCTTGCGGCCGGTGAGGCCGCAGTCGCCGACCGGACCGCCGATCACGAACTTGCCGGTTGGATTGATGTGGTACTTGGTGCCCTTGTGCAGCCATTTGTTCGGCAGCACCGGCTTGAGGATGTATTCGCGCACGCCCTCGATGAGGTCCTTCTGCTTGACCTCGGGATTGTGCTGGGTCGACAGCACGACCGCGTCGATGCCGACTGCCTTGCCGTTCTCGTAGCGCAACGTGACCTGGCTCTTGGCGTCGGGGCGCAGCCACTTGAGCGGCGAATTCTTCTGCTTGCGCACCTTGGCCTGCTGTTCGACCAGGCGATGCGACAGATCGATCGCGGCCGGCATGAAGGACTTGGTCTCGTTGGTGGCGTAACCGAACATCAGTCCCTGGTCGCCCGCGCCCTGATCTTCGGGATTCTTGCGATCCACGCCCTGATTGATGTCGGGTGACTGCTTGCCGATGAGGTTGAGCACGCCGCAGGTGGCGCCGTCGAATCCGACGTCGGAGGAGTTGTAGCCGATGTCGAGGATGACCTTGCGGGTCAGCGCTTCGAGGTCGATCCAGGCGCTGGTGGTGATCTCGCCGCCGACGATGGCAACGCCGGTCTTGACCATCGTCTCGCAGGCCACGCGCGCGCGCTTGTCCTGGGCGAGGATGGCATCGAGCACGGCATCGGAAATCTGGTCGGCGACCTTGTCGGGATGGCCTTCGGAAACCGACTCGGAAGTGAAGAGGTAGTTGCTCATCGCGACGTTATATCCTTCAATGCGGATGGATGGATGGACGGATGGAAACCGCGCATCATACACGCCGCGACCGGCATTTGCAGCAGCTGATACAATGGGCGCTTGCTTCCACGAGCGCCCGCATGTTCGCCGCCACCCGCATCGAAGCCCTCGACAAGGCCGACTTCTACGACCAGCTCGTGCAGCAGGCGCATGGACTGCTGCATGGCGAGCATGATCGCATCGCCAATGCGGCCAACCTGGCGGCTCTGGCCTGGCATGCGCTCGAGGGCATCAATTGGTGCGGCTTCTATTTCTTCGATGGCCGCGAGTTGGTAGTCGGCCCGTTCCAGGGCAAGCCCGCCTGCGTGCGCATTGCGCTGGGCAGGGGCGTGTGCGGTACCGCTGCCGCGACGCGCACGAGCCAGCTGGTGGCTGATGTGAATGCGTTTGCCGGCCATATCGCCTGCGACGGCGCCTCGCGCTCGGAGATCGTCGTGCCTTTGGTCGATGCGCAGGGCACCCTGCTCGGCGTCTGGGATGTCGACAGCCCGCGGCTCGCGCGCTTCGATGAGGACGACCGGCGTGGGATGCAGGCACTGTGTGCGGTCTTCATCGAATCATTGCAGCCACGCGCCGCCGCGGCATGACGAGGCAGCGATGAGTGGACGTGACAGCAAGATCCGCAATGTCGGACCGAAATCGGCAGCCTGGCTGCGGCAGGTCGGCGTGCGCACCACCGAGGACCTCGCCCGCATCGGCGTGGTCGAGGCCTTCCTCAAGGTCAAGCGGGCGGGATTCCGGCCGAGCCTCAACCTGCTGTATTCGATGGCCGGCGCACTCGCCGACTGCCATTGGAACGACGTGCCCGAGGCGCAGCGCCAGGAACTGGTGAGCGCACTCGAGGCGGCTGAGTCGGCCAATCCGATCCTGCGCACGCGCTGGGACAAGCAGAAGGCGGCCAGCGAAGCCTCCACTCGCGGTCAAGGCGACGAAGGCGGTGACGGAGCGGCGATGAGCCTGTTCGACGATCCCGACGGTGACGGCGGTGGTGGTCGCGCGGACAGCGATCGCGATCTCAGTCGTTTCGATTGAAGCCGTCGCGCCTGCTCAGCGCACCGCCGCGTAATCGCGCGCGTTGACGTCCCAGTCGGGTATTGCGCGGATCGTCGGCAGCACCTGATCGACGCGGGTCACGCGCGTCCACAAGCCGCGATGCTCGGGATTCATGAAACGCTGCTCGATCATCTGTTCGAGGAAGCGTTCCAGCGGCGCATAGAAACCGTTGATGTCCAGCAGCACGATCGGCTTGGCGTACAGCGCCAGGCGCTTGAGCGTGAGTGCCTCGGACAGTTCCTCGAGGGTACCGCAGCCACCCGGCAATGCGATCACCGCATCCGAGCCGGTGAGCAGGCGATGTTTGCGCTCGCGCATGTCCTCGACGATCTGCATGTCGCCCACGCCCGGGTGCTGCCACTCCACCTCGACCATGAAGCGCGGGATGATGCCGATGACCTCGCCGCCCGCGGCCAGCGCGCCATCGGCGAGCGCGCCCATGAGGCCGGTACCGCCACCGCCATAGACGATCGTGCAGCCGGCGCGCGCGAGCGTGTCGCCCAGGCTGCGAGCAGCTTCGAGATAGACGGGATCGACCGCGGCGCTGGACGCGCAATAGACACAGATACGCATCGGCCCATTGTGCATGGTGCTTGCATGTCGCACCAGCGGCGCCACGTCGCGCGCGCATCGATGATGCGCTGCCGATCGCCACCATCAGCCGATGGACGTACACTCGCTGCCGATGCGGCCATCGTGCGGAGGTGTGACATGGCGGACAAGGACTTCGTGCTGCGGCGCGAATTTCTCGAGCAGGCGATCCAGGCACGCATCTACGCCGCGCATCTGGCCGAGCTGGCCGTCCGGCTTGCCGAGGCCGCGGGCGAACGGGTGACGCGCCCGCTCACGGCCGCACAGATCGCGCGTGCGGTCGAGGTCAATGGAACCGAAACCGCACTCGCGCTCGATGCGCTCGTCGCGCGTCTCGAGCAGCTCTATCGCAAGGGTGAACTACCGCAGGAAGCCGGCGTGCCGCGTTGGTGAACAGCGCCGGGCGACGCGGCTGGGCCGTGCGCGCATCGCAACGCGCCGCGGCTTCTGTGGCAACCGATCCTCCGCTTGCCAACGCCAGGCAGCGCGAGGTTCAGGCTCTGCATCAGGGCGCTTGAACCTTGCCATCGGCGTGCCCACGGCTTGCATTGCCGGCATGAGCCCGAGTCCGCGCCGCGGTGTGCGAGCGCGGATCCCGGGTCAATCTCCAGATCACTCGGAGTCCCAAACCACGCGAGCCTTGTAGAAGATTTGCGAGCTGCCCTGACACGTGAATGTCGCCGGATCGCCGAAACTAATCGTGATCTCGTAGGCGCAGTGCTCGGTGTCCGTGAACACCCCGGCGGGGAGTTCGACCCAACTGGAGTAGCCGCCGGTGCCCGGAGCAGCGGATGTGTACTGCCCGAGGATCAAATTGGTGGTCATACCCGGGGTGTCGTCCGCCTTGCATGCGGAAAGCAGGGTCGTCTTGATGGGGAAGGCGGAGGTGTTCTTGCCCCAGACATCGAGGTATTTGAGACGTTTGCCCGAAGGCAAGCGCAGGTTTGCATTGAAGTAGGGCGAACCGGTATCGCATTGCAGCTGGGCATAAGCCACGGCCTGATACTGCCCGTTGCTCAGCTTATGGTGGAAATCTTCGGCGGTTACGATGGTGGACGTGTCGACCGTCGGAGCGCCTCCCTCGGGATCGAGCGGCCGTGAGTTGCTTGCCGTCTTGGTGTCCAGCAGGCGCCATACATTGGCCGCATCGGGCGGGAACCCTGCAGCAGCGAGCTCGGCAGGATCCTGCACCGGCACGAGTCGGGATTGGGCAATCGCATTCGTCGATGCGAGTGCGGCCGTGGCAATCAGTGCGTAGGCAAGTTTCATGTGCAGGTCCTCAGGGTCCGAAGTCGTCGCGGAAGATGACATCGGGATCATTGAGCAGGATGCGGACATTGCGCGTGGCAAGGTCATAGCCGCCACAGGCGGCGCCGTCTGCGGCAAAGCGTGCTTCGACGTAGTAGGCGCAACTGGAGCTGATCGCGACATGCTGGTCGGCGAACAGGAACGCGACGAACTCGCCGGGGCTGCCGCTGGTCGAATACGTGGCAAGGTTGGTGCTGACCGGTACGCCGGGTGACAGGAATGGCTGGCAGGTTTCAACGAGGCGGTAACCGAGGTCATTGCTCGGCGATGCATCCCGGCCCCAGATTTCAACCTTGAAGATCTCGAAGCCGTCGGGAATGTCGAAGGGATAGATCATGGTGCGGCGTCCCGGCCCCGCGGAGTTGAGGCAGGCCGCGTCGAGGTATCCGGTGGAGTCGATCACGAGCGCGCTGCTGGTGCGGTGCCCGGAGCGGCCGATCATGGTTTCGTATTGGGTTCCATACAGGATGCCCGCCGCGCCCGGTTGGCTTGCCAGCGCGGCAATCAAGGCAAAGCCCGCAACCGAAGAGGATTTGATCTTTGAGTTCATGGCGCTTGCTCCCTCAGTTGCCGGCATTGGTGTACTGGATGCGAGCCTTGTCGAGGCCGATGCTGGTGGTGCAGGCGCCACTTGGGTAGGCCAGGTTCACGCGCACCAGGTAATGGCAGGTGTAGCGGTTGACCTCGATGGGCGCGGCGCTGAAATCCAGCGTCACCAGTGCATTGCCGGCCGAGCCGCTGGTCGTGGTGTTGCCCAGTTGGGTCACCACGGGCGGATCGAGACTGCCGAGGTCCTGGCAAACCTGCTGCAGGAACACGAGCATGTCGTCGCTGGCATTGGCGTCGAAAGCGAAGACATCGAGGTAATGGATCCTTGCTCCCTGCGGCAAGTCGAAGGCAGCGGTGGCAAAGCGCTCGGTTCCCGAATCGCAGCCCGTGCTCGGTGGAGGAGCGAAGCCGAAGGTGTAGTCGCTGGTGCGACCGAGGAACGCGGCGCCCAGGCGCGTCTGGAACTTCGAGCCCGGAATGCCCTTCGGCGAGCGCGGCATGTGCGAACGCGCTGCGGGCATTTCGCGGATCATGTACGGGATGGCCGGATCATCGAAGCCGGCGGCCTGCCGCTCCGCCGGCGTGGCCGGCCGATCGGCGTATGCATGGGGCATGGCCCAGCACCCGGCGGCGAGGATGCTGGTCGTCAGCAGCAGTCTTTTCACGCGAGCTCTCCTGTTGCGCAAGGCCGGGCGATCCGGCGTCTGGAAAATGGCAATGCGGCGGTAGCGCGTGCGCGCATGTCGTGGCGCGCGCAAGACCGGCGCCCATCCTCGTTCCTTCGTGGGTGGACCATCCTCAAGGCGCAAGAAAGGGGGCGCACAGGACAGGCAGGGTCGAAATTCCGGTTTTTTCCGGCGCCGATCACCTGGTTGGCGCGGGCGCCGGACGCGGCCGCGGGGCAGGGCTCAGTGCAGCCTGGCGGCCGCATGTGCGAGCGCGGGCGGTACGAAGGGCAGGGTCGCAATCGTTGCCCGAGCCTGTGCGAGATACTTGTCGGCCTGCGCCGGATCGCTGGTGCGCAGGCACTGCGCCAGACCCACTTGTGCCGCGGCAAGGTCGGTGCGCATCGACGCGCCACCCTTGGCCAGCGCCTGCGCCGCCGTTTCGAAGGCGGGCGATGCACGCGCGCAATCCCCGGCCTGGGCGTCGATGCGCGCGAGCACCAGATAGGCCTTGCCCAGCCGAGGATGGCCGGCAGGCAAGACCTTGGTGGCTGCGTCCAGCGCCTGCCGGGCATCGTCGGCCGCGGCCTTGAGTTCGCCCGTCTCGCGTTCGAGATCGGCCAGCGCAACCTGGGCCATGAGGGTATCGGCGTGGTTGCTGCCGAGCGCCTTGGCGAGGATTGCCTGCGCTTGCCTGACCTCACCAAGAGCCGCCGTGAATTGGCCGCGATCCGCGAGGGTCGAACCCAGGCCCAATTGTGCTACGCCAGTAAGGTAGTGGTTCTCGCCCAGCGCTGCGCGGGCATCGGTGAGTGTTGAGCGGGCCAGCGTTTCGGCCTCATCGAGCTTTCCGGTCACACGCAGCATGCCGGCGAGGTTGTTGCGCATCGCGATCACGCTGGGATGGCTCTTGCCCTGCGCAGCAGTCGCTACTTCCAGCGCTTCCTTGAGGTGTGCGATCGCGGTGTCCAGGTCGCCGTGCTGCCAGGCCAGCACTGCCAGCGAATTCAGGCTCACGGCCACGGCGGGATGTTTCGGGCCGAGCAATTCGCGCTGCATAGCCAGCGCCTCGTGGATGAGCTGGCCCGCCCGTTCATTCTCGCCCAGGCGGCGCAAGGCGGTGCCGAGGTTGAATTCACTGTCGGCGATGTCGGGGTGCTTGTCACCGAGCAAGGCGCGACGTGTCTTGAGCGCCTGCTCGAACAGGGCGACTGCAGCCTTGGCATCGCCCTGCTGCAGCGTGACCACGCCCAGGTCGTGTTCGATCGCGGCGGTCTGGGTGTGCGTCTCACCGCGCTTGGCCCGTGCCAGCGCGAGCGCCTGATTGAGCTCGCGCGCGGCATCGGCAAGTTTGCCGCCGCGGAACTCGATGCCGCCGAGCATCGCCAGGGCCTGGTCGCGTTGGTCGGGGGTGGTGGCGTGGGTCAGGTTGTCCCGGGCCATCGCCAGTGCCTCGTCGAGGCGACCGCGCTCGGCCAGCACGTCGGCCAGGCGCAGGCGAATTTCGCCGCCATTGCTCCCCGGGGCCAGTGCCAGGGCTTCGCGCAAGTCACGCTCGGCACCGTCGAAATCGCCTTGCGCGGCATGGATGCGACCGCGCTCGACCAGGGCGAGGCTGCGCGCAGCCGGTTGGTCCGCGCTCGTCAGAGCGCGCTGCGCGAACTGCATGGCCTTGGGATAATCGCCCAGCTGTCGATAGGCGGTTGCCAGGGTCGTCGCCAGCCGTGCCTCGATCGCGGGCTCACCAGCCAAAGGTTCGTTCAAGCGCGCGGCGCCGCGATCGACCAGCTCACGCGCGCTGACCACACGCCCCTTGCTCTCGTCGGGGGTGATGCCTTCGAACAGTGCCAACACGAAATCACGTACCGCATCGGCCCGCGCTGCCTCGATGCGCGCGACGCGCGCCTGCCATGCGGTCGCTGCGCTGGCGCCGAGGATCACGACGAGCAAGGCGCTGCCGACCGCAAAGGCGAGCCGGTGCCGACGCACGAACTTGGCGAAGCGATAGGCGCGCGAGTCGGCGCGCGCAAGGATCGGCTTGCCCTCGGCGAGGCGCTGCATCTCGTCGCCCAGCGCTGCGGCGCCGGCATAGCGCTGGAGCGGATCCAGCGCGAGGGCCTTGGCAATGATCAGTCCCAGTTCGCCTTCGAGGCGTCGACGCAGCGTGCGTTGATCGGACGCCCGGATCTGCGCGGCATTCGCGTCGACGGCGAGCGCGGGCGAGCGCAGGCTGCCATCGGCGAGCAACTGCGGCCGCTGCCCGGTGCACAGCTCGTGCAGCAGCACGCCGAGGCTGTAGACATCGGTTGCGGTGGTCACGGCGCCGCCATCGCGCTGTTCGGGCGCGGCGTAGGCCGGCGTGAGCCGGCGCGCTTCCGTACGGGTCAGCTCATCGCCGCCGGCATCGTCGAGCAGGCGCGCGATGCCGAAATCGAGCAGCTTGAGCCGGCCTTCGCCATCGACGAGGATGTTCGATGGCTTGAGATCGCGGTGCACGACGAGATTGCGCTGGGCATGGGCGACCGCTGCGCAGATCGTCGCGAACAGGCGCAGGCGGGCGTCGAGATCGAGCTTTTGCGCGTCACACCAGTGCGTGACCGGCGCGCCATCGACGTATTCGAGCGCGAACCACGGCACGCCCTCGGCAGTGAGGCCGCCATCGAACAGATGGGCGATGTGCGGATGCTCGAGGCGGGCGAGGATCGCGCGCTCGCGCATGAAGCGTTCACGCTCGTAGGCATCGTAGATGCCGTGGCGCAGGATCTTGATCGCAACCTTCTGTTCGTAGGCGCCATCGTCGCGGCGTGCCAGAAACACCGTTGCGCTGCCGCCTGCGCCAATCGCACGACCGATGCGCCAGGCACCGATGCGGCGGCCTTCCAGCCCGAAACCGATGAGTTCGGCGGCATAGCGGCCGCTGTCACCATCGATTGGACTGTCGCCAGCGCGGTCGGTGAGCAGGCTGCGCAGGGCATCGCGCAGCTCGCGGTCGTCGATCGCGTCGATGAACGCCGCGCGCGCATCGGGTTCGAGTTCGAAGGCGCGCTCGAACAGGGGCGCCAATTCGCGCCAGCGCCGCTCCAGCGGGCCGGCGCCGGCGTTCACCCCATCACCTCGCGCAGGAAGGCGCGTGCGCGCGCCCAGTCACGCACGACGCTGCGTGGCACGATCTCGAGCACCTGCGCGGTCTGCTCGACCGAAAGACCGGCGAAAAAGCGCAACTCGACCACTTGCGACAGGCGCGGTTCCAGATCGGCAAGGCGATCGAGCGCACGATCGAGCGAAAGCAGTTCACCCGCCGCATCGTTGATCGGAACCTCGACCACATCCAGATCGATGTGCGTCTCACCGCCGCCGCGCTTTTGCGCGAGGCGGCGACGCGCGTGGTCGATGAGGATGTGGCGCATCGTGGTTGCGGCAAACGGGTAGAACCGCGTTGCGTCGCAGGTCACTGGCGCGCCCGACAGCGCGAGCCAGGCCTCGTGCACCAACGCCGTGGTGTTGAGCGTGTGGTCGGCGCGCTCGCCGGCAAGGTGGCGACGCGCGAGATCGTGCAGGCATTGGTAGACCTGCACGTTCCAGTCTGGCGGGTTGTCTGCCGCGTCGGCAGCACCGGGGTCATGCTCTTGCATGCGGAAATGCTAGCGCATGCGGGCTTGCCTGCGCAGCCGCGTGAGCGGTGCTCCCTGTGCGGCGCGCTCGTCGGTACAGCTGCGTACCCCGATCGCAGCCCGTCGACTGATGCGACCATCCGAGGAGTACCCAGTCGCCGGCGAAGCCGGCCCATTGCCATTTTCATGTTACCCGTGAAGGTCCGTGATTGAAGTCTGTACGCTACCTACTGGAGCTGACCCACTCCCTGCGTGACCTTCAGTTGCTGAAAACGGGAGACGGCAAGACTTGGTAAACCCGCCAGACGTGCTGGTACACCGCGTCGGTCTTCGCCTCTACGTCCTGTTCGTTGTAGCTATCCACCGGCAGGCCGGTAGCATCCGCGTACAAGAAGTCATGGATGGTGACGCGTACGGTATCTCGATTACCTTCGGTTGCTTGCCAATCTGCGATCTCGGCGATTCGCGCCTTCAGCGTTGTCAGCAAGCCCTCGGAGACCTTCTTGAGTTTTTCGATACCTGCCTTGTCCAGATCCGGCTTGCGCAGGAGATCGAACAGCGCCAACGTCTCCTCGTCCAGACCGAGTTCAACGGCGCGCTGCTCTTCCTCGCTCATGGCCTGAACCAGCAAGGTGAGGTGCTGGAAGGTCGCTTCAATCGTTGCGCGATCCTTTTCCTGGTTGTACTCGGCCACGATCTCCTCGTAGCGCTCCTGCAGGTTCTTGCGTAGCGGATTCTGCGCGAGCAATCTTGCCAACCTCGATTCGATGGCCGCCTTCAGGCTCTGCACGGTGGTCTGCTTGCGCTTGCTGCGCTGGAACTCCTTGAGCAACTTGTCGAAGTCGATCTTGCTTATGTCGAACAAGCGATCCCTGGCATCCGGATCACCATCGCCAACCGCCTTCGCATCAGCGGTCACGATCGCCTCGTCCACCTCGCTGCGAAGCGCCTCGATGATGTGGCTGATGTCCTTTCGGTCAACATCTTCCTGCAGAGACTTGTAGACGATCATCACCGCGTCCACACGCGCACGCCGCTCATTGACCCCGGCCACGTGCACGCAGGCCTTGAAGCGCGCCTGCACCGCGCGCGCCATCAGCTCGAAACGCTTGCGGCTCTCATCGTTCTCGTTGATCGACTCCTTGATGTCCACGATTGCCCGATTGCGCTGGAATCCGCTGGTCTCGAGAATCACGGACAAGGGCACGCCGCGCCTGTCCAGCCAGATACAGGTTTCCGCCAGCGCGCCATCCAGCAATTCCAGCAAGCGCTCTTCCGGCTGCGCTGGATCCGTTGCTTCGCCGTCGCTGCTACCGTCGCATCGGGTACCGGCAAACGTCGCCAGCGCCTTGCGCAGGTTCTTGAGGATCCCGCAGTAATCCACAATCAGGCCGTTGGTCTTGCCCTCGGCTACGCGGTTGGCACGGGCGATGGCCTGCATCAGGGTGTGGGCCTTCAGCGGCTTGTCCAGGTACAGCGTTCCAAGGGTCGGCACGTCGAAGCCTGTCATCCACATGGCGCAGACGATGGCCACGCGAAACGGATGTTCCGGTTTCTTGAACGCGTCCTCCATGCTCAGCGGCTTGGGCTCGCCCGGCACCACCCAGCCTTCCTTGATCAGCCGGCGGTGCGGTTCGATGTCCAACCCCAGGTTGCGAAAGCGCTGCACCTCGCCCTGTTCCTCGCTCACCACCACGGCGAATCGGGTCTCGCCCATCCACTTGAGCTGCCGGGATCGCTGGGCCAGCTCCTGATCGTCCAAGGTGTTGTTCCGCTCGATCGTCAACTTGTGGATGTGCTCGGTCCAGTATTTCTCGATCAGCCCGTGCATGCGCACGCAAGTCGGCTTGTCGATGCAGACGAACATCGCCTTGCCGCTTTCCCAGCCTTCGGCGTAATGCTTCACGAAATCCCGGGCGATGCGGTCCAGACGCTCGCCGGCAGTGATGACGTGGTAGTCGCGGCCCATGGCCGCCTCCAGCCGACGCTGCGCGTCCGGGTCGCCGCCCAGCTCGTCCTCGAACTCGGCCAGCTTGTCGGCGATGCGCTGGTTCAGATCGTCGGTGGCGACCTTGAGCTTCTCGCCGCGCGCGTCGTAGTACAACGGCACGGTGGCGCCGTCGTCCACGGCGCGTTGGAAATCGTAGGTGGACACGTAATCACCGAACACCCGGCGCGTCACCTCGTCGTCGCCCATCAGCGGGGTGCCGGTGAAGCCGATGTAGCTGGCGTTCGGCAGGGCGTTGCGCATGTTCAGCGCCAGCGTGCCGTACTGGGTACGGTGCGCTTCGTCGCTGATGACGATGATGTCATCGCGCCGCGAGTAAGGATTGTCCGGGTCCACCTGCTCATTGAATTTCTGCACCAGGCTGAACACGTAGCCCTTGTGCTGCGTGAGCATGTCCTTCAGGTTTGCGCCGCCGCTGGCACGCGCCTCGTCGTTCTCACCCACCACGCCGCAGCCGACGTAGGTGCGGTAGATCTGGCCATCCAGGTCGTCGCGGTCGGTGACGATCAGAAAGGTGTAGTTGCCGCCGATGCGCCGGTGCACCTTGCGGGTGAAGAACAGCATGGAATAGCTCTTGCCGCTGCCCTGCGTGTGCCAGAACACGCCGAGCTTGCCGAGGTTCTGCTGACGCTGCCCCACCGCGCGCACCGCGCGATTCACACCGAGGAATTGGTGATTACGGGCCACGATCTTGATGGTGCGGTCACCCGCGTCATCGAACAGGATGAAGTTCTCGAACAGGTCAAGGAAGTTGCGCTTGTCGCACACACCCTTGAGCAGGGTTTCCATGTCCACCACGCCGGGCGCGGCTTCCTCCAACCGTTTCCAGTTGTGGAAATGCTCGAACTTGCCGCCCAGCGCGCCGACCTTGGCCTCGCTGCCGTTGGCCAGCAGCAGGAAGGCGTTGTGGTGGAACAACTGCGGCACGGTGTCCAGATAATCCTTCAGGTTCTGATCAAAGGCCTTGCGCAGGTTCTTGTGGATGGTCTTGCATTCGATGAACAGCAACGGGATGCCGTTGACGAAGCCGATGAGGTCCGGGCGGCGGCGATACAGGTCGCCCTTGACCCACAGCTCGCGCACGGCCAGGAAGTCGTTGTTGTCCGGCGCATCGAAGTCGAACACGCGCAGGCTGCGCGCATCCATGCTGCCGTCATCCTTGCGGAAGGAAACCTTCACCCCATCACGCAGCAACAGGTATTTGTCCTTGTTGGCGGTCATGCCACTCTGGCCGGCACCGATTTCCACAATCTGGCGCAGCGCGTCCTGGTAGGCCAGCAGCGGCAGGCCGGGGTTCAGGGCCATGAGTTTTTCGCCGAGGATGCGGGTCAGCACCACGTCCTTTTCGCTGGCGCGACCGAAGCTGCCTTCCGGTCCCAGCACTTCGGTGTTGTGTGCGTATTCGGAACGCCAGCCCAGCGCGTCACGCAGATAGTCCGCGGTGGTCTGCTGGACCAGGGTGTCTTCGTTCAAGGCCATGCGTGGTTGCGCCCCCTCAGGCTTCCCCGTAGTCCTGCAGGGCGAACGGATTGAGGAACTGGCGCCCCCACAGCGCATTGCGCTCGGCCTCGCCCAACCCCGCCTCGTCGCACACCGCACGCCAATGCGTCTTCACTGCCAGCACTTGTGCATCGATGATGCCGCGTGCATCCGCCGTGGACAACTGGAAGCGGGCGGCCGCGTCCACGCAAACCGTCAGCCGACTGAAGCGGTTGTCGCCCAGGATCTTCATCGCCTGGGTGGCTTCCTGTCCCGTGCGTTGCTGCGGGCAGATGTCGTAGGCCGGTGTCAGCGACAAGGCGCGGCCATCCCAAAACGCCGCATGGTTGCGCGCATGGTCGTCGGTGTTGCCGCACAGGATGTTGAACACCAGCCGTGCGAACAGCTCGCGCAGGGTGGCGCGCGGTTCGATGAAACGATGGCGGGCGATGTCGGCGAGGTCTTCATAACTCGCATACGCGGCCATCATCTCGTCCAGTCCCAGCAAGGTCAGCGCTGAAACCACCGCGCGACGTTGCCAGCGGTCCCCATCCGCAATGCGATCGAAACGGTCGACCAGCAACACGTCCTTGCCGGCCACGCGCACCAACTTCACCGGCGCGGCAACGATGCCCGCCAGTGCGGCCAGTCGCATCGCGACGAACTCCGCCTTCACCACCGGATAGACATCGGCACTGCTGGAGAACTTGGCGATCCACTTGCGCCCGTCGCCATCCAGCGTGGCCTTCGGACGCGCGCCTCCGATCGAGGTGCCGTGCTGGAGCGCTTGCGTCAGTTCTGGCGACAACGGCAGCCCCGCTTCCACCCGTTCGGCGCTTTGCAGCAGTTCCCCCAGCGAAGCCGAACCGGTGCCACGCGCCACGTACTGCGTGGCCGAGGCTTGGAAATCCAGCGCGCCAACGCGGTCCGAGCCGGACTCCAGCAGATAGCTCAACTCGTCCAGCAACACGGGATCGGCAGCGCTCGCCTCACGGCCGAACATCCGGTTGAGGATGACGCGCCGCCCCCAGGCATCGGGCGCGGCATCCCGCAAACAACCCGGCATCGCCAGGCCGGCCGGCAAGGGCAGCAGACCGGTTTGCAGCGGCAGTTCCGGCAGGTACAGCGGCAGCTTGTCGTCTCGCGCCAGATAGCTGCGGCCGTAGTTGAATTGCAGGCCAAGCGGCGTGGGTGCCAGCCGCCCGGCGACGACCGGTTCGGCCTGTCCCGGCAGCCAGGTCCACACATAGGCCTCACGCGGCGGCTCGCGGACGGCATCAGAAGTCATCCTTCACCTCCTCGCGCGGGGCGTGCACGGCCTTGGGCAGCAGGGTGAGCCGGTCTTCGACCTCGCGGCGACGGCGCTGCAGCGCCCCCGGTTCCGGTTCGAACAGTGGCACGCCGAGGATGGCGGCCAGCTCGAACACCACGCCGATCTCGCAGCGCGGGTCGCCTTTTTCGATGCGCCGCAACAGGTCGCGGGAGATGCCGGCGCGCTCGGCCAGGGCCTGCGTGCCCATCTTCTTTTCGATGCGGGCGGCGCGCAGCAGGGCGCCCAGCAGGCGTAGGGCCTGTTGGCTGGTGCGGGAATAGGTGCGGGCGGCGGGCTTGGCCATGGGGCCAATATAGGCTTATGAATAAGCCAAATCAAGCGTTAAGGCTTATTAATAAGCCATTTAGACAAGCTGGAGATCGCCGCGCATCAGGCGGGGGAGCAACAAACCACAACCTGAGTGGCGTCGCACAACATATGTAGTAATGTGGGTTTGTAATCATTGTCCTGGATTGCCCATGAGCCGTCTGACCATCGACATGACCGACCAACAGCACCAGAGCCTGAAGGCTCTGGCCGCCCTGCAAGGCAAAACCATTCGCCAATACACGCTGGAACGCTTGTTCCCCGGCGACGCCGAGGCCGATCAGGCTTGGCGAGGGCTGAACGACTTGCTGACAGCGCGTATCGGCGAGGGCTTGGCGGGCAAGGTGTCCGAGCAGCGCATCGGCGACATTCTTGAAGAGGAGCTGGCGCAGGATCGCCAAGGGTGAAGGCGTATATGCTGACGCACGCGGCGGCGGCCGATCTGCGCGGCATCATTGGCCATACCCGCAAGCAATGGGGCGATGCACAGGTTCGTCGTTACATTCGCCAACTGGAGCATGGCATCGAGCGGCTATGCGCCGGCGCGGGCGGATTCAAGGCTCTGGGCGAGATTCATCCGGCGCTGCGCGTGGCGCACTGCGGGCACCACTACGTCTTCTGCCTGCCGCGCGACAACGCGCCCGCATTGGTCGTGGCGATTCTGCATGAGCGCATGGATCTGCTGGCAAGGCTGGCCGGCAGGTTGTGACCTGGTTTACACCGCGAGGTCGCCGCGCATCAGGCGAGGGAGCAGGAGGTCGCGGGCTTGGCGGAGTTTTTCGGTTTGCTGGGTAAGTGTGGCAACTTGCCGGAACTGCAACAAGGCAAACTCATTGAACTCGTCCATCAGCGCTTGCGAAGGCAAGTTGACTTGGATGCGATGCACATCGTTTCGATTCAACGTCGGCACGGCAACGCCGCCGTTGTATTGCTCCAGCCCAAGGACGGATAGAAGGAAGTAAGCAAACTCCGGCGCGACACGTTTGAATTCTTTGATCCAGAGTGTGGTATTCAGCGGCCAGAAGTCACCCGGCGAATACGAAACCGCGCCCAATGATCCGCTTCGTCCCGTAATCACACCGGGGCCACTGACCATCGCCTTGTTGTGGCTGCCGTGCACGCCAGTTGCAGCGAAGATCGGGATCTCACCTTCGACACGCGCACCAGAAGGTAGATCGAACCCACGTTGCAGTGTCAGCACATCGCCCAGCGCCATCCGCCCCCACCCCTCCGGCACGCCATCGACCACCTTGACGTGCTCATGCCCGGGGAAGCGCAGGTGCACGAACCATTCGCGGTACAGCAGGCGGGCGGCGTCTTCCAGCAGCTTGATGCGGCGGTGGTTGTTTTCGATCAGGTCGTCGTAGGCGGTAAGTACACCTACGATTTCGCGCTGCACCGGCACCGGAGGGACGAAGATCTCGATGCGCTTGATAACGTCATGATTCAACGACGCCATCGTTGCTTTGTTGCCACACTGGGCAAGCATCCACTTTTTATGCGGTTCTTCCAGCATCGCGTAGGAGACGTAACGAGGAATCAGCACGTCGCCACTTAGTCGCAGCCGAATGCAGTCCGACCCTTGCATCCACTGCGCGCACTCCGGAGTGACGAGCAAGTGGCGGTCGACCGCCCCCTTTCGTCCAAAAACGATGTCGCCGGATTCCAAGACATGCGCCGCCATGCGATCAGCGA